>NZ_MOWP01000017.1:0-450517 GCF_001983215.1 Frankia sp. CcI49
ACCCGGACACCGCCGGCGCCGAGGCGCTCGACCTCACCACCGCGCGCCTGCCCTGGCTGAACACCACCGTCACGGTCGAGGCCACCGCGACCACCACCGACGACAAAGAGATCACAACCAGCTGGACGACCCTGCAGACCGGCGACGGAACGATGGTGCCGGCGCTCCTCGCCCGGCTCCCCGGARGCAGCCTGGCCGCGGCGGCCCTGACGGACGACACCGTCATCGTCACGCTGACCGTCACCCCCGCCGACCAGGTCTGCCCGGCCCAGATGCGGCTGCGCATCCGCAACGTCCCGTCGAGCGCCTTCGCCGCGGACCCCACCGTCCCAGCGCCCACGGCGACCCCGACGGAGGACACTCCGACCGTGACGCCGTCGCCCACCGCGGCACCGACCACCACCGCGCCCACATCGCCGAGCGCCACCGCGGCACCGACCACCACCCCCACCACAGCGGCGCCCACCGCCACGGCCACGCCGACGGCCACCGCGACACCGACGCCGACCACTCCCGCGACGACCAAACCGGCGGCGACCACGCCGGCGGCCACCACGCCTCCCGCGAGCGCCACGGCCACCGCCAGCGCCACAGCCACCACGACCAAGGCCACGACCACAACAGCGCCCAGCACCACGTCGCCGGCGGCGTCCTCAACCGCGTCGCCCACGACGGGCACCAGCTGACCGGCCCCGACCAGCTCCGGGTGGGCCGCATCCACCCGGATGATCGGCCCGGAAATCCACAACTCGGCGACCATCGGGCACGACCCGGGCACACTCGTCCTGTGCCGGCAAATGCCCACCAGGCGCTCGACGCGGTGGCAGTACGGACCTTCGCCGCGATGCGGGCCCTGAACATCGCCTTCCTCGTCGCCTACGTCGTCGTCTGGCGTTCCTGGTACGCCGCACACCCCGCCGGGCTCGCCGCCGCCGTCGTGACGGCGCTCTGGGGCACCGTCTTCGTGACCGTCGCTCTTGCCCGGCCGCGGCTCGTCCGCCTGCTGGTCCCCGGCAACGTCGCCGTCGCCGTCGGTGTCAGCGCCGGTGCGGTGCTGTTCCTGCCGGCGCAATCCGTCGGTGGTTCCGCCACCTGGGTCTTCTCCGCGGCCGCCCATGCGGCGATCGTCGCCTCCTGGGCCTGCCGCCGGCGGGTTCTGGCCGCCGTGGTCGTGCTGATGGTCACGGCCCTCGTCGGCGGTGCGGCCATCGCCCAGGTCACGATGGACGACCCCGCGGCCGGCGGGAACCACACCCCGCTGGCGCGCGCGTTCGCCGCGTGCCTGCTGGTGATCGCGATCGCGGCCCTGTTCCGTCTCGCCCTCACCCGGCTCAGCACGATCGCCCGGCTGGCCGACGCCAGGCTGGGCACCGCCGCGGCGCAGCGGCAGGCGGCGGCAGTGGCAGCCGCGAGGCTTCGCGACGAACGAGAACGCGAACGGATGCTGCACGACACCGTTCTCAACACGCTGACCGGCATCGCCTGGGGAGGCGGCACCCGGGACCGCTCCGGCATCGCCCTGACCGCCGAGCAGTGCCGCTACGCGATCGACGCCGTCCGCACCATGCTGGACGGGACCGCGTCCGCCACCCGCGACCTCACCGAGCCGATGCTGCGGGTGGTGTCCGTGGCGGCGGCCCGCGGGCTACAGGTGGACGTCGCCTCGCTGCCCACCACGGACCTGCCGGAGGAGGTGGTCCGCGCGGTGGCCGCGGCCGCGCAGGAGCTGCTGGCGAACGTCCGGCGCCATGCCGGGACGGATCACGCCACGCTCACCGTCACGAACCGGCCCGGCGGCGGCGTGGACGTCGTCGTCGCCGACGCGGGCCGGGGCTTCGCCGCCGACGACGTTCCCGACGACCGGCTCGGGCTGGCCCGGTCGGTGCACGCCCGGCTCGCCGAGGTCGGCGGGCAGGCGACGATCAGCTCGGCCCCCGGGCACGGAACATCCGTCCGCCTGCGCTGGCCGGCACCAGCCCCAGCCCTGGCACCAGCACCAGGGCCGGCACCGGCATCGGTTCCGGCACCAGCACCGGCCGGGCCTGACCGATCGGCAGCCTCAACGGCACCAGGGCCCCTGCCACGGGGAAGGACGGCCGGCAAGGTGCCGGAATCGGCGGGAATGCTGCCGGGAGGCGTGCCGGCGGCTGCCGGGACGTCGGCCACCGAGCTGCGGGACTCCTACGCGGCCGTGCTGCGCCGCACGGTCGCCCTCGCCGCACCGGCCTGGTTCGGCTGCACCGCCGTCATCGTGCCGCTCACCCTCCCGTCCGCCCGGTCGGTGCCGCTCGCCGTGCTCTGCTGGCCCGCCATGGCGCTGATCGTGGCCGCCGCGGCCCGGACGTCCTACCGGCGGCCGCTGCGCCGCGGCGAGGCCGTCGCCGCTATCACGCTCGCGCTGGCGGTGACCGTGGTGGTGGCGCTGAACGTCACCCAGGCCCACGGTGCGACGGGGGCCGGCGGGCCACCGAGCCGGATCAACACCTGGCCGGTGCTGGTGCTCCCGGTGCTCCTCGCCCTGCTCGCGGTGTCCCGCCTGCTGGTCGCCTGGGCTTTCGCGATCATCGCGACCATCGCGGTGCTCGGCGTGCTCGTCCTGGCCGGCTCGGACACCGGCCCGCTGGCGCTCGCCCAGCTGCTGGCCGCGGCGAACAGCCAGATCGCGCTGCAGATCATGGTGGCGATGGGCGGCCCGGTGCTGCGACGCACCGCCGACCAGGTCGCCCGAGCGCTCGAGGAGGAGACCGCCCGCGCGGCGCTGGAGCAGTCGGCGCGCGCTGTCCGGGCCGACCGGGAGCGTGGTCTCGCCACGATCGAGCAGGAGGTGCTGCCGCTGTTGGAGGCGGTCGCGGACGGTCTGCTGGACCCGCGTGACCCGGCCGTGCGCGACCGCTGCGGCCAGCGGGCGGCCGCCATCCGCCGGGCCCTGGTCACCGGCGCCGGGCAGACGCTGGGTGAGCTGGGGCCGGCAGTCGTCGAGGCCCGCGCGCGGGGGCTCGGGGTCGAGGTGCGGCTGGCCGGCGAGCCGGGGCGGATTCCCGCGCCGGTGCGTGCGCGGCTCGCGGACATCCTGCCCGGCCTGCTCGGTGCCGCGCCGGCCACCGGCGCGCAGCAGGTTGTCCTCACCCTGATCTGCGACGACACCGGCGGGCGGCTCTTCCTCACCTACCCGGCCACAGGCCTGGGCGGGACGGCCGCGGCCCAGCCGTCCCCGCTTGCGCCGTCCCCGCTTCCGCCGGAGGACGGAGAGGAGGAGCTCCTCTCGTTGCACCGGGACGTCGACGACAGCCAGGTCTGCCTGGAGATCACCTGGCCCGCGCTGAGCCGGCAGACCGACCCGCGCTGAGCCCGCGGCCCCTTCCGCAGCGGCAGCCCGAAGCCGCGGCCCGATGAGTGGAGGACGTTCGTCGCCAGGACGACCGAAATCCTCCACTCATCGCCCCTCGCCACCGGCGCCATGGAGGCGCCCTTGCTAGGCGCGGTCGGAGCTGAAGCGGACGGCGCCCGCGCTCAGCACCGTGCCGGGGAACACCCGCGCGCCGGCGCGCAGCTCGTTACCCGGCTCGATCACGGCGCCGTCGCCGACGACGACGTTCTCCAGCACCACGCCGTTGCCGATCACCGCCGCCCGCCCGACGACACTGTCGCGGATGTAGGCGCCCGCGCCGACGGAGGCGCGGTCGAACAGGACGGAGCCGTCGATCCGCGCCCCGGTGCCCACCGACGCACCCGCACCGATCGTCGAGCCACCGCCGATCTTGGCGTCGGTCGCCACCGTCGACCCGGGCAGTACCAGCCGGTCGCCGACCGGACCGGGCAGCGCCGAGGACGGCATCCGCCCGGTGACGAGGTCACGCGAACCGCGGACGAACGCGGCCGGGGTACCGAGGTCGAGCCAGTAGGTGTCGTCCGGGTAGCCGACCACCGGAACCCCGGAGGCGAGCAGTGAGGGAAAGGTCTCCCGCTCGACCGAGACCGGTCGCCCGGCGGGGATGTCGTCGATCACGGAACGCCGGAAGACGTAGCAGCCGGCGTTGATGAGGTTGGTGGGCGGGTCGGGGGTCTTCTCCAGGAAGGCGGTCACCCGGCCGGCGTCGTCGGTCGGCACGACGCCGAACGCACGGGGATCCTCCACCCTCGTCAGATGGAGCGTCACCGCGGCACCGGCCGTGGTGTGCCGGGTGACGAGGGCACCGATGTCGAGACCGGAGAGGATGTCACCGTTGAAGATGACCACCGGATCGTCGGGGGCTGATTCGAGGCGCTCCGCGACATTGCGGATCGCCCCGCCGGTGCCCAGCGGCTCGACCTCCGTGACGTACTCGAGAACCAGCCCGTGCTCGGAGCCGTCCCCGAAGTACTCCTCGAAAACCTCGGCCCGATAGGAGGTGGCGAGCACCACCCGGGTGATCCCCGCGTCGCGGGCACGGGCGAGCATGTGGGCCGTCACCGGCACGCCGGCAACCGGCAACATCGGCTTCGGCGCCGACATTGTCAACGGGCGGAGACGGGTTCCCTGCCCGCCGACCAGCATCACTGCGTCCATGATTCGTCAGTGTCGCAGAGCACCTCGTCGCAGTTGCGCACACCTGTCCGGGAAATCGTGCCCCCTCAACGAGAGGCCACAACCCGGACACACATGCTCTATACCGAGTTCACGAGTCGTGACGGATATCCGTTATCTGGGTGAGAGAATCAGTGCTGCCGGCGCGCCGAAGCGAGCAGGTCAGCGGACCGGGTGGCCCGCGCGCCCGCGCTGTCCCGGGCGAACGCCAGCGCCAGCAGCAGCCGGGCACCGAGGCCGACCGTGAGCGCGGCACGCAGCGGCAGGTAGGCCGGGCTGTCGTACTGCCGACACAGATAGCGGATCATGCTGCGGTGGTGCGCGATCACCATCCGGCGCGACGACCGCTTCGTCGAGTGCCCGCCGAGGTGCTCGACCACGGCGCCGGGGACGTAGACCAGCTGGTGGCCGGCCAGCCCGACGCGCCGGCCCAGATCGACGTCCTCCATGAACATGAAGTAGGACTCGTCGAAGCCGCCGACCGCCTCGAACACCTCGCGCCGCAGCAGCTGACAGGAGCCGGACAGCCAGCCGGCGGTCATCTCCCTCGGAACGCCCCGCTCGCGGCGGTAGGAGGCCGTCCAGGGGTTCGTGGGCCAGCACCACCCGAGCAGCGCGTGGCCGATGCCCCGCCCGAGCGAGGGCAGGTCACGAGCGGACGGGTACAGCGCTCCGTCCGGGTTGACGATGCCGGGGCCGAACGCACCGCCGCCGGGCCAGCGGTCGGCCGCGGCGATCAGCTCGTCCAGGCTGCCCGGGGAGAAGGCGATGTCGGCGTTCGCCACCAGCAGCCACGGCGTGGACGCACCGRCCGCCCCCCGGTTGGCGCCGGAGCCGTAGCCGAGGTTGCGGCCCGGGCGCAGCAGCGCCACCTCGGGCCGCTCACCCGCGGCACGGGTCCCGACGTCGACCTGGGGTGAGTTGTCGACCACCACGACCTCGTACTGACGGGTGGTCGACTTGGCCAACGAGTCCAGGAAGGTTCCGATGACCTCCCCGGAGTTGAAGGTGACGACGACGACCCGGATCTCCGGCTTGTCCACCGGAAAACCGTAGCGCGTCAGGCGTCGGCCACCGCACGGGCATAGCTCGCCAGGTGCGCCTCCGCCGAGGCGGCCCAGGTGAACTCGCGGGAGCGGGCGAGGCCGGCGGCCGCGAGCTGGCTGCGGCGCTCCGCGTCGTCGAGCAGGGTGCTCATCTCACGGGCGATGGAGTCCGCGTCCGGCTGGGTGTAGGCGACCGCGTCCCCACCCACCTCGGGCAGCGACAGCCGCGGTGTGGTGAGCACCGGCGCGCCGCAGGCCATGGCCTCCAGCACGGGCAGCCCGAAGCCCTCGCCGTGCGACGGGTAGGCGACCAGCTCCGAGCCGCCGAGGTAGCCCGGCAGGTCGGAGAAGCGCAGGTAGCCCGGACGGATCACGCGCAGATGGCTCGGCACCGAGGCGACGGCCGCGTCGACGTCGTCGTCCCAGCCGGAGCCGCCGGCCAGCACCAGCGCCGGCGGCTCGTCCCGCCAGTGCACCGCCTCGGCCCAGCCGCGAATGAGGTTCGGAACGTTCTTCCGCGGCTCCAGCATGCCGAGAAAAGCGACATACCGGGTGTTTCCGAGACCGAGCCGCAACCGCACCCGCCGCCGGTCATCCTCCGTCGGCGGATGGAACGTGCTGGTGTCCACCCCGTGATACGCGACGTCGGTGGTGGTCGGATCGCCCTCGAGCACGCGGACGAGCTCGTCCCGCGTCGCCTTCGACGGCACGATGATGCGGTTCGCCCGGCGCACCGCCGTACGCATCGCCGAGCGGAAGAAGGTTCCCTTCACCGCGGTGTGCATCTCCGGCTCGGTGAAGAACGTGACATCGTGGATCGTCACGCACACCGGTCGTTGTGCTCGCAATGGCATTGTGTAGTGCGGGGAGTGGATTACTTCGGCATTGACCTGCTCCGCCACCAGCGGAAGGCCGGTCTGCTCCCACGCCAACCGCGCGGGCCGGTGCGCAATGGCCGCCGGGCCCGACAGGACGGTCGCCTGGGGCGCCATCCGGCTGTAGCGTTCCTCGTCCGATCGCTGGCACACCAGCGCCATGTCGGCGCCAGCCGCGCCCAAGGCGGCGACGAGCCCGTCGACATATCGCCCGACGCCACCGCGGTCGGCCGGGACCGAGGTCGCATCAACGAGCACCCGGGGTCCCACGGCGCTCCTTCCGAGACGTGCCGCCTGATTCAGTGTGGCCGCTTGCTTCTCAACGGTGGCAACACTACGCCCGCCCGTCCTCAGCGACGGACACGGCAGGGGAGCTGCTGATTCGACGGTAGAGCTCCCAGCACGATCGCGCCGCCTCATTCCAGGTAAATCCCGCCGCGCGGAGGAGTCCCGAACGCGACAGACGGCTGTGTAGCCGGGGATTCTGGACGATACGCCCGAGAGCCTCGGCAAAGCCGGCCGCATCACCGATCCGGGCCACCAGCGCGGCGTCCCCGGCGACCTCCACCAAAGCCGGCGTGTCGGACACGACCACCGGCACTCCGTGGGCCATGGCCTCGATGACCGGCAGCCCGAAACCCTCCGAGCGGCTCGGCGCGAGCAGGGCCGTCGCCCGGGAGAGCACGACCGCGAGATCCTCGTCACTGATCCGGCCCAGCGCGCGGAAACGCCCGGCCGCCGCGAGCTCGGCGAACCCGCCCGGGCCCGCGGTACCAGCACCGAGATCACCCCACCCCGCCGCTCCGACGTGCACCAACGGCAGATCGGGCGCCGCCGGGTGACGCATCGCGGCCAGCGCCGTGTCCAGCCCCTTGCGGGGCTCCATGGTCGCCAGCGTCAGCAGGTACCCCCGTTCGGGCAGGCCCAGCCGGGCGGCCCGGCGATCTGCGTCCGCCGGCACCCGCAGCACCGCGTCGGCGACTCCCTCGCCGATCACGTGCAGCCGCTCGGGGTCGATCGGCAGGTGCTCGCGGACGTCCGCGGCGACGGCCTGGGTCGGCACGATCACCGCGTCGGCCTCACGGGCGACCCGCTCCCCCATCTCGCGATGCCAGCGCACCCCGTGCGGGGTGAGGGTCTCGGGATGGGTCCACGGCACCGCGTCGTGCACCGTGACCACCAGACGGCTCCGTCCGTCCAGGCGGCTCCGTCCGTCCAGGCGGCCGCCGATCAGCGTGCGGCTTCGCGGGTCCGCGTCGCCGTGGCGACCGGTCGCCGTCCGCCGCCAGGCGGTGGCCATGTGGCGCACCCCGGGCGGGAGCGCCTCAAGGCCTCGTGGCGGCACGAGGAGCGTCGGCGCATGGACGACGTCCACTCCCCCGGGTATCGGGCCCACGCCGCGCGCCCAGGCCGCGGCAAGGGCGCGCCGTGGCAGCCCCAGGCGCAACGGCCCGAGAACACCGGGCACGGCGGCGCCCGAGACGTCGCGGCGGAACGCGCACCATCCGACGACACCGTCGCCGGGATCCGCGGTGCGAGCCAGGGCTGCGGCCAGCTCGGCGGAGTAGCGACCGGTGCCGCCGGGCACCGGCGCCAGCATCTGTTCGACCAGGAAACCGATCCGCACGGCGGTCAGTCTCCCGCGCGACGCCGGGCCCGCCGGCCTCGCCCCCTGTGACGAACTTCCGCTGCCGCCGAGCAGGACCGGAGGATCCTGGTCGGCAGCGAGCGTGCCGCCGTGCCCATGGAATGCGAACCCCACCGCGCACGGCCATCCGCCGACGACCCCGCACCGCCACGCGGCACCAGCAATTCACCTTCAATAGGGGCAAAAGGGACGCGAGTCGCCTGGTGAACCGCAAGAAGTACGGATTTTGGTCGTTGGAACGACCAAAATCCTTCACTCGTGCGACTCGCCAAACCGGGGCCGCCGGGCCCCCGGACTGCCGGGCCCCCGGACTGCCGGGCCGCCGGGCTCCGGAACGACCAGAGTCCTCAGATCTCCCGGATCATCCGAACGCCTCCGGGCTGGTGGGCCCTGGGCCGGGCTACTCGTCGCGGCGGCCGGCCGCCACACCCGCGACGACCATGATCACGCAGACTCCGATGCCGACCCCGTACCCCCAGGCACGCTCCCCGAACTGGTCGAAGGCCGCACCGAGCCCGAAGATCACCAGGGCGAACAGCAGAAAGGTGAGGAAGCCCGCGAGCACCTTCTGCCCGAGCGGCGCGCTCATGCCCATGCTCCAGGCCGGGCGGAGCCGACAGTCCGGACAGAGCTGACGGTTCGGGCGGAACTGAAGAGCCGAACAGTGCTGAAGAGCCGGGCGGAGCTGAAGGGCCGGGCGGGCCTGACTGGTCGGCTGGTCACGGCTGCCTCCTGCGGGCGTGGGTCAGCACGACGCTACCGGTGGTGTCCGGCGCCCTGCGATCGGACAGCGCCACCAACGGGGAGATCGCCGCGGCCGCGTTCCACCCGACCTTCCCGCCCTTGGCCGAAAGGTTCAGGTAGAGCCGTTCAGCCCGTTCGGAGCGAAACATGTAGGTCTGTCGGACGACCTCCAGCCCGGCCGCGTCGAGCAGCTTCGCCAGCCGCTCGCCGGGATACGTGTGCTGGACGTGGTACCGCTCCCGATGCCGGGCGAACAGGTCCGGCCAGCGCTCGGCCCGGGTCAGCGCGTCCGCGGACATCACCAGGTCACCGCCCGGGCGCAGCACGCGGGCCATTTCGGCCAGCGCGGCCGGTCCGTCGTCGAAGTGCTCGATGGCGCAGACCGACATGACGACGTCGAACGTCGCGGGTGCGAAGGGCAGCCGCAGCGCGTCACCCTCGACCAGCCCCGGGCGGTGCCTCAGCCGGCTGCCGAAGCTCAGCTTGTGGCGCGCGAGGTCAAGGCTCACCGCCCGGGCACCGCGGCGAATCGCCTGGCCGGCCCAGTATCCGTCGCCGCCCGCGACGTCGAGCATCGTCCGCCCGTGCAGGTCACCCGCCCAGGAGAGCAGCGTCCCGACCTCGCGGCGGCGCATGACGTGCACCTGGTGACCGGCGTAGGCGAGGGCGTCGTCGCGTAGGGGGCTCATGGCGCACAGTCTGCCTTTCCCGCGCGGTCGGCACCGGACGGGGCCAGCACCACGTCGAGGTAGCGGTCCCAGGCGGCGTCGGTGTCAGGTGGGGCCACTGCGGCCCGCAGCGCGGCGAGCGTCCCCGGCTCGTACAGCCGCCGCAGGGCCGCGGCGAGCGCGGTCGGGTCGTCCGGTGGGACGAGCAGGCCGTCGACGCCGTCACGCACCGACGTCGCGAGCGTCCCGACGCTGGTCGCGACGACGGGCAGACCGTGCAGGTGCGCGAGGTCGACGTTCTGCGAGGCGGTGCCGGCCCGGTACGGCAGCACCAGCGCGTCCGCGGCCGCGAACAGGCCTGGGACGTCCCGGGCCGGGACATAACCGGGACGCAGGTCGACGCGGTCGCCGAGGCCCAGCTCGGCCACCAGGTCCCGGGTCGCCTCCACCCCGCCCCAGAACTCCCCCGCCACCGTCAGGCGGACGTCGGCCGGCCCGGCCGTCAGCGCGCGCAGCAGCACGTCCAGACCCTTGTACGGCCGGACCAGCCCGAAGAACAGCAGCTCACGCGAGGGCTCGGGCACGGCGACGGCCGCCGCCGGAACGGCGATCCCCGCGGCGGGGCCGAGGCCGGGGTCGGAGTCGGAATCGGAGTCGAGGACGGGGTCGGCTTCGGAGTCGGAGTCGGGCGGGGTCCACAGGTGGGTGGCCATCTCGGCGACCCGCACCGGGACGTCGGTGAGCGTGCCCGCGAGCTCCGCCTGGGCCTGGGTGTGCACGAGCACCGCCGAGCTCCGGCGCAGCACGGCCGAGATCAGCGGCTGGTCGACCGAGCGCCGCTCGTGCGGCAGCACGTTGTGACACAGGGCGAGGACGGTCGGGGACCGCCGACGCCGGCCGCGTAGCCCGGCGAGGATCGCGAGATAGGCCGGCGCCTGGATCGGCGTCACGACGACGAGCACGACCAGGTCGACACCCCGCCCGTCGACGCCCCGCCCATTGACACCCTGCCCGCCGACGCCCTGCCCGCCGGCACGCTGCCCATTGACACCCTGCCCGTCGACGTCCGGGCGTTCGGCGCCTGGGCCGTCGGCCGGGGCGGTTCCGGTCGGCCGCAGCTGACGGCCCAGGCGCAGCCAGGTGTCGGGCCGGCGCCAGGAAAGCGGGTAGGACGTCGCGGGGAACGGCGTCCCCTCCGGGACGGCGACCCGCTGCTGGCCCGGGTAGAGCCGAGCGGGGTACTGGCGGGACCACGACTCGATCCGCACCTGGTGCCCGCGGTCGGCCAGCCGGTGTGCCAGCTCGGTCGTGTGCTGGGCGATACCGCCCTTGTACGGATGGGTCGGCCCGATGATCGCGATCCGCGCCGCGGACCGCGTCGGGTCAGGTGTCACTGCGCGACCGGGCCACCAGGTCACCGATCAGGGCGAGGACGACGATCTGGAACCCGACCAGGATCGCGAGCAGCGTCGAGGTGGTGACCCGGAAGTCGTAGCGGATGACGTCGGCGATCAGCTTGGCGAAGCCGAGCCCCATGATCCACAGGGCGACCGGCATCAGGACCTTGATCGGGTCGAAGTACATGACCATCCGCAGCACCTGCAGGATGTACCGGCGCGCATCCCGGAACGGGTGGAACTTGGACGTCCCCGAGCGCTTGGCGTAGTCGATCGGCAGGTAGTCCACCGGATGCTGGTTGGACAGGAACGCCATCGTGATGGTCGTGACGCAGGAGAATCCGGGCGGCAGCAGCCGCAGGTAGGGCAGTGAGACGTCGCGACGGAAGGCACGCAGCCCGGAGTTGAGATCAGGGATCTTCATTCCGGACAGCCGCTGCGCGATCATTCGGATGAGCCACTTCGCCGGCACACGCGCCCATTTGTGCGTGCCCTCCTCGGTGGTCCGGGCGCCGACAACCTGGTCGACATCCGGATTCTCGTCGAGGTACTGGACGAACTCGGGAATGCGCTCGTTCGGATACGTCATGTCCGCGTCGGTCCAGACGACGATCTTACCGCGCGCCTCCTGCGTCCCGATGCGCCGGGCGGTGCCCGACCCGCCGTTGCGCCGGAACGGCATCAGCCGCATGTTCGGGTACTTCGGCGCGACGTCACGCAGGACGCTCAGTGTGCTGTCGGTCGACTTGTCGTCGATCACCAGCAGTTCGTAGCTGTAGCCGCTCGCGTCCATCGCCGCGGTGATGCGCTCGAGCTCCAGGACGACGTGATCCTGCTCGTTGTAACAGGGAAGCACCACGGTCACGTAGGGCGGTGTCTCGACCGCCAGGCCGCTCTGGTGCTCGTGTGGATGGATGGCACTGACACTCACGTCGCTGTGACTCCCGGGTCGTGGTCGCGCGCCCGCGTTCCGTCCCCAGGCAGCTCGCGGGCAGTCCGCCCACCAGGGTGACACGGCTTGCTGTGGGGGCCGAACTCCGGTCGGCCCGATGCTGCGCCTACTGTTACCAGCGTGGGGACGTTCAGAGGTGATCTACGCGAGTATGTGCGCCATGTGCGGGCTCTGCGTGCCGCGAGGGAGACCTCGGCACGCTCGTTCGTGGCCGGACTGCGCTATCCGCTCGCCCACAAGCAGCCGATCTGGATCGGTTCGCCGACGGTGATCGAAGGGCACGAGCGGATCGAGTTCGCCGACGGCGCGGCGATGCGGATCGGGCTCGCCCCGTTCGGACTGACGTCGCGGCACGACGTGTCGGTGGTCCGCGTCCACCCCGAGGGCCGGATCCGCTGCGAGGGCGTCGTCTCGCTGCAGCGCGGGATTCGCGTCGTGGTCGACTCGGGTGTTCTCGAACTCGGCCCCTTCGCGAATATCAACGGTTTCGCGAAGATCCTGGTGCGGGAACGGGTGTCGATCGGCGCGTACTGCAACGTGTCATGGGACACCCAGCTTCTCGACAACGATTTCCACCCGATGGTCGTCGACGGTGTCGAACAGCCGATGAGTGGGCCGATCGTGCTGGAGGACCGGGCCTGGATCGGTGCCGGCGCGATCGTCCTCAAAGGCGTGACGGTCGGCGAGAGCGCCGTCGTGGCCGCCGGCTCCGTGGTGACCAGGGACGTCCCCGCGAAGGCGGTCGTCGCGGGCTCACCGGCGAAGGTCGTCGGGCATATCGACTACTGGCGCTGAGCGATGTCCGAATACCCGGGTGGCATCCGGTTCCGGCCACTGGTCCTGCTGCGTTCGGTCCCGCTGCCGATCTGGCTGATCACCGCCCTGTTCGGGGCGCTGCTCGCCTGCTGGTCGGTACTCGTCCCGCAGTACCACGCGCCCGACGAGCCGAACCACGTGGACGCCGTGCTGCGGCTGGTCCAGGGCGACGGCTGGCCGCATCCCGGGCACGCGTTCGTGAAGCCGGACGGCGTCGGAGCGATCGCGGCGTCCCCCTACGGCTCCGAAGCGGTGCCCTACGAGCTCGACCACGCGCCGATCGTCGCGGACGACGCCACCCCGCGCGCCGACCGCCCCGACTGGGACGAGCTGGGCCAGACGCTGCAGGCGGACGGTGATCCGCAGCCCCCCGGGGACATCCAGCAGCTCGTCCAGCACCCGCCGCTGTACTACTGGGTCGGCGCCGCGGTGCTGTGGGCGCTGCCCGGCGGCGGGGACGGCGACGGCCTGCGCTGGGACGTGACCATCGGTGCGCTGCGCCTGATGAGCGCGCTGATGGTGATGTGGCTGCCGGTCCTGGCCTGGGCGGGAGCGCACCGGCTCTCCGGTGGCAACCGCATCGCGGCGACCTGCGCGGCTCTCGTCCCGCTGGCGGTGCCCGAGCTCAGCCACATCGGGTCGAGCGTGAACAACGACAACCTGCTGGCGCTGACCGCCGGGCTGGCCACCCTGACGATCATCTACATCCTGCGCGGGGACACCTCGCTGCGCACCGCGGCCTGGGCCGGCGGGTTCATCGGGCTCGCCCTGCTGACGAAGTCGCTCGCCATCGTGCTCGTCCCGATGGCGGCGCTCGCCTACCTCGTCGCCTGGCTGCGAGCTCGGCGGGACGACCGTCACAACCGCACCAGTCGCACCAGTCGCGCCAGCTACCTCAGCTATCTCAGCCACCCCAGCCGCACCAGCCAGGCCGAGCGGGGCCGGGGCCGGGGCACGCTGGATCCGGACCGGGACGCGCCGTTCCTGCTCGCCGACACCGGGCTGCGTACCGTGCCGACCGGCGCCACCAGGGCTCCGTGGCGGCAGATCCTACTCGGCGGTGGGCTCATGGTGGCCTTCGGCGGCTGGTGGTGGGTCGTCAACATCGTCCGCTACCGCACGTTCCAGCCAGAGACGCCGAACTTCCCGCTCGGCGACTACCTGGGCGATGACTGGGACGCCTACCTGGACGTCCTGTTCAACGGCGCGGTCACGCGCTGGTGGGGAGCGTTCGGCTGGTTCGAGGTGACCCTGCCGACGGTGTTCGTCCGGACGGCGAGCGCGATCGTGATCGCCCTGTTCGCGCTGGGCATCATCCGGGCCCGCGACGGCCGGACCAGGGTGGACCTGCTGTTCCTGCTCTGGCCCACGCTCGGCCTTTTCGGGCTGATGACATTTCAGTCCGCGACAGGCTTCAGCGAGCACGGCCACCTGAGCGGGATTTCGGGGCGGTACATGTACGGCGGGCTGACCGCTCTCGCGGTCGGCGTCGGCATGGGAGTCCCCGCGTTTGGCCGGCAGGCCGCCCGCGCCTTTCCCGTCCTGTTCTTCGGGGCCGCCGCGGCAGCCCAGTGGTGGTCCGTCAAGACCGTTCTGGCGCACTTCTGGGAGCCGGCCGGCGGCGATCTCGCCGATTCCTGGGACGCACTGACGGCCTGGTCACCCTGGTCGCCCTCGGCGGTGATCACCGTTGTGTGGGTCGGTGTCGCGCTGGCCGTTCTCGTTCTCGTCAGCTGTGTGTGGACGGCCGTGCGCGGTGACACGCCGCCGGGTGGCGCCGGGCCGGATCATCCAGCCTCACCGGGCCTCGGTGGCGGCCGGAACGCTGCCAGGACGATCCAGCCGGCCCCGGCGACGACAGCGGCCGGGCCGGCCGAAGGGTTCGAACCGCTCCCGGCGGGCCCGGAACCCACGGACACCATCCCCATCCGCCCGTCGGCGCGGAAATCCGCGCCAGCCGGTTCCGCCGGGGCCAAGCCCGATGAGCAAGGGCTTTCCGAGCCGCCCCCGGGCGAATCCGCGCCAGCCGAGTCGGGACCCTCCGCGGCAAAAGGGAGGCCGTCAAGCATGGCCAGCCCCGTGCCGTCACACTGAAAGCAGGCCGCGGACCACTCACGTAAGGTTCCGGTGTCCGTCATCTCGGTTCGGGGGGAGCCGTGCGCCGAAAGCGGGGCTGGGAAACCACACCGCCCGCGGATTCAACCGGCCCCTCGGTGGCCGCCGCCTCGCGGCTGGCGTCCCCGCTGGGCCCGGACGATCCGGCCCGGCTCGGCCGCTACGTGCTGGTGGGCCGGCTCGGCGAGGGCGGAATGGGCACGGTCTACCTCGGCCGTGACCCCAGCGGGCGGATGGTCGCCGTCAAGGTGGTCCGGGCCGACCTGGCCCGGCTGCCCGAGTTCCGGACCCGGTTCCAGCGCGAGGCCGACCTGGCCCGCCGGGTCGCGCGCTTCTGCACCGCCGAGGTCCTCGACGTCGTCGACCCACCCGACGGGCAGCCGTACCTGGTGACCGAATACGTCGACGGGCTGACGCTGGCCCAGGCCGTCGCCGTCGAAGGCCCGCTGCGCTCGGCCGACCTGGAACGGGTGGCGGTCAGCGTGGCCGCCGCGCTGACCGCGATCCACGGCGCCGGCATGGTCCACCGGGACCTCAAGCCGTCCAACGTGCTGCTGTCCACCCTCGGCCCGCGAGTGATCGACTTCGGCATCGCCCGCGCCCTGGACGCCCAGACCATGGTCAGCCAGGAGATCCAGCGCATCGGCACCCCGGCGTTCATGGCCCCCGAGCAGGCCAACGGCGAGCCGGTGACATCGGCGGCCGACATCTTCGCCTGGGGCGGTCTGGTCACCTACGCCGGCACCGGCTCGTACCCCTTCGGTGACGGGCCCACCCCGGTGCAGCTCTACCGGGTGGTCCACCGCGAACCGCTGCTGGACGGCCTCGATCCCGCGCTGCGGCCCATCGTCGAACAGGCGATGCGCAAGAACCCGGCCGAGCGCCCGACCGCGCAGGAACTGTTCCTGCGGCTGGTCGGGATGGGCCCGGCGACCCACCCCGACCCCGACGTCTCGGCGGCGATCCAGACCACCAACGCGCCCATCGCCGACCCTGCTCCACCGGTGGCGCCGGTCGGCCAACCGGGCAACCTGCCGCTCCCGGACCTGACCAGCGGCATCGTGGCGGCCTCGGCGCCACGTGTGGTCACGGGCGTGCCCGCACAGCCCGCACCCGAGCACGACGTCGCCACCGGCCCCCGCCCGCCGGCGATCACCGGTGCTCCCGACGCCGGAGGCCACACCGGCACCGGCGGCACTGGGGGCTCTGGGGGCATTGCAGGTACCGGGGGCGCTGTGGGCAGCCGCACCGGCGGCGGAAGCCTCACCGGCACCGGCACCGGCGGCCGGCCATCTGCCGGACCCGCCGGCACCGGTGACGTCGTCGGCGCCGGGGCCGCTGGGGGCACCGGTGGCGGTGCCGCGGCCGGTGCTGAGGCCGGCGCCTCCCGGGTCACCCGTCTGCTCGCCGCCACCACCCGCCGCCGGATCGTGCTCTTCGCCGTGCCCCTGCTCGCGCTGCTCCTGATCGCCGCGCTCATCCCGCTGGCCTTCACCGGCGGCGGCCGCGACGAGAGGCAGACCCGGGACAGCGTGGCCCGCCGGGTCGCTGCGATGGCCGAGTCGATCCGTGACTCCGACACCGGGCGCGCGGCACGCCTCAGCCTGGCCGCGTTCCGGATCAGCCCGGTACCCGAGGCCAGAGCCAGCCTGCGGACGTCCTTCTCCCCCGCCACGGCGACGGTGCTGACGGGGCACACGGAGTCGGTGCTCGGCCTCGGCGTCAGCCCGGACGGGCGCACCGTCGCCACCGGCGGCGCTGACAACCTGGTCCGGCTGTGGGATGTCACCGACCGTTCCCACCCCCGTGAGCTGGCCACTCTCACCGCCCACTCGGCCTGGGTGCTCGACGCCGCGTTCAGCCCGGACGGAAAGCTGCTCGCGACCGTCAGCTACGACCGCACCGTGCGGCTGTGGGACATCCACGACCTGGACCAACCCAGGCAGCTCGCCGTGCTGCTGGGCCATGACGGCTACGTCCTCGACGCCGCCTTCTCCCCGAACGGGCGGATCCTCGCCACCTCGGGCTACGACAACACCGCCCGGTTGTGGGACATCAGGAATCCGGAGTCCCCGCACCAGCTCGCCGTGCTGAACCGGCACACCAGCTGGGTCAACGAGGTCTCCTTCAGCCCGAACGGAAAACTGCTGGCCACCGCCAGCGCCGACCGCACCGCCCGGCTCTGGGACATCAGCGACCCGAGCTCACCTCGCCCGCTGGCCGCCATCACCGCCCACACGGACTACGTCTGGGCGGTGGCGTTCAGCCCGGACGGGAAGCAGCTGGCCACCGGCGCCTACGACGGCCTGGTGAAACTGTGGGACGTCACCGATCCCGCCCGGCCCAGGGCGACCGCGTCGATCGTGGCCGACGAGAAATGGGTCTTCGACCTCGCCTACAGCCCCGACGGCCACACCCTGGCCACCGCCGGCTGGGACACCACCGCCCACCTGTGGGATCTGAGCGCCCCGGGCAAGGTGACCGCCGCCGGGGTGATCTCCGGCCACGGCGACTGGGTGCAGGGCGTCGAGTTCATGCCGAACGGCGAGTCGCTGGTCACCATCAGCGACGACTACACGACCCGTATCTCCCGCATCGACGACGCCGGCCTCGTCGCCCGCGCCTGCGCCGACCCGGCGAACCAGATCACCCAGGCCGACTGGCAACGCGACATCGCCGACGTCCCGTACCAGCCCGTCTGCTGAGAACCAACGTCATGGCGACGCTCCGCACCGACGAGGCGGCTACGTACACCTGCCGATGAGTGAGGCTGGCCGGGTCGAGGTCGACCGGGAACGGGGCTTCCAGCTCGGGGCGCGCCCCCGCGCCCGGGCCGTTCGCCGGGCCGGCGTCACCGGCCCGGCGAGACAGGGCACGGACGGGCTGCCCGGGCCGACGCCAGGCGCCGCCTACCGAGGCGTGCCGGAGGCGCAGGGTGCGTGCGGATCCTCCTGGATGGCGAGGCCGAGGTCGACGTCCGCCAGCAGATCGCCCCAGGATGCGAAGTCACCGACGACGAGCCCGTGGCGGCTGACCCTGAGTACGCGTGCGTTACGGCCGTCATCAACGGTGATGATCGTCTCGTCGATCGCGTAGTCGTTCTCGCTGCTCCATCGCATGCTGCGAGGGTTCCTCAGTCGAGCCGTGTGATCGCGGGCACCCTGTCACCCCAACCCACGGACCTTCACCGCGCCGCCCGGGACGTCCAGCCCGTTGGGCCCGCCCCGCAACGCGCGAGCAGGGTCAGCCGACGTACGAAATCCGCTGGCCTCCATCGGTTCCGGGGCCGATCAGAGAGGACCTGCGCGCTGATCAGTCGAGCGGACCCACTGCTGTCATCCCGATCCAGGGCGTAGACTAACCACTTAGCTAAGTTGGAGCCGGGCATGGAAGGTGGCGCGGATGGCGGCCGAAGCCGTGCACTTCAACATGCACGAGGCAAAGACCCATCTGTCTCGCATCATCGACCGGGTCGAGCGCGGCGAAGAAGTGGTCATCGACCGCGCCGGCACACCGGTCGCCAGAATTGTTCCGTTCGTTCGGCGCGTCGATCGCCCTGCGATCGGCTCGCTCGCCGGGCGGCTCGACCTGTCGGGCGACTGGGACACGCCTGCGACCAACGACGAAATCGCCGCGGACTTCGGTATCTCGTCTTGAAACTGTTGCTGGACACCCATGTCGCCCTGTGGGCCATCACCGCCGACCCCACACTCGACGAGGCTTTTCTCGACCGCCTCCGGCATGATCCGGATGTGTTCCTCAGCCCCGTCACCCTCTGGGAGATCACGATCAAGCAGGCCGCCGGCAAGCTCGGTGGCCCGTCGGATCTGGCGGAGCATGTCCGGGGCATGGGATTCGCCGAGCTACCGGTCAACCATGCGCACACGATCGCGGCGGGCAGGCTTCCCGTCCACCACCGCGACCCGTTCGACCGCATGCTGGTGGCGCAGGCGACGGTGGAGGGTCTGACCCTCGCCACCCGCGACGCCAACATCCAGCACTACGACGTCGACCTGCTCGTCGTATGACGCACGCGAGCCCGCCTCAACAGGTCGAATGGAGAAGCGCACCGACGGCAACGGTCCCTGCCAGCCGGTTGTAGAGGGCCACGGCGGCCTTCGTCTCCTCGACGTGAACCTCGACGTTGTGATCGCGCAGCAACTCGAGCGTCTCCGGCATCGTCCGCAGGCGAAGCTCCATCCCGCGGCTGAGCACGACCGCGGTCACGCCCACGTGGAGGATCTCCTGTACATCGGCCGGCTGGATTCCCGGCTCATGGCGGGTACCGTTCTCGGACCAGTCCCACTCCCGGCCTCCGCCCGGATACAGGATGAAGTCCTTGCCCGGCCCGAGCCTTTCCACGTCGATGCGACCCCATGAGATGTGGACAACGTGGGGCGAGCGGGCCATCGGACTCCTCAGAACCGGATCGGCGTCACATCCCAGCGAAGATCATTGGATCACGTGGCGACGTCGGGTGCGGTGGCCTTCCCGAAATCAGCGCTCCGGCAACGGTGGCCGGTCGTCGCAAAATGGCGCCTCAGGCCTTGCCTGGCAGCAGCGATCGACGCTTTCAGATCGGAAGATCCGAGGCTTTTCGTCGTTCCGGCAACCAGGCCCCTCCGATCTTGCCCGACAGCAGCGGCAGCCCGACGCCCAGCTGGCCCGCGCGGTCAGTGCCCGCGGTGGCGGGAGGAGTTCGGGGTGCCGCCGGTGGATCTGTTCTCCACCAGCCGGGCGAGGCCTGAGCCCAGGCGGACGACCGCGGCGCCGCCGGTGCGGGTGCCCGCGGCCAGCGCCTGGGCGCCCCGTGACGGGATAGCCGTCGAGCCAGCCGCCCCGTCACCGGAGTCGCCGGAGTCGCGGACACCCGCCTCACCGCCGAGACGGGCCCGCAGGGCCGCGCCGGCGATGCGGGCTGCGGTGAGAAGCCTTGGCTCGTCCGGTGTTCCAGGGCCCCAGGGCGGCCGCTGCTGCTCCCGGCGGGCCACGGCGAGCTCCTGCTCCAGCTCGCTGATGCGGCTCAGGCGCTGCAGGTCCCGAGCGGCGAGCTCGCTGCGCTCGGCGTCGATGCGGGACCATTCCCGCTGCCGGGCCCGGGCGGCGGCGGCGGCGTCGTCCTGCATCGCGAGGACCCGCAGGTACAGGTCGATGCGGTTGCGTTCCATCCGGGCCAGCAGGCTGTTCGCGACCCAGGGTGCGAGCAGGTCGGCGATGTGGCGGGCCCAGGGTGCGCGCCGGTCGAGGAGCACCCCGAGGCCGAAGATCGGCGCCACCGTGATGAACCGCAGGTCGGGGTGGTCCATCGCGAAGTCCTCGACGGCGGTGCGCACACCGTTGCGGGGGCCGCCTTCGGTCAGCGCCCAGGCGAAGGCGCCCGCCCCGCGGAAGCCGCGGCCGGGGATCGCGTCGGACTTGTCGATCTCCACGCCGACGTCCCAGGAGTTCGGCTGGCGCTGCTCCTCGGGGATCCGGTCCGGGGCGTAGTACTGGTCGCGGCGACCGGCGGGCCAGCCGACGTCGTGCAGGATCACCAGCGGGAAGTAGGCCCGGTCGAAGTCGCGCACGGCGGCCGCGATCGCCGCGAGCTCACCGCGGACCGTGGCGTAGTTGTGGTCTCCGTCGACGAGGTAGGCGTCGGTCGGTGCGTGGCCGTCAAGCGCCTCGGGGCTGAAGCCGCGGATCACCTCGACGTCCAGCCCGCCGCCGGACGTCGGGGTGACCCCCGGCTCGGGGTCGATGACCACCAGGCGCCCGCCGCCACCCCGGCGCAGCAGGCCGACGAGCAGCGACGTCGTCGCGCCGCTCTCCGAGCCGATCTCGGCGACGCTGCGCGCGCCGGCCGCCTCCAGCAGCGGGATCCAGATCTCGCGCAGGTCGGTCAGCGAGTGCAGGAGCAGCGGCGCGAGGGTCTTCTCTGTGATCTCACCTGGCTCGGCGGCGTGGTCGCCGCCGTCGTAGGCGTCCACGGCCAGCTCCGCGAGACTGCCGTGCACCACGCTCGACGTCTCCGTCGAGCCGGACGTCCCGGGCGGGCTGGACGTCTCCGCCGGCTGCCGCGGGGCGTCGGGTGCGGGTTCCGCCCGGCCGGCGGGTGCGCGGTCGAAGGGTGCGCCGTCAAAGGGTGCGCGGCCAGGATCCGCCCGATCGAGGTCGGGACGATCGAAGCCCGGGCGGTCGAGGCCTGGAGGGCCGGGGTCCGGGCGGCCGAGGTCTGGGCGGCTGGGGTCTGGGCGGCTGGGGTCCGGATGCCTGCGGTCCGGGCGGTCGTGTGTGCGGTCCCGCGCGTCGCGGAACTCACGGGGGTCGCGGGGTGGTTCGAAGGTCGCCGAGGTGCCGGGGGTGACCGGGTAGCCGGGCAGCGGAAGCGGAGCCGTGACGGGCCCGCCTGGCGAGGAGGGCTGCGCCGGGGCGTTCTCGGCGGCGCGCCGGGCCGAGCGCGGCGTGAAGACCGACATCTCGGGGGGTGACGGGGCCGGCGGTGTGGCCGCGGGCGGCCGGGGGGCCGAGGAGGCCGAGGAGGCCGAGGAGCGCACGGGGAGCGGGCCGGACGGTGGCCCCGCAGGTGGGACCGACGCAGACGGCGGCCCGGCGGGTGGCCGTGGCCCGGTGGGAGGCGGCGGCCCCGCGGGAGGCGATGGCGGTGACACCGACGGGAGCAGGCTGGTCCACAGCGGGTCGGACTGGCTCGGCGGCGGGCGGAACCAGCTTCGCTCGGTGTCCCCGGGTCCCGAGGGCTCCGGGGCGCCCGCGGTGCCCGAGGCGCCGGCGGCGCTACCCGGAGACGGGGAGGGGCGCGGATCGGGGGACATGCCCTCCGTGTCGGCCGTGTCGTCTGCCTCTGACGTCACCGCAGCCCTCCCAGCTCGCGACGGATCTTCCGGGCGGCTCGGACGGGCAGGCCGGTGCGGGCCGCGTCCGCCGTGCGCACCTGCAGCGGGTCGGCCCGGATCCCGAGCCAGCCGAAGGCCATCTCGACGTCGATCGCGTACGTCCCGCCGAGCTGCGGCTGCGTGCCGTGATCGATCGTGTAGATGATCTGCGGATCATCGCCGACGATCTCCAGCAGGTTGGCCTGCAGGGGCCGCAGGCCGATGAGCGCGAGCTGCTGGCCGGCGAGGTCGTCCAGGGAGGTGACGGTCACCTTGTACGGCTCGGGAGCGTTGTGCAGGTGGAAGGAGATCGTCAGCCAGTCGAGGCGGAGCAGGCCGCGCCGGCCGGCCGGGTCGATCCGCACCCGGCGGGCGCCGACACCCTCGACCCTCAGCCGCACGATCGACATCCCGTCGCGCCCGGAGCGGGTGACGACGGTCTCCTTGTGGCCGTTGACGAAGTCGCTGCCGGTGTCGACGTAGACCTCGACCGGGCCGGCGGCGGCCTCCGGGGAGACCTCCTCGGCCCGCACCCCGGCGGCGGCGGCCAGGCCACTGATCACGGCGAGCGACCGGTTCGCGACGCCGGCGACACCGGCGGGCCAGTACAGCTCCCGCATGGTGATCTTCTCGACGTCCGCCGGGGTCAGGTAGGGCATCCGCCGGACCAGCTCGGGCGGCAGCAGGCCCTCGGTCGAGTCCGAGCCGAAGTTGTCGTCGTGGGCCCACGCGCCGAACGCGGAGGCCTCGGCCGCGGTGGGGCGGGCGACGAACCGGGTCAGCATCCGCAGCGAGGCGTGCCGGGCCCCCGCCTCGGACAGCGACGGCATCGCCGTCTCCGAGCGCCGGTAGCGCAGCCATTCACGCTGGAAGGCGAGGATGCCGTCCTGGACGGCGACCCGCTGGGCGACCTGGGTCCGGGAGGTGCGGTCGATGCTCAGCACCGGGCGGTGCTCGTCGTCGAAGGAGACCAGCGAGCCGATGTCTGGCATGCAGAGCTGTTCGAGCACCTCGGGGCTGCGCATGAGCTGGTTGGCCATCAGCTCCGGCTGCCCGCCGGAGGCGGCGTAGCCCTCGATCTGCAGGCCGGCGAGGCGGTGCGTGCCGGCGGCGGCGTTCGTCGCCAGGTAGAGGCCGCAGACGTCGAAGTCCCGCCCGGTGGAGGCGAGCAGGCGGGCGAGCAGCGCCTGGATGGTGCCGCCCCAGCCGAGGTCGGCGACGACGATCCGCCCGGATTCGGGCAGCTGGGTGTCGAGGTACTGGACGTACCGGTCGCGCAGCCGGGCCGCGGTCAGGACGATCTCGCTGCGGATGCGCTCGTCGGAGCACAGCGCCTCGAGGGTGTCGTCGAGCAGGCCGGGGACGTCCAGGCGCCGGTCGGCGAGCGAGGAGATGCCGGCGACGTCGTCGACGGCGACCCCGAGCTGGCGCAGCAGCTGGCCGACGCTCGGCGCGTGCCGGCGGACGAGGAAGCTGCGCAGTTCCTCGGGGCTGCCCTCGAACACGTTGGACAGCGCGCAGACCTGGCGTGACGCCCACAGGGTGGAGGTGGTCACACCGGCGTCCGCACCCGGCTCGGCGACCAGGCGGGAGAGGAACTCGCCCTCGCGCATCAGGCAGTAGATGTGGTCGGCGCCGTGGTCTCTGGTGCGTTCCACCGCCCAGTCGGCGAAACCGGTGAAGACCGGGCCGAACACGGTCGCGCCGGTCTCCCAGTAGCGGCGCAGGCCCGGCGGGACGGCGGCGGCGTCCGCACGGTGCAGCGAGCGGGCCCGCAGCGCGGTCATGCCGTAGTCGCCGTGCGCCGAGTCGATCGGGGTGTCGTCGCCCGGACCGGTGAGCAGGCCCTCCAGCTCCAGCGTCGACTTCAGCGAGCCCGAGTACTTCGGATAGTGGATGGCGACCAGGCCGTGCTCGCGGGCGCTCTCGACGTCGGCGACCGGGTGGTCGCCGAGGTGCACGACCCGCGACGGCTGCAGGTTCGAGGCGGCCAGCATGTGCCGGAACAGCCCGTCGCTCTTGCTGATCCCGGCGTCGGACGAGGTGAAGATCTGGGTGAACGGCACCCCGGCCAGCTCCGGGCGGCTGAGCAGGCGCTCCAGCTGGGCGGCGGAGAAGTAGGTGTCGGAGAGCAGGTACACCGGCAGCCCGAGCTTGGTCATCGCGAGCTCGGCCAGCTCGACGACCGCCAGGTCGGCCCGGCACAGGTCACGCTCGACGGCGAGCTCGACGTCCATCAGGTCGCCGAGGCTGCCCGCGCCGGGCAGCGCCGGCACCAGCACGCCCCAGATCTCGTCGAGGCGCACCTCGTAGGTGCCCCGCACCTCGTGCGAGTGCTCCCGGGCCTTGTGCTCCGCGTAGACGCGCAGGCGGGCGAACTCGCCGGGGGTGACGCCGGTCGGCAGCTGGCCGATCTCGGCGAGGCGGTGCCCCAGGGTGATGAAGGCGTGTGCCGGTTCGGGCACCATGCGCCACAGCAGGGTGTCGAACACATCAAGAGTCAGGGCCTGGGCACCGCCCGACTCCAGATGCGACCAGACCTCGCGAAGTCGGACGTCGGTGAACACTGCCCGCCCCTCCCGGACAGCCGGTCCCCCGACCGCCCAATCTGGGCCGGCCAGGCACCCCCGGGACCACCGCCGGACAACACCGGAGGTTTCCGGGTTGTCAGCGGGTGGTTCGGGTGGAGCGCTCGCCGGCCGGAGCCAGATAGACGGATCGATACTATGAACCCCCCTGGGGGTGCCAGTCACCGGACTCGGGGCATCGCCTCCGGGGTGGCACGCGGTACGGTCTACGGCCATCGTCTCCAACCTGGGCGACGACGTTCAAGCACGACGACGTTCAGCACGACGGCGTCCGAGCACACGACGACGTTCGAGCAACGGTCGAGGAGTCGACGCCAACCGGTGACGGTTGCGCTGGGCGGAGGAGGGGCCGAGCACGGTGCGGGTCCGAGATGTACGCCCGACAGGGGAAGAAGAAGGTCATGTCGCGGGTCGCTGACCTCTCCACGTTCCCCTCATCGCCATCGCCGTCAGCGGGCCAGGGGTCCGGGCAGGCACCGGCACCGGCACAGCGCCCTCGCGGCTCACGTTCCGGCGCGCGCCATGTCGATCACCGCAGCCGGGCACAGACCCGGGTGCGGTGGGAGCTGCTGCGCAACCTCGTCCGCAAGGACCTGAAGGTCAAGTACAAGGGGTCGACGCTCGGCTTCGCCTGGTCGCTGGCGAACCCGCTGCTGCTCCTTGTGGTCTACACGTTCGTCTTCCAGGTGGTGCTGAAGACGGGGATCCCGCGTTTCGGCATCTACCTGATGTCCGGGATGCTGGTGTGGAACGCGTTCTCCGGCAGCGTGTCGTCCGCCTGCGGCGCGGTGGTCGCCAACGCGAACCTGGTGAAGAAGGTGCGCTTCCCGCTGCTGGTGCTGCCGCTGTCCGCGGTCGGCTTCGCCGCGGTGCACTTCGCGCTCCAGCTGCTGGTGCTGTTCGTGGTCATCCTGGGGCTGCAGTACAGCCTGTTCGGGCCCGAGCTGCTGCTGATCATCCCCGCCGGGGCGGTCGCGCTGCTGTTCACCGTCGCGCTGTCACTGCTGCTGTCGGCGCTGAACGTGCGTTACCGCGACACCCAGCACCTGCTGGACGTCGCCCTGGTGGCCTGGTTCTGGATCAACCCGATGGTCTACGCGTACGGCCTGATCTCCGACCGGCTCGGCGACTGGACCTGGGTGTACCTGCTCAACCCGATGGCCGTGGTGGTGATGACGTTCCAGCGGGCGATCTACGACCCGCCGCCGGGCAACTCCACCGGCTCGTCGTCGATCATCGCCGACACCGGGTACACGTTCTACCTCGAACACCTGGGGATCGCCGCGCTCATCTCGCTCGCCGTGCTCTTTCTGGGGCTGCGGGTGTTCCGGCGCTTCCAGGCCGACTTCGCCGAGGACCTCTAGTGTCGTCACCGCCGCTCGCCCCGCCCGCACAGCCCGACCGCCCCGCGGCCTCGGCCTCGGCGGCGCAGTCGCCGGGCTCGCCGACAGTGATCCGCGCGGCCGGGGTCAGCAAGAAGTTCGTCGCCTACAGCAAGCGCGCGACCAGCCTGAAGGAGCGGTTCGTCCGCCGCGAGGGCGCGAGCGGGGAGGATTTCTGGGCGCTGCGCGACATCGACGTCCAGATCGGGCGCGGGCAGACGGTCGGCCTGGCGGGCGCGAACGGGTCGGGCAAGTCGACACTGCTCAAGGTCCTCGCCGGCATCCTGCGCCCGACCTCCGGCGAGGTGGCGGTCAACGGGCGGATCGCCTCGCTGCTGGAGCTGGGCGCCGGGTTCAACGGCGAGCTGTCCGGCCGCGACAACGTGTACCTCAACGCCTCCCTGCTCGGCCTGTCCAAGCGGGAGATCGACCGGCTCTTCGACTCGATCGTCGACTTCGCCGAGCTGCGACACAAGATCGACGACGAGGTGAAGCACTACTCGTCCGGCCAGTACGTGCGGCTCGGCTTCGCCGTCGCGGTGCACGTCGACCCGGACATCCTGCTCGTCGACGAGGTGCTCGCCGTCGGTGACGAGGCGTTCCAGCGCAAGTGCCTCGACAAGATCGCGCAGTTCCGGTCCGAGGGGCGGACGATTCTGTTCGTCACCCACTCCCTCGACCTGATCGAGAACATGTGCGACCGGGTGCTCGTCCTGGAGACGGGCAACCTCATCTACGACGGGCAGCCGGCGGTCGGGACGAAGCTGCTGCGCCAGCGGCTGGGCAGCCTGCCCGTCGAGGGCGGGGCGGTGCCGTACGACCTGTCACCGGCCAAGCCGACGGCGGTCACGTTCAGCCGCGATCCCGGCGGAGCCCCGCAGGTGCAGTACGACCCGGGTGAGCAGCTCACCGTCAGCGTCGAGCTGGACCTCACCGACTACGCGCCGCAGCACGTCTACCTGCACGTGGACATCATGGGTCAGGGCGAGGTCCCGATCTGGATGATGGAGACCCCGCCCGGCGGCATCAGCCCGGGGCCGGGCATCGTGGTGGTGGACTTCGTCGTTCCCCGGCTGCCGGAGCTGCTCGGGGCGTTCGCGGTCAGCGTCCGGGTGTCGGACGCCGCCACCGGCCAGCCGGTCACGGTACGGCGGTTCGAGGACCTGTTCGGCGTGAGCGGCCCGCAGGTCGCCGGGCTGCTCCGCGTCGACTACCAGGCAGGGCTGCGCCGGTGACGGCTGGCAGTGAGGGCTGGCAAGGAGCGGATGGTGCGATGAGCAGCGCTTCCAGGAGCAACGGCGACGGCAACGGCGCCGAGAGCAGCGCCGTCAGCAGCAGCGACGGCAGCGGCGCCGGGCCACTCGCGACGGTCGTCATCGTCAACTGGAACGGGGCGCACCTGCTGCCGCCGTGCCTGGACGCGCTCGCCAAGCAGGACGCGCCGTTCGCGTTCGAGACCCAGGTGGTCGACAACGCCTCCGCCGACGACTCGCTGGAGCTGCTCGCCAGCCGCTACCCCTGGGTGAAGGTCGTACGGTCGGACCGCAACCTCGGTTTCGCCGGCGGGAACAACCTCGCGCTGCGGAACGTGACCACACCGCTCGCGGTGCTGCTGAACAACGACGCCATCCCCGAGCCGGACTGGCTGGCCCGGCTGCTGGCACCGTTCGACGAGCCCGGTGGCGGCCGGCTCGGCGCGGTCACCGGCAAGGTCGTCTTCCTGCCCCGGTTCCTGCGGCTCACCCTGGCCACGCCCACCTTCTCCCCCGGCCCCCACGACCCGCGCCAGCTGGGTGTGCGAGTCAGCTCGGTGACGGTGGACGGGCGCGAGGTGCTGCGCGAGGTGCTGTGGGAGAAGCTCACCTTCGGCGCCGAGGGCCCGCCGAAGGCCCCGTTCTTCTGGACCCGCGGCGACGGCGAGCTGTGCGTGCCGGTGCCCGAACATGGCCAGGTCACCATCGGGGTCACCTGGGCCGCGGACACCGCCAAGGACGTCACCCTGGGCTGGGACGGCTCGTCGTGCACGCTGCCGGTGACGGCCGAGCCGTCCACCGTCTCGTTCACGGTGGGCGCGGGCGCCCCGCGGGTGGACGTCATCAACAACGTCGGCGGCATCGTGCTGACCGAGGGGTACGGCGCCGACCGCGGCTACCAGCAGATCGACATCGGCCAGTTCGACAACCCGGAGGAGGTCTTCACCGCCTGCGGCAACGGCATGGCGATGCGGACCGAGCTGGGCCAGCAGCTCGGCTGGTTCGACGACGACTTCTTCCTCTACTACGAGGACACCGATCTGTCCTGGCGGATCCGCTCCCGCGGCTACCAGATCCGCTACGTGCCGGGCGCGGTACTTCGCCACGTCCACTCCGCGTCGAGCGTCGAGTGGTCCCCGCTGTTCGTCTTCCACACCGACCGCAACCGGCTGCTGATGCTGACCAAGGACGCGACCGCGCGCACCGCGATCTCGGCGGTCGCCCGCTACCCGCTGACGACCGCGTCGATCGCCGTGCGCACGCTGCGCCAGGCGTGGCGCTCGCGCAGCCGGCCGGCGGTGCGTCCCACCCTGCTGCGGGTGCGGGTGTTCTCGTCCTACCTGCGGCTGCTGCCCACGATGCTGCGCCACCGCCGGGAGATCGGCGCCGCCGCCACCGAGCGGCGGGTCAGCCTGCAGAGCTGGCTGGTCGAGCGATGACCGCGCCCGGTGCCGCGAGCCCGACCGGTGCCACCGGTCCACGTGCGCAGGGTCTGCGCGCGGCCGTCTACAACCGCTTCTGGCACTCGATGGGTGGCGGCGAGCGCCACAACGGCATGATCGCCCAGGTGCTGGCCGCGGACGGCCTCGACGTCGACATCATCGGGCATTCCGACGTCGACCTCGCCGCGATCGGCAGCCACCTGGGCCTTGATCTGTCGGGCTGCCGCTACCGGCGGCTGCCCGACCGCGGCGAGGACGCGATCGCCGTCCTGTCCGAGGAGTACCACCTGTTCGTCAACGGCTCGTACATGAGCCGGCTCGCCCCACGGTCGCCGCGGTCGGCGTACCTGTGCTTCTTCCCGACGCCGTTCGACCACGACATGGCCGCCTGGCGCAAGGCCGCAGTGCGTACCGCCGGCCCGCTGCTGCGCGGGGTGACCCCCGCCGTCAGTTTCGGGCAGGGCTGGTATCCGCCGGAGGGCGGCCGGCGTCGGCAGTGGACCTGGACGAACGGCTCCGGCATCCTCGCCGTCAACCCGGGCGGCGGGCGGACCCTGCGGGCCGACATCGGCCGCCCCGGCGCCCCCGAGGGGGTGCGGCTGCAGGTCCTCGACGCCGACGGGACGGTGCTCGCCAAGCTGACGGTCGGCCAGGAGTTCGCCCCGTTCGAGGTGGCGCTGCCGTCGTCGTCGAAGGGCACCGAGCTGACCCTGGTCAGCGACGCGTTCTCCCCCGGCGAGGCGGATGTGCGGGAGCTCGGTGTGGCGGTGAGCCGGCCCCGGGTCACCGACGCCGACGAAGGCCCGCTGGAGCGGATGGCGCTGCGCTTCCCGTGGCTGCTGCGCGACCCGGCCGACCTCGGCTACCTCGACGGCTACGACACCGTCATGGCCAACTCGCAGTACACCCGCGGCTGGATCAGCCAGCTGTGGAAGCGGGACTCCGACGTGCTGTTCCCGCCGATCCAGGTCGACCGGCTCCACCCGGCCCCGGAGCGGGAGAAGGCCGTGATCACCATCGGGCGGTTCTTCGCCCCGGGCCTCGGCCACGCCAAGCGGCAGCTGGAGATGGTCCAGTGGTTCGGCGAGCTGTACCGCTCCGGCGGGCTGCCCGACGGCTGGAAGATGTACGTCGTCGGCGGCTGTGAGGACTCGCAGAAGCCCTACGTCGAGCAGGTCCGGGCCGCCGGTGCGGGGCTGCCCGTCGAAGTGCTGCCGAACGCGCCGCGGGCCGAGGTCGAGCGGCTGCTGTCGACCAGCTCGGTCTTCTGGTCGGCGACCGGCTACGGCGAGGACGACCGGCGCCGCCCCTGGACCGCCGAGCACTTCGGGATGACCACCGTCGAGGCGATGGCCGGCGGCTGCGTGCCGGTCGTCATCGACCGCGCCGGGCAGCGCGAGATCGTCCGGCATGGGCGGGACGGCTACCGCTGGAGCGATCCGGAGCAGGTCGCCTCGTTCACCCGCCGGCTGGCCGCCGAGGACGGGCTGCGCTCCCGGCTGGCGGCGGCCGCGGTCGACCGGGCCCAGCAGTTCTCCGACGCCGCGTTCGCCGACCGGTGGCACGACATCGTCGAGCGCCGCCGGCTGTACGCCTGATGCGGGCACTCTCCTGATGCGGGTGGTCTCCTGATGCGGGCCGTGTGATGCGGGTCGTTCTCGACGGCACCCCGCTGCTCGGGCCGCGCACGGGGGTCGGCCGCTACACGGCGGCACTGCTCGCCGGGCTGGGCGAGCTGGCCCGCGTCGACCAGCTCGATCTCGACGTGGCGGCGACCGCGTTCACCTGGCGGGGCTCGGCGGGGCTCGCGGCCGCGCTGCCGCCCGGCGTCCGCCCCGCGGCGCGCCGCGTCCCCGCCCGGCTGCTGCAGGACGCCTGGATGCGCTCCGAGCACCCGCCGACCGAATGGCTCACCGGCGCCGCGGACATCATCCACGGGACGAACTTCGTGCTCGGCCCGCTGGCCGCCGCCGACGGCGTGCTGACCGTGCACGACCTGTCCTACCTGCGCACGCCCGACACGGTGTCGGAGGCGTCCGCCCGTTACACGACGCTCGTCCCGCGCGGGCTGCGCCGTGCCGCCGCGGTGCTGACCCCCAGCCAGGCCGTCGCGGACGAGGTGATCGCCGCCTACCGGCTCGACCCGGAGCTGGTCACCCCCACGCCGCTCGGCGTCGACCCGGCCTGGTTCACCGCCGCCGCCCCGGCCCGCGGCTGGCTCGCCGCCCACGGGCTGCCCGACCGTTACCTGCTGTTCGTCGGTTCCGCGGAACCGCGCAAGAACCTCCCGGCGCTGCTGGAGGCGCTGCGGAGGCTGCGCGCCACCGAGCGCGACACCCCGCCGCTGGCGCTGGTCGGGCCGCCCGGCTGGGGTCCCGCCCTGGACACCGTCGGGCTGCCACCGGAGGCGGTCGTCACCCTCGGCTACCTGGACGACGCCGAGCTGCGGTCCGTGGTGGCCGGTGCGGCGGTGCTGTGCTTCCCTTCCCGCTACGAAGGTTTCGGGCTACCGCCGCTGGAGGCGCTGGCCGCCGGGACCAGGGTCGTCGCCGCCGACATCCCGGCGGTGCGCGAGGTCGTCGGCGGAGCCGCCGGCGTCCGCCTGGTGACCAGTGGGCGGGCCGACGTGTTCGCCGACGATCTCGCCGGCGCCCTGTCCGCCGCCCTCAGCGCACCCGCGAACGGCACCGAAACCGCTCGAGGCCGTGACCACGCCCGCGCCTTCACCTGGCGGCGCACCGCGGAACTGACCGCCGCCGTCTACCAGCGAGTCGCTCGCTGAACCCTCGATTCAGGCGCAGCCTGGGCCTGCCCATCGAGGATCCCGCACCACCGCGCAGCACCAGCAATTCACCTAAGCGCGACAAAAGGGGCACGGAGTCGCCTGGCTAGCCGCAAGAAAGAAGAATTTTGGTCGTTGGAGCGACCAAAATCATTCACTCTTGCGACTCGCGAAACCGTGCCACCACGCTCCCGGGCGCTCGGAGGTCCGCACGCTCCCTGGAATCCAGATTCGGGCTCTCCGCCCGGCAGGGGCCTTCTAGGCGCTGCCGGGCGGGCCGACGACCTCGCCGACACTTTCGCCGACGATCTGGCCAATGCTTTCGCCAACGCCATCGTCAACGCTCTCGTCAACGCCATCGTCAACGCTCTCGTCAACGCTTTCGCCGACGACCTCGCCGGCGCCCTGTCCGTCGCCCGCACCGCACCCGCCGCGCATGACTCCGAAACCGCTCGCGGCCGGGATCATGCCCCCGTCCACCGGAGCGGCGCCGGCTGAGCCACGGGCCGGGCGCATCCGCCAGCGGGGAACCACGGCGGGAGCGAGCATCAACATCGACAGGGCCAGCAGGACGATTCCGAGCCCGGCCAGGGCGAGCAGGACGCCGACCACCAGCGACGCGCCGCTCGGGCTGAACGCGGTCGCGGCGATGGCGCCGCGCAGCCGGCCGAGCAGGTCCCGGTCGGCCAGGCTCGGGTCATGCCGTGCCAGCTCACGGCTGAGCATGACGATCGTGGTGCACCACAGCGCCCCGACCACCAGCACCGTCGGCACGCCTCGGCGGGCCAGCGGAAGGGCGGAACATCCCGCCGCCACCGCCAGGGCCAGCATGGGCAGCGCGGGCAACAGGTAGCGCGCGAACGACGCGCCGCCCGCGGCCACGAAACCCACCAGTGTCGCGACCGCGATCAGGGCCTGCGCGCCGGCGACCAGCCAGCACATCAGATTGATCACCGGGGTCCCCCGGGCCGGACCGACACCGCAGGCAGCACCGCCGGCAGCAACACCCGCAGTAACGCCAGCGGCATCGCCAGCAGCGCGGTGGCCGGCCCGGCGGGCGACAGCATGGGCGAGGCCGGCGCGCAACGCGGCCGCCAGCAGGCCCACCAGGGTGAGTAGCCCGACGCCGACCGCGACCCGGTACGGCCAGCCGAGGAGCAGCTTCGGGCGCCCGAACAGGCCGCGGTAGACCAGCCACCAGAAATCCTCGGACGTGACCACCTGCCAGGCCGACCGTTCCTCGATCCCGGTGGGGAACATCGACGCGATCCGTCCGGTGGCCGTCAGGTCTCCGTACAGCCGCTCGTTGCGCAGGTAGAACCAGCCGGCAGCCGCCGCCGTCAGCAGACCTGTGGTCACGGCGGCGGCCAGCCCCACCAGGGCGCTGCGCCACAGCCCCGGACGTCGGCCCGGCTCCGGACGCCCACCCAGCGCCGGACGTCGGCCGCCGCCCAGGCCCACGCCACGCGCGAACGCAAGCCCGACCGCCACCCCGACCGTGGGCACCAGCAGCGACGCGGCGATCGCGCCGCTGGCCCGGCTGAGGGCCGCTGCGGGAACCAGAACGGCCACCGCCAGCAGCGTCCGCGCTGACGGCCCCCGGCGCAGGAGGACCAGCGTCGCCGCGGTGGCCGCGGTGATCAGGGCCACCGCGAGCGCGTCGTTGTAGACCTGGGTGGTGACGGCGATGAACCCGCCCATCGCACCGGTGATGGCCGCCGCGGCCACCGAGAGATCCGGCCGACCGGGCACCAGCACCCGCACCAGCCAGGCCGTGGCGACCAGCGCCGCGAAGCCCACCGTCAGGTTGAGCATCCGCGCCGCGTAGAAACCGGCCAGCGGATGGCCGGCCGACCGGCCGATCCGCAGCGGCACCGATTCGAGCAGGTAGAACAGCGGCGGATGGTTCGCCGTGTAGATGACGTCGAAGGTCATGAAGGCACGGTCCCGGGCCGCGCAGGCCGGCAGCGACGCCTCCGCCGCCCGGTCAGAAGCCGCACGGCGCACCTGCGCCGGGTCGACCCGGCAGTCGGCCGGCAGGCCGGGCATGCCCGGGATGGTCGCCCGCACCGGCGTGTCCAGCTCGGGCAGGCGCCCCTCGCCGACCTCCACCGCGTACGCGGTGTGCTGTGCCTCGTCCGCGCTGGCGAAGGGTTCCGTCGCGAGCACGCCGAGCAGGCCGACCGAGCTCAGCGTCAGTCCCGCCGCGACCACGCCGAGCAGCAACCAACGTCTGGTGGCCACCGGATCGGTACCGCGGCCGTGCTCAGGCCGAGCCGGAGACGTCCGAGCCGAAGACGTCCGCCGCGGCGATCGCGGAGAAGTCGTCGTCGGCGTGACCGGCCTGTTCGGCGGCCGCGGTGAGCGCCAGGGTCGCCTCGGCGACCGGCAGTGGCCCCGCGACCGACGCAGTGGCCAGCCGGACGTCCTTCGCCAGGCCGGCGACCGTGAACGCGGCCTGGGAGTAGTCGTCCGAATCCAGCATCGGCCGTTTGTAGTTGACCAGGGTGCCGAGCGGCCCGGCGGCGAGCTCGGCGAGCACCAGGCCGCGGTCGAGGCCGAGGTCGGTGCCGTAGCGAAGCACCTCGGCGACGGCGGCCATCCCCTCGGCGAGAGCGAGGTTGACGACGGTTTTCAGCTCGCTGGCGGTTCCGATGGACCCCACATGGTCGATACGCTCCGGATCGCCGAAGGTCCCCAGGATGCTCCTGGCCGCGGCGAGATCCGCGTCGGCGGCGCCGACCAGAATCCGCAGGGTGCCGGCCTCGGCCGGGCCGACCGTGCCGACCACCGGGGCGTCCAGGTAGCGCAGCCCGGCGCCCGCGGCCGTGCGGCCCAGCTCGCGTGCCGCCGCCGGGCCCACCGTCGTGCAGTTGATCAGAAGGGCGCCCGGCTCGGCGGCCGGCACGACCGCGGTGAGCACCTCCGCGACGGATTCCGGGTCGAACAGCATCAGCACGCAGGCCTCGGCACCGCGGACGGCGTCAGCGGGGTCCGCGGCCTCGATGGCGCCGGCCGAGGTCAGTTCCTCGGCACGCCCCGGGGTGCGGTTCCAGACGACCAGCTCGTGGCCGGCGACCAGCACGTGGCGGGCCATCCGGCGCCCCATCCGGCCGAGGCCGAGAAACGCGATCCTCACAAGATCCCCCCATGAAAGCGGTCCGCGGGCCGGGCACGCAGCACCCGCACGAGCGCGACGGCTCCCAGCACGGCGCCCGCGGCGAGCAGGCCGATGACCGACCCCAGATAGCGGTAGTCGAACGCGGACGTCAAAGAACTCAGCAGCAAGGTGGACATACCCGCTCCCGCCGCCAGCCAGAACAGCCGGCCCGGCCCCGCCACACCACGAATCCGCCCGGCCACCCCCGCGAGCACACCGGCGAGCAGGCCCAGGCCGACCAGTGGCATCACGGCGTAGGACAGCCCGGAGTAGAACGAGAGCACCGCGGCGGGGCCGTCACGCAGGTCCTTGACGGCGAAGTAGCCGTCGGTGGCGTGCGGCTGCCCGTCGGGCAGCCGGTTTCTGGTGGTGTCGGGCAGCTCCCAGGTGTCTGCACGGCTGGTGAGTTCGGTCTCGTACTGGACGGGCCAGAAGTAGCCGCCCAGGTAGCGGGCCGTGGTAGTGATCATCATCCAGGGCTGGGCCCGGACCACGTGCTGGGCGAACTCGCCGGCGAGCGCCTCCCGTCCCGGTGGGACGAGGTCGTTGCCCTGCCGCAGCAGTGAGTCGTCAGGCCACAGATAGGTCACCGGTGAGCCCCGCTGCGCGAGTGGCCGCGGGTCGCAGAGGGACCTTAGATCGGCGTCGTCGGGCAGCCGGTCGCAGTCGGCGAACGGCGCGACCCGCCCGTAGAGGAAGAAGCCCGAATGGGCGCTGACCGTGAAGCCACTGCCCTGGCTCGCGCTCCAGGCCGAGTACGCGACGACCGGAGCGGCCGCGGCCAGCACGAACGCCGCCACGGGCGCGACGACACGGACAGCCCTGACCACGCCGGAAGCGCCGGAAGCGCCGGTAGCGCCGCTAGCGCTGGTGGCGCCGGCGCGGTGGTGGCCGATGACCAGGATGATCGTGCCGGCAACGCCCAGGGCGATCGGGCCATAGCCGACCGTGCGGACCGTGACGCCCGCTCCCAGCAACAGGCCGGCGAGGGCGAACCGCCAGCCAGCCGGGCGGCCAGGCCAGGCCAGGGCCAGGACCCCGCCGAGCACCAGCGTGCCGAACAGGCTGTCAGCCAGGACGAACTGGCCGAGGTCGAGCACCCAGGGCGCCAGCAGCGCCGGGGCCGCGACCAGGGCGGCGGGCCAGCCACCGCGGCCTCGGGCCGCCGCGGCAGGACCGAACCGCTCGAACAGCCGCCGTGCGGTGGCGTACAGGGCCACGCCGACCAGCAGTGTCAGCGTGTGCTGGACGATCACCAGCCTGGTCAGGTGGTCGGGCGCGCCGAGGACCCGCAGGAACATCGGGTAGCCCGACGGCCGCCAGTCCCCCGCCCAGAGCCTTCTCGTGGCCTGGTCCAGGTAGGCGGGGGAATCCCCGTAGTAGAGCAGCGCCGGCCGGTAGGTCCAGACGACCGCCGCCCTGGCCGCGACAGCCAGCACCAGCACGACCAGGAAAGCCGCGTGGCGCTCCCACAGCTGCGCCGGGAGGCGGCCCCGCAGAAGGCGCGGAAGGCGTGGAAGGCTGGCATGCCCGTCCTGCGGACGGCCCGGCCGCGCGGCCGGGATCTGATCGGCAGGCGGATCCGCGGGGGCTGGGCGATCAAGAAGATCGGAGTGCGGCTGGCTCGACTGAGCGGGTACCTCTCCTGCCGCCGCCCCGTCCCGGGTCGGCGGTGTGCCTACCGGGGACGGCGGGCCCGATGCGCTCGCCATTTGGGAGTCAGTGTCCCAGCCCGCACGCGGCGGCCGCGCGCCACCCCCGGCCGGTTGCCCGGGGTGGCGCAGGGCCGTCACGCCATCAGGCGCCGGTGGGTGCGGCGACGTCCAGGGCGTCCGCGTCCAGCTTGGTGAACAGGCCACCGGACCAGACCAGCTCCCGCCCGGCGGCGACCGGCTGCCGTGCCCACACCCCGAGGTCGATGCCCAGCACCTCGGCGACCCGCGCGGAGCTGAACGGCAGGAACGGTGCCAGCGCCGTCGTGATGCCGGAGATCGCCTGGACGGCGACCGCGAGGCTGTGCGCCGCGGTGGCCTTGTCGACCTTGACGGTCTTCCACGGCTCCTCGCGGTAGAGGTAGGCGTTCACCTCGGCGGAGATCTCCATCGCCGCGCGCAGTGCGGCCCGCAGCTCGACCCGCTCCAGCAGCTCACCCACCCGGACGAGGCCGGCGTCGACGGAGGCGAGCAGCTCGGCGTGCACCCCGTCGAGATCGCCGGTCTCGGGCAGCGCCCCGCCGAAGAACTTGTTGATCTGCGCCATCACCCGGTTGACGAGGTTGCCCCAGTTGGCGATCAGCTCGTCGTTGACGCGGCGGACGATGTCCGCGTCCGAGATCTCGGTGTCGTTCTGCTCGGGGAGCACCGAGGCGAGCGCGAAGCGCAGCGCATCCGGCTGGAGCAGGTCGAGGTACTCGCGCACACCCCGACCGATCCCCGCCGACTTCGACGCCTTGGCACCGCCGAAGGTCACGTACTGGTTCGCCGGGACGTCGGTAGGCAGGTCCAGCCCGCCGTGGCCGAGCAGCATCGCCGGCCAGATGACGGTGTGGAAGGGGATGTTGTCCTTGCCGACGAAGTAGTAGGCCGCCGCCTCCGGGTCCTCCCACCAGGCCCGCCAGGCCTCGGGGTCACCGGTGCCCGCCGCCCACTCCTTGCTCGCCGACAGGTAGCCGATGACGGCCTCGAACCAGACATAGAGCCGCTTGCCCGGCCCGAGCTCGTCGGTGGGCAGCGGGACGCCCCAGTCCAGGTCACGGGTGATCGCACGGTCGTGCAGACCGTCCTTGACGAACTGCACCGACCAGTTCAGCACGTGCCGGCGCCAGCCCTGACGGGCCTGCAGCCAGTCGAGCAGTTGGTCGGAAAGCCCGGACAGGCGCAGGAAGAAGTGCGTCGTCTGGCGCATCTCGGGGACCGCKCCGGTGACCTTGCTGCGCGGGTCGACCAGCAGCTCCGGGTCGAGCGTGCGGCCGCAGTTCTCGCACTGGTCGCCCCGCGCCTGCGGGTACGAGCAGTGCGGGCAGGTGCCGACGACATACCGGTCGGGCAGGAAGCGGCCCGCGTCCGGGTCGAAGAACTGCGAGGTCTCCTTCGGGTAGATGTACCCGGCCTCGCGCAGCCGGGTGAACACGCTCTGGGCGACCACCTCGTGGTTGTGCGTCCGGGTGGTGGTGAAGAGGTCGAAGCTGATCGCCAGATCGGACCAGATCCGCAGGAACTCCGGGTGGTACCGGTCGACGATCGCCTGCGGGGTGACCCCCTCCTCGTCGGCCCGCACGGTGATCGGCGTGCCGTGTGCGTCGGACCCCGAGACCATCAGCACCCGGTTGCCGATCATTCGCTGGTAGCGGGCGAAGATGTCGGCGGGCAGGTAGGCACCGGCGATATGCCCGAGGTGCGGCTGCCCGTTGGCGTAGGGCCACGCGACGGCGACAAGGACCGGACGGCCCGGACGCCGCGCTTCCGTGTCGGGGGTCTGAGTGCTCACAGCATCAAACTACTCGCCGGCCGCGGCGCCGATCTCCGATCAGAGTCGGCTCAGAGCTCGGCGCCGAACTCGGCGAAGGCCGCGGCGAACGCCTCGTCCCAGGGGCGCAGTGGACGCAGCCCGGCGTCCTGCCAGGAACGCTGGGACAGCACCGAGTAGGCCGGGCGCGCCGCCGGGCGCGGGAACTCCGCCGTGGTGATCGGCACCACCTTCGCCGGGTCCTGCCCGAGCGCGCCCACGATGGCGCGGGCGAAGCCGAACCAGGTCGTCTCCCCACCGCCGGTGCAGTGGTAGAGGCCGGGCGTGGGCAGCGCCGTGACCAGGTCGAGCAGGCCGGCAGCCAGATCGGCGGACCAGGTCGGGCTGCCGTGCTGGTCGGCGACGACGGTGAGCTGGTCACGCTCCCGGGCCAGCCGGGCGATCGTCTTGACGAAGTTGCCGCCCGTGCGCCCGTACACCCAGGCGGTGCGCACGACGTAGGACCCCGGGCAGAGCTCCAGCACCGCCTCCTCGCCGGCGAGCTTCGTCCGCCCGTACGCGCACCGGGGCCCCGGCGGGTCGGTCGTCTCGTAGGGCTTCGAGGCCGTGCCGTCGAACACGTAGTCGGTGGAGATGTGCACGAGGACGGCACCGGCCTGGGCGCAGGCCGCGGCCAGGTGCGCCGGCCCGGCGGCGTTCACCGCGTAGGCACCGCCCTCGTCCGACTCGGCGCCGTCGACGTTCGTCCAGGCGGCGGTGTTGATGACGACGAGGCCGCCCTGCACCCGGGCCGGGCGGGCCTGGTCGGCGATGACCGCACGGACCCTGGCAGCGTCGGACAGATCGAGCTCGGACCGGGTGAGGCCGGCCCAGGCAAGCACACGCGGGCTGTCAGCACGGGACTCGGCGTCAAGAAGACGACACAGATCGCTACCGAGCTGTCCACCGGCACCAGTGACGAGGATGCGCACCCCGCGAGTCTCGCAGACCGATTCAAACAGCCGATGACGCGCCGTCAGCTATGTCGCCCGCGCGCGCGACGGGTCCGGCGGCACCGGCGGAGGCACGGGTGCGGGCGACTACCCTGAGCGGTGATGACGCCCGAGACTCCCATGCCGGAAAAGGCCGATACGCAGGAGAACGAACCGCGGCGGGACGAACCGCCGGGGTCCGGGCGGTCGTCCGGGCGGTCGAAGGTCCCGGTCCTGGTGCTGCTCATCACCGCGCTGCATGTGGCACTTCTTGTGACCTACTCGTTCGTCTACACGACCTGGACGGGCTACGACGAGGCACAGCACGTCGACATGGTCTACGGCCTGCAGCACGGGGCCGGCTGGCCCGCCCCGGGCGAGAAGATGATCGCCACCGGCGTCGCCGCGACCTCCGACGACTTCGACCGCGGCCGGTTCCAGGACATGTTCCAGTCCGGCGGCAAGCGCCGCGGCTCACCGTCGTTCGCCGAGATCGCCCCCACCCCGCGCGGCGACCGGCTTTCCTTCGACGAGCTCGGCGGCGCCACGCCGGTCGACGACGGCCGGCTGTCGAACCAGATGATCCAGCACCCGCCGCTGGTCTACGCCATCGGCGCCGGCCTGCTCGACGTCGTGGCGGGCTCCGAGCACTGGGCCTACGACCAGCAGGTGCTCGTCCTGCGGCTGCTGAACATCCTGCTCCTCGCACCTGTGCCGCTGCTGGCCTGGGCCGCGGCGCGCAGGTTCGGGCTGCGCCGCCCGCTGGCGACCGCGGCGGCGGCGCTGCCCCTGGCGGTGCCCGGTTTCACCAGGGTCGGCGCGACCTTCAACAACGACGGCATCCTGATCCTCGCGACCGGCGCGCTCACCGTCGTCCTGGCCGGGGTCGTCCGCGGTGACCTGCGCCGGCGCACCGCGGCCTGGGCCGGCGTGTGGTTCGGCGTGGCCATGCTGTCCAAGGCGTTCGCGTTCGCGCTCCCGTTCACGATCGCCGCCGCCTACCTGGTCGGCTGGCGTCAGGCCCGGCGCGACCAGCACCCGGCCGGTGACGGGCGCCCCTGCGCCGGCCGGGTCCGGCTGCCGGTGCTGCCCGCCGTGATCGCGGTCGGTCTGGGGGTGGCGATCGGGGGCTGGTGGTGGGTCCGCAACTACCTGCTCTACGACGCCCTCCAGCCGAACGGCTGGGCCACCGACCCGCCGCGCCGCGAGCCGCTGCTGCTGCCCGACTCGTTCTTCACCTGGTTGTGGTACTTCGTCCGGACGATGATCAGCCGCTTCTGGGGTGGCCTCGGCATGTTCGAGCCCCCGCAGCTGTCGCCGATCGCGATCGTGGCCGCGACGGTGACCGTGATCGGCCTGTCCGTCACGGCCGTGGTCACGGCGGCCCGGCGCCGCGCGCCCGTGGCGGAGGCCGTGACGGAGGACGCGCCGGCGGCCGCAACGGAAGCCGCTCCGGACGCCGCGGTGGAAGCCAGCCCGAAGGCCGCGACCACGGCCAGCCCGGAGGCGACGACCACGACCGAGGCCACGACGGAGGCCACGACGGCCAGTACTGGGCTGGGCTGGATCACGCGGGCGGCCGCTCCGCTCGTGCTGCTCGCACCTGTGTTCCTCGCATACCTCATGGTCGGGCAGCGGAGCTGGGCCGAGTACGAGCGGTATACCCGGGGCATCGCGGTTCAGGGCCGCTACCTGTACCTCGGTCTGGTGGGGCTCGCGGTCGTCGTGGCCGCGGGGCTCGGGCGGTTGCTCGGCCGGCGGGCCCGGTGGGCGCCGTCGGTTGTTCTGCTCGGCGCTCTGGTGATGCAGGGGCTCGCGCTGCTCGCGGTGTGCAGCTACTACTGGCTGCCACGGGGTGTCCGTTTCGTCCCCACCCGGATTCCGGACGTCGTCTCCGCGATCGCCCGCTGGGCGCCGCTGCCCGTCGGTGTCACGATCGGCGCCTTCGTCCTGACCGGACTGCTGTGGGTCGGAGTTCTCCTTGTTTCCGTCCGAACAGCCCGGCGCGGCCCCGCCGCGACCAGCCGAACGGACGCGGGCGGGGAGACCACCGAGACCAGTCCCCAGCCCGACCAGGTGGCGTTGGCCTGACCGCGCCCTGGCGCGCCGCTCGCCCCGCAGCCGCCGACCCGATCAGGCACAGCCCACGCGCGTCACGTGACGGCGGCGGCGGGTTCCTCGGGGAGCTCGCGGTCGATGTGGTCGGCGTGGAACAGGGCCTGTGCCAGCAGACGGCGGACGTGCTCGTCAGCGGCGGAGTAGTAGACGAAGGTGCCCTCGCGGCGGCCCTTGACCAGACCGGCCAGCCGGAGCTTGGCCAGATGCTGGCTGACCGCGGTCGGCGCGGCCCYGGCGAGCTCGGCGAGGCAGGCGACTGACGACTCGCCCTGCAACAACGCCCACAGCACCCTGATCCGGGTCGGGTCGGCGAGCATCCGGAACGTCTCCGCGGCCAGATGCACCTGCTCCTCGCCCGGCATGTCGAACTCCGGCAGCGACGTGTGCACAGCCCAGCATAACCCGCCATCCATCTAGCTGAGTATCTTCATGCATACGCATATACGCTTGCAGCGTGACAGTTCACGTGGAGAGCACCGCCGCGCCTGTCCCGGACGCGCCTGTCCTCGACGCGCCCCCGCCCGCACGGCGAAGGCGAACCGGCATGCGGTCACTGCCGGAGGTACGTGCGGCGGCGGCCGCGGCCGCGCTGTTCACCCTGGGGCTCATCACGCACCTGGCCCACGGCCCGGAGGAGTTGTGGTGGGCGCTGTACCTGGGCTGCTATGTCGCCGGTGGAGCCGAACCCGGCGTCGCCGGGCTACGAGCGCTGCGGAACAGAGCTTTGGACGTCGACCTGCTGATGGTCGCCGCGGCGATCGGGGCAGCGGCCATCGGACAGGTCCTCGACGGCGCGCTCCTGATCGTGATCTTCGCGATCTCGGGGGCGTTGGAGGCGCTCGCGACCAGACACACCGAGGACTCGGTCCGTGACCTGCTCGATCTCGCCCCCGAACACGGCACCCGGATCAGCGCCGCCGGAGAGGAGATCGTCCCAGCCGCCGCGCTGCGGGTCGGCGACGTGATCCTGGTCCGGCCCGGTGAGCGGATCGGCGGCGACGGCGAGGTCGTCGCCGGCGCCAGCGAGGTCGATCAGGCCAGCATCACCGGCGAGCCACTGCCGGCGGACAGGCGGACCGGGGACCGGGTGTTCGCCGGCACCGTCAACGGCACCGGGGCGCTACACGTGCGCATCACCCATCCCGCCGGCGACACGCTGATCGCCCGCATCGTCACCATGGTCCAGCAGGCCAGCGCGACCAAGGCCCGCACCCAGCTGTTCATCGAAAAGGTCGAACAGCGCTACTCCATCGGCATGGTCACCGCGACGCTCGCCCTGTTCGCCGTCCCATTGATGCTCGGCGCCGACCTGCGTCCCACCCTGCTCCGCGCGATGACCTTCATGATCGTCGCCTCACCCTGCGCCGTGGTCCTCGCGACGATGCCCCCGCTGCTGTCCGCGATCGCCACCGCCGGCCGGCACGGCGTCCTGGTCAAATCCACCGTCGTGCTCGAGCACCTCGCCACCGCGACCCACATCGCCTTCGACAAGACCGGCACCCTCACCGACGGCAGCCCCCGCCTCGCCCACATCCACGCCCTCGGGAGCATCCCGGAGTACGTGGTGCTCGCCTGTGCCGCGGCCGCAGAGAATCCCTCCCAGCACCCGCTCGCCCGCGCCATCGTGACCGCCGCGCGCGACCGGGGCATCACCCCAGACACCGCCGAGGACTTCACCTCCAAGCCGGGACGGGGAGTCCGCGCCCGGGTGAACGGGCAGCTCGTCGAGATCGGCAGCCCCGCCCAGACCCTGCCCACCGCCGATCGGCTCAGCCTCGCGGGGAACCTCGTCGCCGCCACCGAGAACGCCGGCTACACCGCCGTCGTCGTCCGCATCGACGGGACCCCCGCCGCCGTCCTCGCCCTGGCCGACCAGACCCGCCCCGACGCGGCGGACACGATCGCGCGACTGACGGCGCTGACCGGCAACCGACCAGTCCTGCTCACCGGCGACAACCCGCGCGCCGCCACCCGGCTCGCCGCCGATCTCGCCATCAGCGACGTCCGCGCCGGCCTCCTGCCCGAGGACAAGGTCGACGCCGTGCGCGACCTGGAGGCCACCGGCGACCGGGTCGTCGTCGTCGGTGACGGCGTCAACGACGCGCCCGCGCTGGCCGCCGCACATGTCGGCATCGCCATGGGCCGTGCCGGCTCCGACCTCGCGCTCGACACCGCCGACGCCGTGATCACACGCGACGAGCTCGCCACACTGCCCGCGCTGATCGCTCTCGCCCGCCGCGCCCGCCGCCTGGTCATCGCCAACCTCGTGATCGCGGCGACCTTCATCGCCGTCCTCGCGGCCTGGGACCTGCTCGCCACCCTCCCGCTCCCGCTCGGCGTCGCCGGGCACGAAGGCTCGACCATCATCGTCGGGCTCAACGGCCTACGCCTTCTGCGGTCCCGCACCTGGGCCGCGCCTGGACGACACCCACGGTCATTCCTGACGACATCGCGTGTACTCCAACCCCCCGCGGGCATGCAACGTGATGCTACGAGTACGTTGAGTAGCTGAACGCGCCGAGGAGTCGCAGGCCGAAGTCAAGGCCGGTCGCCGAGCGAACAGATCGTGGCCACGTCCGGGCTCGTACTGGCACGGGCTGACATCCAGCAGGCACGGTGAGCTACCGGAAGATGGCGGAGGGGGACGTGTGACCGGTGCTGGACCGCGCGCCTCGACCGGGGGACCTCCCGGTCCCGAGGCACATCATCTCCGCCTCGTGCCGCCGGTGGGCGCTCGCCGCCGACCGATCGCCGCCAGGCTCACCACCGGCCTCTGCGGCGCCCTCTCCTGCCTGATCTTCGCGTTCGTGGTGGGGGGATTCGCGCTCTACGAGCACTTCGACCGCCAGATCAACCGGCTCCGGCTGAGCCTGGAAGGCGAGCGCCCCGCCGACCCGATCGAGGGAACGACCAACTTCCTGCTCGTCGGGTCCGACAGCAGGGCCGGCACCGGAAACGAGTTCCAGCACGACGGCGAGGTCACCGGGCAACGTTCGGACACCACGATCCTCGCCCACCTCGACGTGAACGGGACGACCACGCTGGTCTCCTTCCCACGCGACACCCTCGTCCACATCCCGGGGCACGGCCGGGACAAGCTGACCCAGGCGATCTCGATCGGCGGCCCGTCGCTGCTGATCCGCACCATCGAGCGGCTCACCGACATTCGCGTGGACCACTACGTGTCGGTCGACCTCGCGGGCTTCCGCGACATGACCAACGCGATCGGCGGGGTGACCGTCTGCGTGAAGGCCCTGCCGGACGGTTCACGGAGCAACCTGCACGACAACTGGTCGCAGTGGCGGGGCCGGGTCGGCGAGAACCACCTCGACGGCGACCAGGCACTCGCCTTCGTCCGGCAGCGCCATGGCCTGCCCGACAACGACTTCGACCGCATCCACCGCCAGCAGCAGTTCATCGGGGCGGTGTTCCGCAAGGCCACCAGCGACGGCGTGCTGACGAACCCGGCCCGGCTGGAGAGCCTGATCAGCGCGACGACGAAGTCCCTGACCATCGACGACGGGACGGACATCGACGACATCCGGCTGCTCGCGAAGCGGATGAGCGCGATGAGCTCCGACCAGATCAGGTTCGTCACGATCCCCGTACACGCGCCGACTCCCGCGGAGGGCGGGAACGCCGTCGGCGAGCTGCCCCGGTACGGATCGGTGCAGCTGTACGACCCTGCGCAGCTCAACGCGTTCCTCGCCCCGCTGCGCGGCCGGGCGCCGGCCCCGTCCGCACCGGCGCGGCCCGCCACGGCGGCACCGAAGGACGTCTCGGTCGACGTCTTCAACGCGGCCCGGATCGGTGGCCTCGCCGGCGCGGCCGGCGCGGACCTGTCGAAACTGGGCTTCCGGGTCGGCTCGCCCCGCGACTGGCCGAACGGCAGGCTCTCGACCAGCGAGGTCAGGTACGGGCCCGGGCAGGAGGCCGCGGCCCGCGCGGTCGCCGCCGTCGTGCCGGGCGCCCGTCTCGTCCGGGATGACGGTCTCGCCAGCCGGGTCTCGCTCGTGCTCGGCACGTCGTTCCAGCAGGTGCGGTCCGGGGCGGCTCCGGCGCCCGGCACCCGCGCGGCCGCCGGGATACCCGCACCCGGGTCATCCGCGTCCGCCACGGGCTCCACTGGCTCCATGGGCTCCCCCACGACGGCCGGCACCGCGACGACCGGCACCAGGACGAGCGCGCCCCTCACCGCAACGCAGCTGACCACCGGTTGTACCTACTGAGGCTGCCGGCCGACAGCCTGCCGGCCGGCGGACCGGCCGGCCCGCTGGAGGGCCCGAGATGGCGACCCCGAAACGGTGCCCGCGCGGTGTTCGCGCGGTGTTCGCGCGGCGGACGTTCGGGGTCGGTCCCGGGAGTCGGTAGCGTTACGTTCCACGGTGGATCAGCACCGCCGGCACACTCCGCCAGCGCCGCCACCCACCACCACCCGCCACCGGCACCACCCACCACCGGCACCGCCGACGACCGGATTGGAGACCGCGACCGTTGGACGTCCGGTTCGTCCCAGCTGCCTCGGTGCTCCGCGCCGTCGCCCTGCCCTCCGAGGCCACGACCGAGGCCGCGACGCAGGCACCCGCCGCGCCCTTCCCCGGGGTGGCCGCCGCGCTCGCCGCCCGGCTGACCCGCGACCCGGGCCGACCAATGGTCACCTTCTACGACGACGCCACCGGTGAGCGGGTGGAGTTCTCCACCGCGACCTTGGACAACTGGGTCGCGAAAACCGCCAACCTGCTGGTGGACACGGTTGGCCTGGCGCCCGCGGACGCCGTCGGCATCGACCTCCCCCCGCACTGGACGAGCTGCGTGATCCTCCTGGCGGCCTGGTCGGCGGGCATGGAGGTCCAGCTCGCCGTGAGCCCGGGAGGGCCGGTCGACGAGCGCGAGGCGAGCGGGCACGGCACGGACCGACACGGGGCGGGTGAACACAGGGCGGGTGAAGACGGGGYCGGCGCGCCACCGCGGCACCCCGGCGTCATCTTCACCAGCGAGGACCGGCTCGACATCGCGACCGCCCTCGACGTCGACGAGGTCGTCGGGCTTTCGCTACGCCCGCTCGGCGGCCGGCTGCGCGCCGCGGTGCCGGGGGTGCTCGACTACGCGGTGGAGGTCCCCCCGCACGGCGACCGTTTCGGGCCGCCACCGCCGCCCGCGGAGCAGGCGCGGCTACTCGGCCTCGCCGCCGCCGTGGCACGCCGCGACGCGCTGGGCCCGGAGGATCGCATCCTCACCGTCGGGGGGCCCGCCACCGTGGCCGGGCTGCTGGTCGCCACGCTGGTCCCGCTGGTCAGCGGCGCGTCGGTGGTGTTGTGCCGCAACCTGGACGACCTTGACCCGAAGGCGCTGGCGCGCCGGGTCGACAGTGAGCGGATCACCGCTGTCGACTGGTCGGTACCGCAGTCCCGCACCATCGGCCTGCCGTCCCAGGTCCGCAGGCTCCCCGCCCCCTGGTGACCCGCGCTGCCCTGTCCCCGCCCCAGGCCCGCACTCGAAGAGGCGATGGCCTGGGTCAGACGGCCGTGCCCTGCTTCCGGGCAGCGAGTGAGCTCTCGGTGATCTCCTGAAGCTCACCGGAGTCGACGTCATAGACGAAGCCCCGCACCGACGTCGATGCCCGCAGGAACGGTGACGAACGCAGCGTTCGGATGCCCTCCAGGACATCGACGGCGACGTCGGCGAACGCCCGGACCCGCCAGGGCGGACGGACGCCGGTCCGCCTGGCGAGGGAGTCACTGAACCCCTCGTCGCTGATCTGTTCCATGCCGCACCGGGTGTGGTGCACGAGAATGATCTCGGTGGTGCCGAGCGCGTGCTGGCTGACCGCCAGCGATCGCTCGACATCCTCGGTCACCACTCCACCGGCGTTGCGCACGATGTGCGCGTCGCCCTCGGCCAGGCCGAAGAGCGCCTCGACGTTGAGACGGGCGTCCATGCAGGCCACGACGGCGACGCCGGTCGCCGGCTGACCCGGCAGCGGGGGTCGATCGGGGGCGCCACCACGCAGTGCGGCGAAGTCCGCCGCGCGGGCCAGCAGGGTGCGGGTCGCACCCTGAGCGGGTCCGACATCCTCGGGCACGCTCATGACCGCAGGTCACCTCCGTCGGTACGTCGCTCACGCGGCATACCGAGCCGCGGAGGGATTGCCACTGCCCCAAGCATGCAGGGCCCGGACCCGCGCCGCCACTCACTCTGCCCCRATTGGGGGCGTGTGTGTCGCCCCCGAAAAGGAACTTCGTCACACATTCAGGGCATTTCTCCCCGCGAATGCCCTCACGGAGGCGGCCGCGAAGCCGACACAGATCACGCACGCGGTGCGAGTGACGTATCGATCGGGAGGCGACCGGGAACACTGTGACAGTGAACCGTCACCCAGCGCAGCCCTGGCCGGCTCCTGCCCGCATCCGGGCCCGGGCCGCCGTTCGTCCGGTCGTCTCGGCGTGTCGGCCTCGTCGGCGCACGGGAACGGCGGAATCATGACGCGGGCGTCGCGGGCGGCCCGCCCGGCGCAGCGGGCCTTTCACCCGCAACCGGCGTTCCACAAGCAAGGGACGCCGGTCCGTAAACGGACGCTTCGGGACCGCGACACGACCAGGACCCGCAGGCCCCGGCTCCGGGGGCGGCGATCGAGTCCGGACGAGTCATCTGTACTCTCTCCTGGTGGTCAAAATCGATGTTCGCAAAGTCGATCGGCGCCGCCCGTGGTGAGCCATCGGATGCCACGCTCACGGATTCAGGTGCTCATCCACGAGGTGGGCAAGTTCGGCATCGTCGGGGCGATCTGCTATGCGATCGACTTCGCCGTCTCGAACCTGTGTCACACCCTTCTGGGGATGGGGCCGCTCAGCGCCAAGACCGTATCGACGGTGATCGCGGCGACCTGCGCGTACATCGGTAACCGGCAATGGTCCTTCAGCCATCGCGCGCGCACCGGAGTCCGCCGTGAGTACAGCCTCTTCGTGGTCCTGAACGCGATCGGTCTGGCGATCGCGCTGGCGTGCCTGGGCTTCGCCCGGTACGTCCTGGGCCTCGAAGGAGTGGTCGCGTTCAACCTGTTCGGCAACGTTCTCGGTACCGGGCTGGGCACGATCTTCCGCTTCTGGGCCTACAAGAAATACGTTTTCCTGCATCCCGACCACCCGAAGGTGGCGGCCCCGCCGCTCAAGGACCAGCGGATTCCCGAACCCGCCGGCCAGGCCTGACTGGTCCGCGGAAGTGGCCCGGCCCGAGGCGGATCACCGCCGGGCCGGGCCTCTTCTTGTCCCGCCTCCGCCCCGCCGGGACAGAAAGGGAACAGGTTGGTTCCGGTACCGATCAGTTCTCCTGCCGGCCGGCTGCGCTAGGCTCGCGTCACCAGCCCATGCACAGCGTGCCGAGTTCTCCACCAGAGGTGACCTGGTCACCCCGGTACAACGCACGGCCCGCTCAAGGTCCAGGAGGGTGCGCCGTGACGCGGCCGACACTCGCATCACCCAGGCCCGGCGGACGCCCCCGCGACGAGAGCAGGGACCACACCATCCGCCAGGCGGCCCTCGAGCTGCTGGCGGAACACGGCTACGACGGCGTGACCATGGACCGCGTGGCCACCCGCGCCAAGGCCGGGAAGGCCACCATCTACCGGCGTTGGCCTTCCAAGATCGCGCTTGTGATGGATGYGCTCACCCAGTTCACCGAGCAGACGCTTCAGGTCGCCGAAGCCGACTCGATGCGCAAGGAACTGGTCGCCTTCCTGTCCGCCTTCGCGGACCTGGTCGGCCACGCACAGGGCCGGATCATGGCCGAGGTCGTCTCCGAGATGCCGCGCAACCCCGAGCTGCGCGCCGCGGTGCGCGAACGCATGTGGAATCAGCGCATGACCACATCGGAAGGCATCGTCAACCGCGGCATCGCCCGCGGCGAGGTCGGTCCGGCCGCCGATCCGAACATTCTCGTCGAGGTCGGCACGGCGATGATTCTGCAGCGGCTGCTCATCACCGGGGATCCGGTCGACGGGGCCTTCGTCGAGCACATCGTGGATGACGTGATCCTGCCCTACGCACGCGGCGTCTGAATCTCACCGTGGCTCGGCGCAAGCCCCGCGGCGGCTCACCCGCGGCGGATCCGGGTACCCCGACTCCGGACGGCAACTGCGGGCAGTGACCGTGTTGAAACGCTGACCGGATGGTCATGTCCGGAAAGCGACCCGGACCAGCTCAATCTCCGCGTTGCTCCTACTCTTGGGCGGGCACCAAAGTCGAACCCGCACCGGCCACCCGTCAATCCACGGCGGACCACTCCCGGACCGGGCACGGCCGGGCGCCCGCAAACGCCCAGCAGCTCGACGCCCGGAACCTGGCCACCCATGCACGCGGCGCCGTCACGCGAGGGCCGTCCAGGTTCCATCGCGCCACCACCGGACCGGTCACACCGGCCGTGGGCGGCGCGACAAAGGCACAGCGCGGTACAGGCACATCAGGAGGGACGTCATGCAGCCACCGAACCCGGGTCAGCACGACCCGGACGCCGAAACCCGGCGGGCCGACAGCGGCGGTCCCGGATTCGGTGGTGGTCCCGGATACGACGACGACGCCGTGACCCAGATCGCCGGCGGCGGTTCGACACCTCCCGGCTCCTATCCGTCCGGTCGCGGCGGCTACCAGCAGCCGGGGGGCGGGGCGGCCGGCGGGCAGCAGCCACCGGCCGGCGCGGGCTACGGCCAGCAGGCGTACCCACCGACCGCCGCCTACCCGCAGACCGGTGGCGGCTACCCGCAGACCGGCGGCTACCAGCAGGGCGGTGGCTACCCGCAGACCGGCGGGTACCAGCAGGGCGGGTACGGCGATCAGAACCAGCAGGGCTACGCCCAGACCGGCGGCTACCAGCAGGGCGGCGGCTACCCGACCGAGGGCTACCAGCAGCCCGGCTACGACCAGGCCGGCTACCAGCAGGGCGGGTACGGCCAGGCGGGCTACCAGGGATACGGCAACCAGCAGGGCGGCGGCTACCAGACCGAGGGCTACCAGCAGCCCGGCTACGACAACTATCCCCCGGGGGGCTACCCGGGCAACCAGGGAAGCCCCGGCGGGCCCAGCCAGAACAACCGCCGCAACATCATCATTGTCGCGGTCGCGGCGGCCGTCGCGCTCGCCATCGCCATTCCGGTCGCCCTGATCGCCACGAAGGACTCCGGTAACGACGATCCGTCCGGGCCCGTGGTCGCGACGTCGCTGTCTCCTTCCGTGACGACGAGCGCCACGCCGAGCTCGTCGCCGTCACCGACGGCGACCAGGACGTCGGCCGCCCCCACCCCGACGGAATCGGCGAGTTCCGGGTCCTTCACCAGCAGGCAGTCAGCACTGGTCGCCCAGCTGGACCCGAGCACGATGACCGACTGCGAGCCGAATTCCGATGGCGAGGACGAGAACATCGACGCCTCGGTGACCTGTACCGCCGCGGACAACGGCCTGCCCGTGGCCGCATACCACTATTCGAGCACAACGGGCCTCACCGACGACATCAACAGCCGTAAGTCACTGGTCACCGACCAGGGCGAGTGCTCGAGCGGCGATCCCGACATCTTCACCTGGAACGTCGGCGACGGCCCGGTCCAGGGAACCGTGATCTGCTTTTACAACCAGAACAACTTCTTCATGTTCTGGAGCTACGACGACGATCTGGTTTCCTTCCTGACGGTGACCGACGGCAACCCGACCGCGCTGCACGAGTGGTGGCGCACCTTCGACCCGATCTAGTCGACGGGTCCACACCGTTCCAGCCCCGTCTCGGCCGGCGGGAATCGACGCGGAACCGTGGGTGGGGGACGTCCGGGCGCAACATCGGACGCCCTCCGCCCACACGGTCGCGGCCGGTTTCCGCACCCGCCGTCGCATCAACAACCCACGATTCACGCCGATACCTGACAGTCGGTGGAGCATGTGCGCCTAGGCTGACTACGCACACCGTCGTCGGCAGATATCCCGTATCCCGGTCACCCCGGGCGGGAAACGCTGTTCGTCCCACATCCGACGTCGCCGGCACACCCGGCGTCACTGTCCGTCCCGGCTTCACCACTTCCGGCCAGATCCCCTCCCAGGAGGAATCGTGCCCAGCCAGAGCCCCGGCGATGGCGCGTCGCCCGCCTTCGAGCCACCTGCCCCGTACGGCCCGCCGCAGCCGGGTGGCCCGCGCTCGGACGGCCAGTGGTCAGACAGCGAGCAGCCGGTTGGCCATGAGCCGGTCCCGATGCCGGACGACGACGTGACGGATGACGACGCGGACGAGGCGGGCAGCACCCAGGTCCTGCGACCTTCCGACCTGGGTGCCGGTGGCTTCCTGCTCCCCGGAACGCACCCGGGTGGGCCCGCCGCGCGAGGCGGCCTCCCGGGGCTGTACGCACAGCCGACGGCCCCGACGCCCACTCCCCCACCGATCAGCCCGCTGCCGCTACCGCTTCCTCTCCCGCCCGCGCCGCGTTTCGACACGCCCGGGCCGGAGGTGGCGGCTGCGCTGCCCGACGAGGACGCCACCTACCGGTTGGCCCCGCCGGGACCGGCCCCGGCGGCCCACCGGACCGCCCAGCCTCCACAGCCGGTCAGCCCGCCGGACGACACCGATCAGTTCACCGTGACCGGTCCACCAGGACCGGCCGACGGCACCCTCGACACCCCGCCATGGCAGGCCTGGCGAAGCGGCCCCGCGCAGCCGCCCCAACCGCCCCAACCAGCTCAGCCACCTCAGCCGCTCCAGCCTGCCCAGCCGCTCCAGTCGCCGCAGGGACCCCAGCCGCCGCGGCACGGCGGCACGGTGCCGCCGCCGCTGACCGGGCCGCATCCACTGCCCCCGCCACCCGGCGAGTCGTTCACCGTGCGACGTCCGTCGCAGGAAGCCCCCGACCAGGTCACCGGCGGGCCGGCCTGGCCGACGCCGTCGAGGTACCCGGCCACACCCACACCCGCGGGTGGCGGCCTGAACCCGCCGATCCCACCCAGAATCACCACGCCTGGTGGCCCTCTCGGTGGTCTGAGCGGCCTTGACGGCCCGACCGGGTCGGACGGTAGCGGCTGGGGCGGTGGGAACTGGGGCGATGGTGGCTGGAATCGCGGTGGCCCCGCTGGCGACATGCCCGGGCGATCCTCGCAGCTGCCCGGGCCGGGCCTGGGCGCGGGCGACGTGCCCGAGCCGCCGACGCGCCGGGGCCGCACCCTGGCCGTGATCGGCGCGCTGGCCGCGGTCGTCGTGATCGTGGCCACCATCGGCATCGTCGTGACCACGCGGTCCGACGACAGTGCCGAGACGACCCCCGCGGCCACGGCACCTGCGAACGATCTGGCCGCGCCCGCCCCGAACAGCTCCGCCGGTGCCGGCACCGGGCAGAACCCGGCGGCCACGGCCGCAAGCCCCGAGGAGGCCCTGCGCTCGCTGCTCAACCCGGTCACGATGACCAGTTGCGCAGCCCCGGCCAGCAGCGACAGCCCCTACGCCGACGCCACCCTGCAGTGCGTCGGCGCGGAGGGTGTCGAAGTCCTCGCGTACCACTTCCCGGACCCGTCCGCCCTCGACCGCCAGATCGGTGCGCGCGCGACCTACTACACCGACGCCGGCAACTGCGACGAAGGCCAGGAAAGCGTCGAGGAATGGACCTCTCCGCAGGAACCGGGCGGCGGGGCTCGCCTCTGTTACAAGTACGCCGACCGCTTCGTCACGTTCTGGAGCGTCGACCGTTCACTGGTCGCCTTCTCCGCCTCGGATCTGGACCCCGCACGCCTGGTCACGTGGTGGCACAGATTCGATCCCATCCGCCGCTGACGGGAGGCAGCTGTGGCCCGAGTGACGTCGATCCGCATGCTGGTCCCAGCAGTCCTGGCCGTCGCGGCCCTGGCCTGCGCGGGTGTGCTGATCGGGCTGGCCGCCCTCGACAGCGGGTCGTCCGGCCCCGCGGCCGGGCAATCCACGCCGTCGGGTGCCGCACCGAGCCCGGCGGCGTCGCCGGCGGCAACCGGGAGCCCGGGACCTGACGATGGCGCGGCGCTGAGCGAGGCCGAACGCGAACTCGCCGCCAGACTGTCCTCCTTCGAGCTGACCGACTGTGTGTCGGCCACGGCGGAGGCGACCAGCTCGTCGGCTGCCCGCGGCCCGACCAGCAGCGCGGCGACCGGCGTCGTGGCGGCACTGCGCTGCGCTCCCGGCGTCGCCGGGGGCGGCCGACCACCCGCGGAGGTGATCGTGCTCGGCTACGCCGACAGCCCCGCGATGGCCGCCGACGCCGCCCGGCGGTCCACCGCGACCGTGGATGTCGGTTCCTGTGAGGCGGGCCAGACGAGCAGCGAGGCCTACCTGTTGCCGTCGCGGCGGTCGGGAACGTTCGTCTGTGAGGCCGCGGCGGGCCGCTTCACCGCCTACTGGACGATCGACCGCGAGCGGGTCGGCTTCATCGCCGCGACCGACGACCCGACCGGCCTGATCACCTGGTGGCGCACGTTCGACCCGCTCTGACGTCCTTCCCGGGCGGCTCCGTCAGCCGCCCGGGACGTCAGCCGCCGGAACGCCGGCGGAGATCGGCCGCGTCGGCGAGCTCGCGCAGCGTGGCGTACACCCCCTCGACCCGCGGGACGTGGGTGAGGATGATCGGCCCACGCTGGCCGGCGCTCTCGATCGACAGTGTTCCGGCACCCACCAGCCGGTCGGGCAACGACTGGTCCCAGGAGACGTTGCTGAGCCAGACGAGCGGGATGTCGCGGCCGGTGTGGTTCACGACGCCCTCACGGATGATCAGCCGCTCGGTGGTGAACACGAAGTGCGTCGTGATCCAGCGCAGCCAGGGCGCCACACCGAAGTACCCGATGGCGGCCAGCCCCAGTGCCAGGACGAGGTACTGGAGCGCCTCCCTCGCGAAGTTGTCAGGCACGAAGAAGACCCCGAGGGTCATCAGCGCGAGCGCGGTGACGACGGAGAGCACGGGCAGCACCAGGCTGCCCCAGTGCGGATGCAGGTGGAGAACCACCTCTTCGTCGTCGGTCAGAACGTCGTCCGGAAACGCCACCGCCAGATCTTCGCATCCCGGACAGGCCTGTCCCAGCAGTGCTCGCTCAGCACCCAGGCAACTTCGCGCAGCGCCCGGTCAACTTCGCGCGGTCCCCGGTCAACTTCGCGCGGCGCCCCTCCGCACGGCGCCTGGTCAACGCAGATGGATCACGTCGGCGGCGCTGAACGCGCGGCCGTCGACCACGAGCCGGCCGAACTCGTCCACGTCGGTGGCCGTCCCCCGGACGGACGTCCCGTCGGGAAGCTCGACCCGCACGAGGCGGCCCAGGGTCGTGCAGACCTCCCGGTACTCACCGCGGGCCCCGTCGGGCGCCTGCTCCCACCGGGAGATCGCGCCGACCAGGTCGGTGAGGAGCGCGGTGAGGAGCCGCCCACGGTCCAGCAGGGCCGGCTCGACGTCCCGCAGCAGCAGGCTGGTCGAGCGCTCCGGCAGCTCGTCGGCCAGCGCGGTCACGTTCAGCCCGAAGCCGATGACGGCCGCCGGGGGGACCCCTGGGCCGGGTGCGAGCTCCACCAGGATCCCGCCGAGCTTCTCGCCGTCCACCTGCAGGTCGTTCGGCCATTTGAGCACCGCCGGCAGCCGCGCGTACGAGCGCAGGGTCCGCACCAGTGACGTGCCGACGACCAGCGGCAGCCAGCCCAGCCAGCGGGTGGCGACGGCCGGGCGGACGAGCACGGACACCATGAGCCCGGCGCCGACCGCGGACTGCCACGACCGGTCCATGCGCCCCCGCCCGGCGCTCTGCCGCTCCGCGACGAGGACGACCACCGGATCACTGGCCAGCTCACCGGCCAGCTCATCGACCGGGTCGCTGGCCGGGCTGGCTGGGACGCCGCCTGGCGGCATCACCGCGGCTCCTCGGTCCGTCGGCACCGGCAGCCCCGTCGAGCCCCGGACCCCGCGGGCGAGGCGGACGAGCTCCGCGTTCGTCGAGTCGATCTCGTCGACCACGGCCAGGACGACGCCGAGCCGCGCGAGCGGCGGCCCGAGCGCCCCCGCGCCCAGCGGGCGGCGCAGCCCCGCAAGCTCCGGCCGGCGCCCGGGCGCGGAAGCGGTCACAAGCCCATCATCAGGCCCGCGACCTGCGGCGCAGGCTCCGGAGGCGGGATCAAACGGGGGTGTTGGTCGTCCATCTGAGTCGATCGGCACAGCGGGCACGGGACTACCTTCCCAGAGGCCAAGTGAGACGGTCTCCACATCAATCGAGCGCGTGGGCCACCGCCCGCCGTACGCTTCGCTCTATGGCTCTCCCGGCTTCCGCGCACGAACCCACGCCCGAACCGCACAGCACCGCCGGCCGGCTTGCTCGATTGCAGGCCGTGACCGAAGAGGCTGTCCATGCCGGTTCGCAGCGGTCGGTGGACGCGCAGCACGCCAAGGGCAAGATGACGGCGCGGGAGCGGATCGAGGCGTTCCTCGACCCGGGTTCCTTCGTCGAGACGGATGCCTTCGCCCGGCACCGTTCGCACGACTTCGGGCTGGACCGCAACCGCCCGTACGGCGACGGCGTCGTGACCGGCTACGGGACGGTGGACGGCCGCCAGGTCTGTGTGTTCAGCCAGGACTTCACCGTCTTCGGCGGGAGCCTGGGCGAGGTCTTCGGCGAGAAGATCGTCAAGATCATGGACCTCGCGCTGCGGACCGGGGTGCCGGTCGTCGGGATCAACGACTCCGGCGGCGCGCGCATCCAGGAGGGCGTCGTCTCGCTCGGCCTGTACGGCGAGATCTTCTACCGCAACGTGATGGCCTCGGGTGTCGTCCCGCAGCTTTCACTGATCATGGGGCCGTGCGCCGGGGGCGCGGTGTACTCGCCCGCGATCACCGACTTCACCCTGATGGTCGACCAGACCAGCCACATGTTCATCACCGGCCCCGACGTGATCAAAGAGGTCACCGGCGAGGACGTCGGCATGGAGGAGCTGGGCGGAGCGCACACGCACAACTCGCGCAGCGGCGTCGCCCATTTCCAGGCCGCCGACGAGAACGACTGCCTGGAGCTGGCCCGGGCGCTGCTGTCCTACCTGCCCTCGAACAACATGGACGAGGTGCCCGCCTACGCCGAGGTGGCCGATGTCGAGGCGGAGGTGGACACCGAGCTCGACACCTTCATTCCGGACTCGCCGAACACCCCGTACGACATGCACCACGTGATCGAGCGGGTTCTGGACGAGGAGGACTTCCTCGAGGTCCACGCCCAGTTCGCACCGAACATGATTGTCGGCTTCGGTCGGATCGACGGCCGCTCGGTCGGTGTCGTCGCCAACCAGCCGATGCAGTTCGCCGGCACCCTGGACATCGACGCCAGCGAGAAGGCCGCACGCTTCGTGCGTACCTGCGACGCGTTCAACATCCCGGTACTGACGTTCGTGGACGTCCCCGGATTCCTGCCGGGTACCTCGCAGGAATGGAACGGCATTATCCGGCGCGGCGCCAAGCTCATCTACGCCTACGCCGAGGCGACCGTTCCCAAGGTCACCGTCATCACCCGGAAGGCCTACGGCGGCGCGTACGACGTCATGGGTTCCAAGCACCTGCGCGCCGACATCAACCTCGCCTGGCCGACCGCGGAGATCGCGGTCATGGGCGCCCGCGGCGCCGTGAACATCATCTACCGCCGCGAGCTCGCGGGCTCGGATGCGCCCGACGATCGCCGGGCCGAACTGATCGACGACTACAACGAGCACTTCGCTACGCCGTACATCGCGGCGGAGCGCGGCTACCTCGACGCGGTCATCCAGCCCTCGGTCACGCGGCGCGAGGTCATCCGGGCACTGCGCCTGCTGCGCACCAAGCGCGCGACGCTGCCGCCGAAGAAGCACGGCAACATCCCGCTGTAGCGGCCGGCCGGTCCGCGGGGGCCGGGAGCATGCGCAGCATCGAGGCAGACAGCGCGGGTCCGAAGCGGGACCACGGACGAAGTACCGAGGAGGGCGGCCGGTGGCAGACAGACCCGAAGAGCCCGCGGGCCGGGCGCACCTGCGGCTGGTCCGCGGCGACGCCTCGCCGGAGGAGATCGCGGCGCTCGTGGCCGTGCTGGCCGCGCGGGCCGCGTCGGGCCCGCCGGCGGTTCGGGCCAGATCCACCTGGGCCGACCCGGCGCTGGCCATGCGTGGCAGGCTGACCGCCGGCCCGGGAGCATGGAGCCGGTCGGCCCGCACGGCCGGCCAGCGCTTCCCGGCAGGTAGTTGACAAATCGGTTATGTGAGAACAACCGGCGTGCGGGCCGGCGGTGGGCTAATTTGTTTCACCGCTGCCGGCAAAGAAGGAACACGGTACGGCCCGACTCGCCCAGACTCAGGCCGGACGAGACGGGAGGAATGTGCGTAAGATCCTCATCGCCAACCGGGGCGAAATTGCCGTCCGGGTGGCGCGGGCCTGCCGCGACGCGGGTTATTCCAGCGTCGCCGTGTATGCGGAGCCCGACATTGACGCCATGCATGTTCGGGTCGCCGACGAGGCCTACGCGCTGGGTGGGTCGACCCCCGGTGACTCGTACCTGAGAATCGACAAGATTCTGCAGGCCTGCGCCAGCTCCGGCGCGGACGCGGTGCACCCCGGCTACGGTTTCCTCTCCGAGAACGCGGATTTCGCCGAGGCCGTGATCTCCGCGGGTCTGACCTGGATCGGCCCGCCGCCGGAGGCCATTCGCCGGCTCGGTGACAAGACCGCCGCCAGGCACATCGCGCTCGCCGTCGGCGCCCCGCTCGCCCCGGGCACCGCCGATCCGGTGGCCGGTGTGGACGAGGTCGTCGCCTTTGCGAACGAGCACGGTCTGCCCGTCGCCATCAAGGCGGCGTTCGGCGGTGGTGGCCGCGGCCTCAAGGTCGCGTGGACCGCCGAGGAACTGCCCGAGCTGTTCGAGAGCGCCGTGCGCGAGGCGGTCGCCGCCTTCGGCCGCGGCGAATGCTTCGTCGAGCGCTACCTGGACCAGCCGCGCCATGTCGAGACGCAGGTGCTCGCCGACACCCACGGCAACGTCGTCGTCGTCGGCACCCGCGACTGCTCGCTGCAGCGCCGCTACCAGAAGCTCGTCGAGGAGGCGCCCGCGCCGTTCCTCACCGAGGCCCAGAACACCGAGCTCTACGAGGCGTCCAAGAAGATCGTGCGCGAGGCCGGCTACGTCGGCGCGGGCACCGTGGAGTTCCTCGTCGCCAAGGACGGGATGATCAGCTTCCTGGAGGTCAACACGCGCCTCCAGGTCGAGCACCCGGTGACGGAGGAGACCTCCGGCGTCGACCTGGTCCGCGCCCAGTTCCGCATCGCCGAGGGCGAGGCGCTCAACCCGGTCGACCCCACCCCGCGTGGGCACTCGATCGAGTTCCGCATCAACGGCGAGGACCCCGGCCGCAACTTCCTCCCGGCCCCGGGCACCGTCACCACGTTCACCGCCCCGGCCGGCCCCGGTGTTCGGCTGGACACCGGTGTCGAGAGCGGCAGCGTGATCGGCGGGGCGTTCGACTCCCTGCTCGCCAAGCTCATCATCACCGGCGCGAGCCGCCAGGAGGCCCTGGAGCGGGCCCGCCGCGCTCTCGACGAGATGGTCGTCGAGGGCATGGCCACCGCGCTGCCGTTCCACCGCGCGGTGGTCCGTGACCTGGCGTTCGCCCCGGAGGCCGCGGACGAGCCGTTCCGGGTGCACAACCGCTGGATCGAGACCGAGTTCGACAACACCATCCCGCCCTTCACCGGTGGCACCGATGCGGACACCGCCACCGATCCGCGGGAGACGGTGGTCGTCGAGGTCGGCGGCAAGCGTCTCGAGGTCGTGCTGCCCGCCGGTTTCGGCGCGGGCGGTGGCGGTGGCGCGGCCACGGCGGGTTCCGCGCCGAAGCGCCGGTCCGCCGGCAAGGCTGCCTCCAAGGTCACCGGCGATGCCCTGACGAGCCCGATGCAGGGCACCATCGTCAAGGTCGCGGTCAGCGACGGTGACACCGTCGAGGCCGGCGATCTGATCGTCGTGCTCGAGGCGATGAAGATGGAGCAGCCCATCAACGCCCACCGCGCGGGAACCGTCGGCGGGCTCACGGCAGCGGTCGGGGCTGTCGTGACCAGCGGCGCCGTTCTCTGCGAGATCAAGGACTGATCTCGCCCGACGGGCACCTGCGGCGGCGTTCCCTCCCTCACGGGCGGGAGCGCCGCCGCTGCCGTTGCGGGGCGCCACGCAGGTGCGCGCGGACACGGGCGGGCCTGGCGGCAGGAGGCGTGGGCGGGCCCGGTGGCAGGAGACGGCGAACGGCACGCGACACCCGCCGATTCGTGGACGGCACGCCGCGCTGGGGCGGTCCTGGCGTCCGTAGGCTCTAGCTATGGACGGTCAGGCCCAGCATCCCGATACCGACGCGGAACCCGCCCGAGCGGTTCCAGCCGAGGCGGTTCCGGCCGAGGCTGACTCGACCTCTACCGCGGCCGCGGCCGACTCACCGGTATCGGCCGAGGCCGAGGGCGACTCACCGGTAGTCGACACCGGCTCGACCTCCGACCCGGCGGCCGGCTCGGCCGCAGCGGTGGCCACCGGGCCGGAGACTCCTGCGGGCGGCGGCACGCGGGCGCGGGAAAGCCCACCGCTCGGCGGCAGAATGCACTACCTGCTCGGCGGCACGCTCCCGCCGCGGTACAACGACTGGGTCTCGCACGACCTCACCGGGTCGGGGTGGCGGCTACGCCAGGCGTTGCGGCCCTTCGTCCTCATGCTCCCCTTCGCGGTGGTGTTCGCCCTGCTGCCCGGCCAGCTCAGCGTCCGGATCACCATCGTCGTGTTCCTGCTGCTCTCCGGCGTCGGCCTGGGTCTCGCCACCAGCGGCTACTTCCGCAACCGGAGGCTGGAGCAGCACGGTTTCCCGCCCGTCTTCCCCCCCACGGAGTGATCGGCGCTCCGACCTGCCGCGAGCGCGCCCGACAGGTGTGAGATGGAAAGGGTTCAGTGCTGGTCGAGGTACTGACGGGTGGTGTCGCGCGGGGCGCCGAGGTCGGTCACGCCGCCGGCGTTGACGGCGACGACCCGGTCCGCGCCGCGCACCGTTGACGTCCGGTGTGCCACCACGAGCACGGTCCGGCCGGCCGTCGCAGCGACGAGAGCGGCCTCCACCAGCCTCTCCGTGCCCGGGTCCAGGCCGGAGGTCGCCTCGTCGAGCACGACGACGTCCGCGTCGAGCAGGCAGACCCGGGCCAGCGCGACCAGCTGCCGCTCACCGGCGGACAGCAGCGAGCCGCCCTCCCCCACCGGCGTGGCCAGGCCGGTGGGCAGGCCGGCCAGCCAGTTGCCGGCACCGACCGCCGCCAGCGCCCCGGCCAGCTCGTCGTCGGTCGCACCGGGCCGCACCGCACGCAGGTTGTGCGCGAGGGTGCCGGCGGTGAGCTGGCCGTCCTGGGCGACCATCACGACCCGCGAGCGCAGCGCCGGCCAGGTCGCCTCCCGGACGTCCACCCCGGCGTAGCTGACCCGGCCGGCCGTGGGGTCGAACAGCCGGGCCATCAGCTTCGCGAGGGTCGACTTGCCGGCCCCGGTCGGCCCGACGAGCGCCACCCGCTCCCCGGGCCGCAGCGTCAGGTCCACTCCCCGCAGGACGTCCGGCTGGCCGTCCCCGTAGCGGAAGCCGACGCCCTCGGCGGCGAGCGGGCCGGTGCGCACCAGCTCCCGGGAGCCCTCCGGGACGTCCACCGGCTCGTCGAGCAGCGCGTAGATCTTGCGCAGCGCGGCGGCCGCCGACTCCAGGACGGTGACCAGGAAGCTCAGCGACTGCACCGGCTCAAAGGCGAGCAGCAGGTAGAGAACGAACGCGCTGAGGGTCCCGATGGTCACCGCGTCCCGCGCGGCCAGCACGCCGCCGACGGCCAGCACCGCGGCGATGCTGCCCACGGTGGCGAACTCCATGGCGGCGAGGTAGAAGGACTGGACGCGCACCGCGGTGACGTTGGCGTCGAGCTGCCTGCGGCTGCGCGCCAGCAACAGCTCGGTCGTGCCGGCCTCCTGGCGGAACGCCCGCACCACCCGCAGCCCGGCGAGCCGCTCGGTCAGCGCGGCCACCGTGTCGGCGACGCGGTCGCGGACCGCGGCGAACGCCGCGCGGGAGGCACGGCGGAACCACACCGTCGCCGCGATCAACGCGACCGCGGGCAGCAGGCAGACCAGCGCGAGCTGCCAGGACAGGGCCACCAGCACGACGGCCAGGAACATGAGAGTGAGCACCGCCTGCGCGAACGGCACGATGCCGAGCTGGACGACGTCCTGCAGTGCGTCGATGTCGGCGGTCAGGCGCGACACCAGCACCCCGGCCGGTGTGCGGTCGAAGTAACGCACCGACATCGCCAGCACGTGGTCGGCGGCCCGGCTGCGCAGCTCGCGCACCAGCCATTCGCCGATCCAGCCCACCAGCCTGACCTGCACGCGGGCCATCGCCAGGCCGGCAACCGCCAGGCCCAGGTAGAGCAGGCCGGCACGGGTGACCACGCCGGTGTCGGGATGGTCGCCGACCAGCCCGTTGTCGACGGCGTAGCGCAGGATCCAGGGCCCCGCCAGCGACGTGGCCGTGGTCGCGACGAGCAGCAGCGCGGCCAGCGCGACCGCCGCCCAGCGCGGTCGCAGCACCGCCAGGGTCCGCACCGCGAGACCGGCGCCTGCGGTGGACGTCATGGCGTCACCGAGACGGCGCGGTCCACGCCGCCGGAGTGCGTGTCGCCGGAGTGCGCCCCGCCGGGGTGCGTACTCCCAGGGAGCGTGCCGCCGGGGAGCGCGCCGCCGGGGTGCGCGGCCAGCACCTGGCGGTAGCGCGGAGATCGGGTGAGCAGGTCGTCGTGGGTACCGAGGTCCGACACCCGGCCGCCGTCGAGCAGCACGACCCGGTCGGCGAGGGCGATCACCGCGGGCTGGTGCGCGACGAGCAGCGTCGTGCGGCCCTGGATCACCGTCGCCAGGGATGCGACGATCTCGGCTTCCTTCGCCGGGTCCACCGCGCTGGTCGGCGAGTCCAGCAGAAGCACCGGCGGGTCCGCGACCAGCGCGCGAGCCAGTGCCAGCCGTTGGCGCTGGCCACCGGACAGGTCGAGTCCGCGTTCACCGACGGCCGCGTCGTAGCCGCCGGGACGCCCCGCCACCACATCCTGTGCCCCGGCCAGCCGGACGGCGACCCGCAGCCGCGTGTCGTCGGCCTCGGGCGCGCCGAGGCGGAGGTTGTCGCGGACCGTCCCGCTGAACAGGAAGGCGTCTTCGAAGCCGACGCCGAGCTGGGCACGCAGTTCGGCGAGGGGCCACTGCCGGACATCGCGCCCGCCGACGAGGATCCGGCCGGCATCGACCTCGTAGAACCGCGGCACCAGGGCCCCGAGCGTGGTCTTGCCGCTGCCCGTAGCCCCGACCACGGCGACGCACTCGCCAGCCCGCACCACGAGGTCGAGATCCCGCAGGACGGGACGTCCCGGGCCGTAGCCGAACGTCACGCCCTCGAAGCGGACGTCCAGCCCGCCCGCCACCCGCCCGGTCGAGCGGGTGGGGTCGCCCCCGGCCGGTCTGGTCGCCGGTGCCGGGGCCGGGGCCGGTGCCGGTGCCGGTGCCGGCCGTCTCTGCGACGCTTCCTGACGCTCGTCGAGGACCGCGGCCACCAGGCCGGCCGAGACCACCGCGCGCTTGAGCTGGGACGCGGTCATCCCGGCTATGCGCAGCGGGCCGACGATCACGAGCCCGAAGTAGCTGAACTGGACCAGCTCGCCGACCGTCAGGGAGCCGTGCGCGACCCGCAGCCCACCGATCCACAGCACGCCGACCAGCCCGAACGCGGGCAGCAGATCGATCAGGGGCTGATAGGTGGCGCGCACCGTGTTCAGCCGCAGCGCCGCCCGCTGCACCTCACCGGCCCGCTCGTGGATGCGGCGCCGCTCGTCGTTCTCGGTGCCCAGGCCCTTCGTGGTGCGCACGCCCGCGATCGACTCCTCCACGGTGCTGGCGAGCCGGCCAAGCCTGGTCTGCAGGTCCAGCGCACGCGGCCCCAGCCGCCGGGTGAACCGGACGGCGACCGCGAACACCGCGACCGCCGGCGCCAGGGCGATCGCCGCCAGCACCGGATCGATCGAGGCCAGCAGCACTGCGGCCCCGACAAGCATCACCAGGTTCGAGACCATGATCGCAATATTGATCACGGGCTGCTGAGCCTGCTGCAGGTCGGTCGTCGCCCGGGCGACCAGGACCCCACCCGGGTGTCGATCATGGAAGGCCGCCGGCAGCCTCACCACCCGGGCCAGCAGGCGGTCGCGCAGGTCGGCCTCCACCACGAAGGCCAGGCACTGCCCGTAGTAGCGACGCAGCCCGGCGAAGCCTGCGCCGACCACCGCCAGCCCGGCGAACAGCATTACCCCGAGCCACAGGCGGCTCGTGTCACCACCGAGCACCCCGGTGTCAATGGTCCACGTGACGAGCGGAGGCGCGGCAAGCTTCGTGCCCGTCCAGACCAGGCCAGCACCGATCCCGGCGGCCAGCAGCCGCCGGTGGCGGCCCACCGCCGCGACGATCAACGCCAGGCCCGGCCCACCGCGCACCGCCCGTGCGGTCGCAGACCGTGGGGTCGCAGACCGTGCGGTCCCAATCCGATTGGTCAATGGCGGGTTGGTCACAGCCCGGCTGGGTCCGGCGTCCCGCCTCCAGCGGGTGCGGCGGCGGCAGCCAGCGCGGCCGGTACCGGTGCGACGTCGTCCCGCTGGGCCGCCTCGCCGCGGTCACGCCGGGCCACCTCCGCGCGCACGAGCGGCAGCAGGTGGCGACCGTAGTCGATCGCGTCGTCCAACGGGTCGTAGCCGCGGATCAGCAGCGTCGTGACGCCGATGTCGACGTAGTCGAGCAGGGCCGCGGCCACCGTCTCCGGCGTGCCGACCAGGGCCGTGGAGTTCCCACCACCGCCGACCGCGGCGGCCAGTGGCGTCCACAGCGCCCGGTCGTGCAGCTCGCCCTTGGCCGCGGCGGCGAGCAGCCGTTGCGAGCCGATGTTCTGGGGCGCGTCGCGGTTGCCGGTGAAGCCGCGGAACTCCTTGAAGTACCGGGCTGCCTTCCCGACGTTCGCCCTGGTCGAGGCAAGGATCTGGTGGGCCCGCTCCCAGGCCAGCTCCTCGGTCGCGCCGAGGATCGGCCGGAACGACACGCTGATGCGAGGCGGCGTGTCGCGGCCGGCGGCAGCGGCGGCGGCGTTGACAGCCGCGATCTGCTGGGCGGTTTCGGCGAGCGGCTCCCCCCACAGCGCGAAGACGTCCGCGTGCCGGCCGCCGACCCGGTAGGCCGCCTCGGACGAGCCGCCGAAGTAGATCGGCAGATGCGGCTGCTGCACCGGAAGCACTCCGGCCAGCTGGTCCTCGAGCTGGTAGTAACGCCCTTGGTGGGAGAAGGGCTCGGTCGCGGTCCAGGTCCGGCGGACGATCTCCAGGTACTCGTCGGTGCGGGCGTAGCGCTCGTCCTTGCTCAGATAGTCGCCGTCGCGCCGCTGCTCGGCGTCACTGCCGCCAGTGATGATGTGGATCGCCACCCGGCCGGCGGAGAAGTGGTCGAGCGACGCGAAGTACCGCGCGGCGACGGTGGGGAACACGACACCGGGCCGATGCGCGACCAGGTAGCCGAGCCGCTCGGTGTGCGCCGCGGCGTAGGCGGCGACCTGCAGGTTGTCGACCGAGCCGCTGCTGTAGCCGATGAGCACGCGGTCGAAGCCGGCGTCCTCGTGGGCGACGGCGAACCSCCGGGTGTAGTCGCGGTCCACGACCGGTCCGGGGGTGAGGCTGCTCGCCTCGGAGCCGGGACGGGTGGCGATCAGGCCGATGAACTCGACCGGCATGGTGGCACCTTTCTCCGCACGGGTGACCGGTTGACTGCGCTGTGATGAAGAAGTGCTGATCGAGGCAACCCTCGACGATCACCCTCTATGTCGATCGACTAAGTGAACTTAAGACACGTTGTCCGAACAGAAGGGGCTTGTCAATACAAGAACAATCAGTTACAGACTTGGCACACCAGGCAGGCGCGACCGGATGCGCGCCACGTCGACCGCACGACCCGAAAACCCGACAGCCGAGACACCGAAGGCGCGGCAGATACCCACACCCCGCCGCCTGAGCGCGACCTACACCATCACCGCAGGCGATCAAAAGGTCACCCGAAGGTGGGACGAACGCTACCATTGCCACCCGAAACATGACTGGACGTCGCATGACGGGGGACGATCAAGCCAGTGACACACGATCGGCAGCCGACCCTCGACRATCAACAAACATGGCGAGATCTCTCGGCCGCACTGGCAGACAGCTGGCAGGGGCGCGCAGTCCTCGCCCAGCTTCGCGACGACCGGGCCGCAGGCACCGAATCACTGCGCGCGATGCTGACCGAAGGGCCGCCGCCCGCCTTGTCCAGGCTGGTCGAGCTGTACGGCGTCGACCGGCTTGTCACCTGCGCACGCGGGCAGGCCCGCACTCGGCTCCCCCGGCGCGCAGTGATCGCGGGGTGTGCTTTCGTCGCCCTGGTCGTCGCCGTCGTGGCGACGGTCGTGTCGATCCACGGCTCGGGCGGAGAGTCACCTCCGTCGGCGAGCCCGACGATGCAGGAAGCCGCCGCGCCCACCGGACCCGCGACGCCCGGCCCGTCGGCGACGGTTCCGGAGCGCACCGGCCCGTTGTCCGGTGACCTCCAGGACAAGGAGCTTCAGGCCGCCGTGGTCCGGCGCCTGGCCGGCGCGCAGTGGGTGCGGTTCACCAAGCAGGGCTTCGCGTACGAGGCACGTGCTGTCATGGTGCATAACTTGACCGACGGGACGGAAATCGCCAGGCCAGGCTTTCACAAACTGGCTTTCCTGATCGAGGTGCACAACCTGCAGAAGGACCGACCAGCACCGACTCCGATCGCGGGCGACTACTTCGGCAGTCTCATAGCCGTCCCGAAGAGTTTCGCCGCCGGGATGGATGACGGCTGCGCGTACCCGTTCACGGACAGGTTCTACGTCTCCGCCGCCGAGCTGGTCGACAGGACGACGGACAAATGCGATATGGCTCTGCAGCCGTTGGCCCGGAAGGACAGGTATGAGTTCACCGACCTGAGCACTGCCCCCGACCAGAGCATTGTCGCCGACCAGAGCGTCACGTTCGGCATGGTCGCCGAGAGCGACGTGTCCGACGCGGTGCCTGACACCGCGGTCAGCCTTGTCGTCAACGGCGACACGAGCGCCGGAAGCACCGATGCCTCCTCCGTGCTCGTCCCCCTCGGATTCGGATGAGGCCGCTGGGGGCGCGGCCAGATCGCCGCGCCGGTCACACGGCGCCGTAGAGGCGGTCGCCGGCGTCGCCGAGGCCGGGCACGATATACGCGACGTCGTTCAGGTTCTCGTCCACCGCGGCCGTGACGACGCGGACGTCGAGACCACTCTTTTCGAGTGCGGTGAGACCTTCGGGCGCGGTGACGGCCGAGACCACCACGATGCCGGTGGCACCGCGGGCCGTGAGCAGCCGCAGCGCGTGCAACGCCGATCCACCGGTTGCCAGCATCGGGTCGAGCATGAAGACCGGCCGCCCGGCCAGGTCGGCGGGCACCGACTCCAGGTAGACCCTGGGCTCGAACGTCGCCTCGTCCCGGGCGAGCCCGATGAAGGCCGTGCGGGCGTCCGGCATGACCGTGAGCGCGGCCGGCAGCATGCCCAGGCCGGCCCGCAGCACCGGGGCGACCACCGGCTCAGCGGCGAGCACCACACCGGTGGTGGTGGTCAGCGGCGTGGTCACCGAGACGGGCATGGTCGGCAGGCCGCGAGCGGCCTCGTAGACCAGCATCATCGCCAGGTCGTGCAGGGCAGCGCGGAACTGGGGACGCGCCGTCCGCTCGTCGCGCATCACGGTGAGTGCCACGGCTGCCAGCGGATGGTCGACGACCTGTACCTGCACGGTTGGCTCCTGCCGGGAGACTTTTGGGTCCGGTTTTTCGATGAGCGATGATGCCAGGTATGCCGACGGACCCCACCGTTCCGGATCGTCCCGCGTCGGGCGACGACGCGGCCACACCTCCGGCCGCCCTTCGCCGCGCCGACCTCGCGAAGATCATCGATCACACGCTGCTACGCCCGGAGACGACCGGCGAGGAGATCGTCAACCTGTGCACGGACGCGGCGAAGCTCGGTGTCGGCACCGTCTGCGTCGCGCCGACCCACGTGTATCTGGCCGCAGCGAGCGCACGACAGGCGGGCAAGGACGACGAGCCCTCGTTCGCGGTGGCCTCCGTTGTGGGCTTCCCGCACGGCACGGGCCTCACGGTGATCAAGGCCGAGGAGGCCCGCCGCGCGGTCGCCGACGGGGCCACCGAGATCGACATGGTCATCGACATCGCGAACGCCATGGATGAGAACTGGCGCGCCATCGAGACCGAGATCACCGAGGTGCGGCTGTCGGTGCCGCCGCATGTGATCCTCAAGGTGATCCTGGAGACCGCGTTGCTGCCCGACGAGTGCATCGCGGCCGCCTGCCGGGCCGCCGAGAGCGGCGGGGCCGAGTACGTGAAGACCTCGACCGGCTTCCACGCCGCCGGCGGCGCGTCGCTGCGCGCGGTCCGGGCGATGGTGGCGGCGGTCGGCGGCCGGCTGGGCGTGAAGGCGTCCGGAGGCATCCGCACCGCGCCACAGGCTCTGGCGTTCCTCGAGGCCGGGGCCACCCGCCTCGGGCTCTCGGCGACCAAGGACATTCTGGCCGACATCCCGGTCTGAGCTGGCCGGCTGACCGGCTGGCCGGCTGGCCGGTGATCCCGGCGTCAGGCCGGTCTGATCCGGATGCCGGGCCGGGCCGGCCGGCCGCAACCCCGCCGGCGACAGCCGGCTCGGGCGTTACGCTGGTCCGGAGGTTCACGCCCGCCAGCCATCGCGAGGAGGTGCGCCATCACCGCCGAGATGATCGCCCCTGCCTGGATGCACCAGCAGATCACTGCCGACCAGTACGACTCCTGGTCCCCGGAGCAGTGCGCGGGCATCGAGATCGTGGACGGGATGATCGTCGTGAGCCCCAGCGCGTCCAAACGCCACAACCGGCTGATCAAGATTCTCGCCGTCGCCCTGGAAGCCGCGGCCGGGCCGGGCTGGAACGCCGACTTCGACTTCGACGTCCGGCTTCAGGACGCGCCGCTGACGAACCGGCGCCCCGATGTCACCGTCTACCGCGCCGACACGATCGACATCATGCCGGCCCGCCCCGAGCACATCCTGCTCGTCGTCGAGGTCGTCTCGCCCGGCTCGGAGACGACCGACCGGATCGTCAAGGCCGAGCAGTACGCGAAGGCCGGCATCTCCTACTACTGGCGGGTCGAGCAGCCGCCCGCCGGAGTCCCCGTCGTCTGCACCCACGTCCTCGACCCGGCGAGTCGGGCCTACCACGCCGGTGAGGTCTTCACGGGCGTCGTCGACGCCGTCGCACCGTTCCCGGTCAGGATCGACCTGACCCGGCTCTGACGTCGTCTCCGCCGAGCTGACACGGGTACCGGGCTGGAGCCTGTAGCAGAATCCTGAGACGCGGCGGATCCGGGCCACCGGTTGGGGCTTGGCGCAGCCGTGCTGACGGAATGCGAATCCCACCCGCACGGCCACCCATCGAGGATTCCGCACCGCCGTGCAGCACCGACGATTCACACCTCAAGAGTGGCAAAAGGGGCGCAGATTCACCTGACAACCCGCAGGACTTGAGGATTTTGGTCGTCAGAACGACCAAAATCGTTCACTCTTGCGACTCGTCAAACCGGGCCGCCGGGCTCGCGTAGGCCCGGCCGCGTTCGTGGAGTGCGGACCTCCCCGCCCACCGACCAGCGATCTTGATTGGCACCGATCTGCGACAGGCTCTCTGGCAACCAATATCCTCAACTCTCGGGGTTGTCAGGCGGCTCCGCGCGCTGCCGTCGCGCTGAAGCCGCTAGAGCCGCAGCAGTGCCCGGAGGTCGTCGCGCAGCGCCGCGAGTTCGGACTCGGCCCGCCGCCGGGCGGCGGGCAGCCCGATGGCCGCGATGTCCGCCGGGCCCACCACGGTCTGCAGATAGAGCTTGAGCTTGGGTTCCGTCCCGCTCGGGCGGGCGACGACGCGGGCGGCGCCGGCCAGATGAAAGATCAGCACGTCGGCGGCCGGCAAGCTTTCACCGTCCGGCCCGGCAGCCCCGACGCCTCCGGCGGACCCGGAACCTCCGGCAGGTCCGGTGGGTCCGGCAGGTTCGATGGGTCCGTCGAGCAGGTCGCGTACCGCGCTGACCGCCCGGCCGCCGAGGTGCGACGGCGGCGACGCACGCAGCGCGCCCATCACCGCGTCGATCGCGGCGAGGTCGGTGAAGCGAGCGGCGACCTGACCGGTGGCGAAGACGCCCACCTGGCGGCACAGGTCGTCCAGGACGTCGAGCAGCGTCCGGCCGGCGCGCTTCGCACGGAGCGCGGCGTGTGCCAGGGCCAGGGCGGCGGTGATGCCGTCCTTGTCCCGGACCAGGTCGGGCGCGACGGCGTAGCCCAGGGCCTCCTCGTAGCCGAACGCCAGGCGCGGATCCGCCCGCATGATCCACTTGAAGCCGGTCAGTGTCTCCACGCAGGGCACCCCGTACCGGCGCGCCAGCTCCCGCAGCGCCGACGAGCTGACGATGGTGGTGGCTACCGGTCCAGGCCGCTCCCGCAGCACCTGCTCGGCGAGCAGCAGGCCGACCTCGTCCCCGGTGAGGACACGGCGGCCGACCGCGGCGGCGCAGCGATCGGCGTCCGGGTCGTTCGCCAGCACCAGGTCGGCTCCCAGACGCTCGCCGAGCGCGAGGACCGCGTCCAGGGCGCCGGGCTCCTCCGGATTCGGGAACGGCACCGTCGGGAAGGCCGGATCGGGTTCCCGCTGGTCGGCGACGGCGACGGGGGCAGCCAGACCGGCCCGGCGGAACACCGCGTCGACCACGTCCGCCCCCACCCCGTGCAGCGGCGTGTAGGCGACGCACAGCGGCGGCGGGCCGCCCACCACGTCCGGCGCACCGGCGTTCCGGGCCGCGCCAGCGCCACGGGCCGTACCAGCAGCGCCGGCAGCATCGGCCGGACCTGCAGCAGCACCAGCCGGACCGGCGCCAACCTCGCCGACCGCGGTCACCGCGCCCTCGACGTACGCGGCGACGATCGAGTCGTCCAGGCGGTGCCAGTGGTCGGCGAGAGGGACGTCCACCGCCGGGCCGACAGCCGCGATCGTGTGTTCGATCTCGGCGTCGGCTGGTGTGACGAGCTGGGCGCCATGCCCGGGATCCCCGGCGCCGGTTCCCCTGCCGGCAGGTCCCCCGCCGGCGGATTCCCCGCTGCGCGTTCCCCCGCCGAAACCGGCCAGATACACCTTGTAGCCGTTGTCGGCGGCCGGATTGTGGCTGGCCGTGATGACGATTCCGGCGTCGGCGGCGAGGTGGCGGACCGCGAAGGCCACCACGGGTGTGGGCGTGGGTGCCGGTAGCAGCAGCGCCCGCGCCCCGGCACCGGCCAGCACCCGCGCGGCGTCGAGCGCGAACCGGTCGCTCCGCCGGCGCGCGTCGTAGCCGATGACCACCGTCGGGTCCGCCCCACCGGCCCGGCCGCGCAGCCACTGCGCGAGGCCGGCCGTGGTCCGGCGCACCACGGCGGTGTTCATACCGGCGGGCCCGGGCCGCAGCGGCCCGCGCAGCCCGGCGGTGCCGAAGGCCAGCGGGCCGGCGAAGCAGCCGGCAACCGTTTCGACGTCCCCCGCGGCGACCAGCCGGGCCAGTTCGGCCCGGTCATCCGGGTCCGGGTCGCCGCGCAGCCAGGAGGCGACCTGCGCCGCCAGCGGTCCGGGCAGGTCAGGCACGCCGGGCCGGCCGGGCGGTCCGGGCGGCTCGCGGTTCAACGCGCTTTCACAACGCCACGGCAGGGGACGTCGCGGCAGCGGGGCGTCACAGCGACGGGACGATCTTCGCGAGGATCGAGCCCATCCGCTCGGCCGCGGCGGCACCCGCGGCAAGCACCTCGGTGTGGCTCAGCGGCGTGCCGGTCATCCCCGCGGCCAGGTTCGACACCAGGGACAGCGCCAGCACCTCCAGCCCGAGGGCACGGGCGGCGATCGTCTCGTGCACCGTGGACATTCCGACGAGATCGGCACCGAGGCCGCGCAGCATGCGGATCTCCGCCGGTGTCTCGTAGTGGGGGCCGGGCAGCGCGGCGTAGACACCTTCGGCCAGGCCGGGCTCGATGGTGCGCGCGAGCGAGCGCAGCCGCGGCGAATAGGCGTCGGTGAGGTCGGTGAACAGCGGGCCTACCAGCGGGGAGCGGCCGGTCAGGTTGAGATGGTCGGCGATCAGCACCGGCTGGCCGACGTACATGTCCGACCGGAGCCCGCCGGCCGCGTTCGTCAGGATCACGGTACGGGCACCCGCGGCACGCGCGGTGCGGACGGTGTGCACGACCCTGGTGAGGTCATGGCCCTCGTAGGGGTGCACCCGGCCGAGGAAGACCAGCAGCCATTTTCCGCCGACCTGGATGGAGCGGACCTTGGGCGTGTGCCCGGACACCTCCGACACCGGAAAGCCGCCCAGGTCGGAGAAGGGGATGTCGATGACGTCCCCACCGGCGCGCGCCAGGACGTCGGCGGCAGGTCGCCAGCCCGACCCCAGCACGATTGCCACGTCATGCCGATCCACCCCGGTGACACCGGCCAGCCGGGCGGCCGAGGCCTCGGCCTCCGCCCCTGGTTGCCCGCCGATGCTGCCACGTTCCGCCACCAGGCGACTGTACGGGCACGCTCCGACCACACCGGGGTGGCCCACTACACGCCACGACGTGGCGTACGCGGAGCACACTGGAGGGGTGGCGCTCGTGTCCGCTGTCCGCAAGCCCCCTCGGGTCCCTCTGGAAGAGGGCGAGTTCATCGAGGTCGTGCTCCGTGGCCGGATGACCGATCCTGCAGGTGGCGGGCGTGTCGTCGCGAAGGCCGAGCGTTTCATGGGGCATCGGCTCGGAATGTCGCGCTGGATTCTGCTGACGACGCGGCGCCTTCTCGTGGTCGCGCCGTTCCCCCGCGAAGGTGACTGGTTCGACGTCTCGCTCGACCGGCGCGATGTGTCCGCGTCCCGCGGCCTGCGCCACGGCGAGGTGATCGTGGTGGAGCTCACAACGCCCAGCGGGCGTCAGATCCTGCGAATCCCGAACCGGATGCGCGCCGAGGCGGCGCGTTTCATCCGGGCCCTGCGCCGCTGAGGCCGCCGCGCGGCCGATCAACGGGCGTCCTTCCGATAGGGTCGCCGGCAGGCATCACGTATCTCGAGATACAGGATTCCTCTGATTCGTGGTGTCGTGACAGCGGCACCCAGTGACAGCGGCACGCAGTGATACAGGACGGATGGCAATGTCGACAGCCTCCAGCACGCCCGGAACGCACAGCACGGCGATGCGTACCCACCTGTGCGGCGATCTGCGGCTGGACAATGCCGGCCAGCGGGTCACGGTGTGCGGGTGGGTCGCCCACCGGCGCCAGCACGGCCAGTCGCTGATGTTCGTCGACCTGCGGGACCATTCCGGGCTGTTGCAGTGCGTCGTCGACGGCTCGGTCGACGCCCGCTCCGAGTACGTCCTGCGAATCACCGGCACCGTCTCCGTCCGGCCCGAGGGCACCGCCAACCCAGGACTGGCGACGGGTGACGTCGAGCTGACGGACTGTTCGGTCGAGGTGCTCTCCACCGCGACGCCGCCGCCGTTCCCGCTCGACGACCGGGCCGACTCCGTCGAGGAGGGCACCCGGCTCGCCTACCGCTACCTCGACCTGCGCCGCGAGCGGATGCAGCGCAACCTGCGCACCCGCTCGGCCGTGCTCGGCGCCCTGCGCTCCGCGTTCGCCGACAGCGGCTTCGTCGAGGTGGAGACGCCGCTGCTGATGCCGTCGACGCCGGAGGGCGCCCGCGAGTTCGTGGTCCCGTCCCGGCAGTTCCCGGGCAGCTTCTACGCCCTGCCGCAGTCGCCCCAGCTGTTCAAGCAGCTGCTGATGGTCGGCGGGATGGACCGGTACTTCCAGCTCGCCCGCTGCCTGCGGGACGAGGACCTGCGCGCCGACCGCCAGTACGAGTTCACCCAGCTCGACCTGGAGATGAGCTTCGTCGACGTGGACGATGTCCTTGGCGTGGTCTCCTCGGCCGTGCTGGCCGCGGCCGGGGCCGCCGTCGCGGGCTCCGGGCGGGCGATGCCCCCGATCGAGCGGCTGACCTGGCACGACGCCATGAACCGGTTCGGTGTCGACAAGCCGGACCTGCGTTTCGGGATGGAGCTCGTCGAGCTCACCGCGATCTTCGGGAACAGTGGTTTCAAGGCCTTCGCGGGTGCTCCCGCGATCAAGGGCATCCGGGTGCCCGGTGGGTCGGCCACCCACAACCGCAAGGCGCTCGACACGCTGACCGACCGTGCCAAGAAGCTGGGTGCCAAGGGCCTGGTGTGGATGCGGGTCGCCGCCGCCGGCGCGCTGGAGTCTCCGGTCGCCAAGTTCCTCTCCGCCGAGGAGCTCGCCGCGATCGTCACCGCGACGCAGGCCCAGGAAGGCGACCTGCTCCTGCTCGTCGCGGACGAGTGGGAGACGGCCTGCGAGGTGCTGGGCCAGCTGCGCAACGACCTGGGGCGCCCGCCCGCGGGCGAGGGTGAGCTGCGCTTCGTCTGGGTCGTGGACTTCCCGCTGTTCGTCGGCGTGGACGCCGCCACCGGGCGGCCGAAGCCCGGGCATCACCCGTTCACCCGGCCGCATCCCAGCGACGTCGAGAAGATGGAGTCGGACCCGCTGGCCGTCCGCAGCCTTGCCTACGACCTGGTCCTGAACGGGTGGGAGCTGGGTTCGGGGTCGATCCGGATCCACGAGAGCGAGCTGCAGCAGCGGATCTTCGGCCTGCTCGGCATCTCACCCGACGAGGCGCAGCAGCGGTTCGGGTTCTTCCTGACCCCGTTCGGGTACGGCGCTCCGCCGCACGGCGGTTTCGCGTTCGGTATCGACCGCCTCGTCGCGATCCTCGCGGGCGAGGACAACATCCGCGAGGTCATCGCCTTCCCGAAGACCCAGTCCGGGCTGGACCCGATGACGGGCGCGCCGACCACCGTCGACGAGCGGCAGCTACGGGAGCTCGGTATCCGGGTGGTCGTGCCGCAGGCCGCGCCCTCGCCGCGCCCCGCCGCGGCCTCCTGACGCCGCCGCGGGTGTGCGGCTGCCGCGGCTGCCGTACACCCGCGGCTGCCGCGCGCCCCTCACCCTTCCCCTCCGCACCCCCTTCGGACCCCCTTTCTCGTCACGGTCGCTCGCCCGCACCACGGCGACGACCTCGAACGTCTCATCATGTCGTGACGCAAAAAAGGCGATGGGTCCGAAATTCCTTCTATGCAAAGCACGAAATGTGACCTTAATATGACTCCGAGTTGGAGCTGATCCGGGAACTGGCGTGCGCACGGTCCGGCGGGGGCCAACAAAGTGGCCCCTTCCGCCATCGTCGGCGGGGATACGGCCGCGCGGTCTGGGTAACCAGCCCGGAGAGCTCGCTGCCCGAGTTCCGGGTTCGCCCACCGGCGTGCCCGCTCACCCGGAGGAGCCGCGGTGCACATTCCCTTCGTTTCGTCGCCGAGTTCTAGCCTGGGAATCGAGTGGGAGCTGGAACTCGTCGACCTGCAGAGCCGCCATCTGCGTTGCGGCGCGACCGAGATCCTCGAGGACCTGCGCGGGAAGGTCGGCGAGGAAGCGGCGGCGAAGGCCAAGCACGAACTCTTCGAGTCCACGATCGAAGTGATCACCGGGGTGTGCGGATCCGTCCCGGAGGCGCTCGCGGACCTGAGTGGAACCGTCGACCCGCTGCGTGACCTGGCGGAACGGCGCGGCCTCGGCCTGATGTGCTCCGGAACTCATCCGTTCAGCGACTACACGACGCAGCGGATAACCACCGACGACCGCTACAGCCGGCTGGTGGCGCAGATGCAGTGGCTGGCCCGCCGGCTGCTCATCTTCGGGGTGCACGTACACGTGGGTGTCCGCTCGCCGGCGAAGGCGATGCCGATCGTGAACGCCCTGATGTCGTACATTCCGCATTTTCTCGCCCTGTCGGCGTCGTCGCCGTACTGGAAGGGCACGCACACCGGGCTCGCGTCATCACGCTCCCAGATCTTCGAGAGCCTGCCGACCGCCGGGCTGCCGTATCCGCTGCACGACTGGGCCGCCTTCGAGCAGTTCATGGAGACCCTGGTCACATCCGGGACGATCGAGACGATCCGTGAGGTGTGGTGGGATATCCGCCCACACCCGAACTTCGGCACGGTGGAGCTGCGCATCTGTGACGGCCTGCCGACCCTGATGGAGATCGGGGCGGTCGCGGCCCTGGCCCAGTGCCTCGTCGACCGGATGAACACCCAGCTCGACCGTGGTTACACACTGCCGGCGCCGCACCGTTGGGTGGTTCAGGAGAACAAGTGGCGGGCCGCCCGCTACGGGCTCGACGCCGAGATCGTCGTGGATGACCACGGCGGGGTCCGCCCGGTGCGCACCGAGATCGAGGACCTCGTCGACGACCTTCTCCCGGTCGCCCGCCGGCTCGGCTGCGCCGAGGAGCTCGGCAACGTCCACCGAATCCTGGCGGATGGTGCCAGCCACGCCCGCCAGGAGACCGCGGCCCGGCGGGCCGGCGGAGACCTTACCGCCGTGGTCGATACGCTGCTCGCCGAGATGAACATGGGGCGGCCAGTGACCCCCGGGTAGCTGGCCGACGAATTCGGCGGAGGGCCTGGGCCCGGTAGATGACATCGGACATGACACACAGGACCGCCGCGGCGATGGCGCCCGCCGCGGCGGTCTGGCTGGCGGAGCACGAGAACGACCTGATCCGGCTGCGCCGTGATCTGCACGCGCACCCCGAGCTCGGCCGGCAGGAGCACCGTACGACCCGCGCGGTGGAGGAACGTCTGCTCGCCGCCGGGCTGAGCCCGCAGCGCTTCCCCGACGTGCCAGGCCTGTGGTGCGACATCGGCCCGGGGGTGGACGCCGACGCCCCGGTCGTGATGCTGCGGGCCGACCTGGACGCGCTGCCGCTGTCCGACGTCAAGGACGTCCCGTACCGGTCGACGGTGCCCGGCATCGCGCACGCGTGCGGCCACGACGTCCACACGACGGTCACCCTCGGGGCCGGCCTCGCCCTCGCCGCCTACGCCCGGACGCACCCGCTGCCCGGTACCGTCCGCCTGCTGTTCCAGCCGGCGGAGGAGACCATTCCCGGGGGTGCGCTGGATGTGATCGACGCCGGTGTCCTCAAGCCGGTGACCGCCGCGATCACCATGCACTGCGACCCGGCGCTCGACGCGGGCATGATCGGGCTGCGCTCCGGCCCGATCACCTCGGCCGCGGACGCGGTGGAGATCACACTGGCGGGGCCGGGCGGCCACACCTCACGCCCGCAGAACACGGTGGATCTGGTCTACACACTGACCCGGCTCGCCGTCGACCTGCCCGCCGCGCTCTCCCGGCGGGTCGATCCACGGTCGGCGTTGTCGCTGGTCTGGGGCCTGGTGCAGGCCGGCACGGTCGCCAACGCCATCCCGCGCACCGGCAAGCTGCGGGGGACGATCCGCACGCTGTCCCGCGAGACCTGGGAGGAGACCCCGGAGCTGCTCGAGCGGCTCGCCGAGCAGATCGTCGCGCCCTACGGGGCGCAGATCGCCATCGACTACGTCCGCGGCGTTCCCCCGGTGGTCAACAACGCCGCCGTCGTAGACGCGTTCGGCGCGGTCGTCGACGCGGTGTTCGGGCACGAGGCGGCGACGTCGGTCGCCCAGTCGCTGGGCGGTGAGGACTTCGGCTGGTATCTCACCCATGTGCCCGGTGCCCTCGCCCGGCTCGGCACCCGCACCCCCGGTGGCCCCACCTACGACCTGCACCAGGGCAGCTTCGACGTGGACGAACAGGCCATCGGCGTCGGTGTGCGATTTCTCTCCACCGCGGCGTGCGAGCTGCTCGACCGCTACACCGACCCGGCGAGCATGGAGGAACCCCTCACCTGAGCGGCTCCCGGGCCCGCCACGGCGGGCCCGGGCCGGCACCGGTAGCCCGCTGGTGCCGGCCACCGGTCAGTGGCTGGCGCCAGCGCCGGTAGGCGGCTGGTGCCGGTAGCCGCCATGGGTCATGCGATCGGGCGGCTCCGCAGCTCGGAGACGTATTCGGACGGCGCGCCCGCCTTCTCCGCGGCATCGGCGATCTTGTCGACGTGATTGCGTGACGGCAGCCCGCCCTCGTAGGCGTTCAGGACGTACGTCCAGGCCAGGCTCTCACCGTCCAGGGTGGACACCCGCACCCGGATCCGGGTGTAGAGGCCGGTGTCCGCCCCCTCCCAGACATCGAGACGCTCCAGATCGTAACGATCGAGGTCGTAGAGGAGCACGTACACGTGGGAGCCCGGCGCCTCGACGATGGTCGAGAGCGCGCCATCCCAGCCGACGTTCTCACCGCCGAAGGTCAGGCGCCAACCCCTGATCCACCCGGTGCCGATCACCGGGGAGTGCGGCGCACGTTCCTTCATGTGCGTCGGATCGAGGTTGCTCGCGTAGGCGGCGTACTTCGTCATCGTCGGAGTCTTCCGATCTCCCCGCCAGGTGTGTCCGCGCGGGGTGCTGCCACGCCGGGAGAGGCCGCCGGCGTCACGGGGGTGGGTCACGGGATGAACCGACGTCACATCAGGTCGTCCGACGTCGGTGGAGATACTACGGAGCCGACCGAACCGGAACGAGAGGGACGTCGGAAGAGGGGCAAACTAGAGGGGTACCGCGAGCTCAGGGAGGACCTCACGTGACGCGAATCGTCATCCTCGGCGGCGGGCCGGGGGGCTACGAGGCAGCCCTGGTCGCCGCGTCGCTAGGCGCCACGGTGACCGTGATCGACTCCGACGGCATCGGCGGCGCCTGCGTCCTGACCGACTGCGTCCCGTCCAAGGCTCTCATCGCGACCTCGGAGACGATGACGAACTTCGCGATGGCACCGGCGCTCGGGGTCCGTCCGCATGCCGACCCCGGTGCCGAGGTCGGCAGCTGGGAGCTGACCGAGCCGCCGCACCTCACCCCGCCCGACGTGGTGTCGGTGGATCCCGAGCAGGTCAACGAGCGGGTGCGGGCGCTGGCCCTGGCGCAGTCCGCCGACATCCGCCACCACCTCGAGCGCGAGCACGTCCACGTGGTGCACAGCACCGGGCGGCTGGTCGGCCCGCACGCCGTCGAGACCGCGGACGGTGAGACCTTCGTCGGCGACGTCGTGCTGGTCGCGACCGGTGCCTCACCGCGCGAGGTCCCCGGCTGCGAGCCGGACGGCGAGCGCATCCTCACCTGGCGCCACCTGTACGACCTGAAGGAGATTCCGGAGCACCTGGTGGTCGTGGGCTCCGGGGTGACCGGCGCCGAGTTCGCGAGCGCCTACCGCGCGCTGGGCGCGGAGGTGACCCTGGTGTCCTCCCGCGAGCGGGTGCTGCCCGGTGAGGACTCCGACGCCGCCCGTGTCATCGAGGACGTCTTCGTCCGTCGTGGCATCCAGGTGCTCAACCGTTCCCGGGCCGCGTCCGTGCGTCGGATCGGTGACGGTGTGCTCGTGGAGCTGACCGACGGCAGGGCCGTGACCGGCAGCCACGCCCTGATGGCGGTGGGCTCGGTGCCGCGGACGAAGAGCCTCGGGCTCACCGAGGTCGGCGTGCGCCTCGGCTCGGGTGGCCACATCGTGGTCGACCGCATGTCACGGACGTCGGTTCCCGGCGTGTACGCGGCCGGTGACTGCACCGGCGTGCTCCCGCTGGCCTCGGTGGCGGCCATGCAGGGGCGCATCGCGATGTGGCACGCGCTGGGCGAGGCGGTCACCCCGCTGCGGCTGGGCACCGTCTCCTCGAACATCTTCACCGAGCCCGAGATCGCCACGGTGGGCGTGACGCAGCGGATGAAGGACTCCGGCGCGATCGCCGCCGAGGTCACCACGGTGCCACTGGCCCGCAATCCCCGAGCGAAGATGATGGGGATATCGGATGGTTTCGTGAAGTTGTTCTGTCGGCCCGGAAGTGGCAGCGTGCTCGGTGGCGTCATCGTCGCTCCGCGTGCAAGTGAACTAATCCTCTCAATTTCCATCGCGGTGGAGAACGGTCTCACCGTGGACCAGATCGCACACACCTTCTCGATCTATCCCTCCTTGTCCGGTTCCATCACGGAAGCGGCCCGGGTCCTGCGGCCTCGCGACCTGTTCGCCGGGTTCGACACCCCCGCCTGAACAGGCCTGTCACTCCGGCGCAGGCCGGATAATGGGCGCATGAAAGGCGTCTTCGTCGGCCTGACGACGCTTGATTCGGTCTACCTCGTCGATCAGCTGCCAGGCGCCGACGAGAAGTGCGTGGCCCGGGATTTCGCCATGAATGCGGGCGGCCCCGCGACGAACGCGGCGGTGACGTTCGCGTACCTCGGCGGGCGCCCCTGCCTGGTGAGCGCGATCGGCACCTCCCCCGCGGCCGCGCTGGTGCACGCGGATCTCGCCCGCCACCGGATCCGCCACCTCGAGCTGGTGCCCGAGCAGACCGCCGGCGACCCGGCCGGCGGGCCCGGCGGAACCGGCCAGCACCTGGGCCAGGTCGGAGCGCCGCATCTGCCGCCTGGAACCCGTGCGGGCGGCATCCGGGCCAAGTACGGCCCGCCCGCCACCACCGGAGCCGTCATGCGCACCAAGGTCACCGGAACCGGTCATCCCGGTGCTGTCGAGAACGGCGGCCTGGTCGTCCCGGGCCAGGCCGGCTCTTTCGGGCGCGGTCGCGCCGCCGCCGTGAACACCGCCACGACCGGCGACGGCGGCGTGCCAGGGACCGTCGGCAGCGGCCCGGCCGGCCCGGGAAGCTCGTTCGCCCTGCCGATGTCGGCGGTCATGGTCACCTCCGTGACCGGCGAGCGCGCGGTGGCCTCGACGCACGGGATGGTGCCGCGGTGCACGGCGAACACCGCCGCCGCGGCCGCCGTCGCCGACGCCGACGTCGTGCTCGTCGACGGCCACCAGGTGGACGCCGCGATCGGCCTGCTCCGGTCGCTACGGCGCGGCGGGCCGCCGGTCCTGCTCGACGGCGGGAGCTGGAAGCCGGGCACCGAGCGGATCCTGCCGCTGGTCGACGTGGTGATCTGCTCCACCGCGTTCCGACCGCCCGGCTTCGACCCCGGCGCGGACATCCTGGACCTGCTGTTGCACTACGGCCCCTTCTTCGTCGCCGTCACGGACGGGCCGGGCCCGATTCGCTGGGCGACGAAGGACCGGCGCGGCTACGTGCTGCCACCCGTGGTCACCGCCCGGGACACCCTGGGCGCGGGCGACATCTTCCACGGCGCCTTCGCCTGGATGATGGCCCACGGCGCGATCGCGACCGACGAGCTGGTCTCCTCGCTCGGCGAGGCCTCCCGGGTCGCGGCCCGCTCCGTGCAGACCTTCGGCCCGCGGAGCTGGATGACCTGACGCCCGCCCGACGACTGCCGCCGCCCGACGACTGTCGCCGAGCAGGAGGTGAGGATCCTGGTCGTCAGGACGACCAAAATCCCATGATCTTCAAGCGGTGCCGGCCTCAGCCCGTCATACCGCGCGCCACGCAGCCGTCGAGGTGATCGTCCACCAGCCCGCAGGCCTGCATCAGCGCGTACGCGGTGGTCGGGCCGAGGAAGACGAAGCCCCGCGTGCGCAACGCCTTGGCCAGGGCCTTCGACTCGGCGGTCACGGCGGGGACGTCGGCGAGCGTCCGCGGAGCCGTGCCCGGCGACGACGGCGCGAAGGACCACACGATGTCCTCCAACGGTTCGTCCAGGGCGAGCACGGCGCGGGCGTTCACGATCGTCGCCTCGATCTTGCGACGGTTCCGGACGATGCCGGCGTCCGCGAGCAGCTCCGTGACCTGCTGGTCGTCGAACGCCGCGACGGCGGCGGGGTCGAACCCGGCGAAGGCCGCCCGGAACGCCGGCCGCTTGCGCAGGATCGTCAGCCACGACAGCCCGGACTGGAACGCTTCCAGCGTGATCCGCTCGAACAGGCCGACGGTGTCCCGGACCGGCCGGCCCCACTCCGTGTCGTGGTAGTCGATGTACAGCGGAGTCGACAGCGCCCACGGGCAGCGGAGCGCACCGTCCGGGCCCGCGACGGCACCACGGACCGGGTCATCAGCCATAGCCGCCACCATCTCACGCCCGGCCGGACATCCAGGTCACGCCCGTCAGGCACCCAGGTCACGCCGGCCGGGCGCCGCTGCCCGCCCGGTCAGGCCCCAGGTGCGCCCGGCGGGATCAGCGCGTCGAAACCGGGCTTGATGACGTCGTTGATCAGCGCGAGGCGCTGGTCGAACGGCAGGAACGCCGACTTCATCGCGTTGATGGTCAGCCAGCTGATGTCCGGCCAGCCGTACCCGAACGTCTCGGCCAGGGCGGCGAACTCGCTGGACAGCGTGACACCGCTCATCAGCCGGTTGTCGGTGTTCACCGTCACCCGGAACCGCAGGTCGCGCAGCAGGCCGATCGGGTGGCGGTCCAGGCTCGGCGCCGCCCCCGTGTGCACGTTCGACGACGGGCACATCTCGAGCGGAACACGGACGTCCCGTACGAAGCTGGCCAGATCGCCCAGCGTCGCGTTGCCGTCGGGGTCGACCGTGATGTCGTCGACGATGCGCACGCCGTGCCCGAGCCGGTCGGCGTTGCACCACTGCAGCGCCTCCCAGATGGACGGAAGCCCGAAGGCCTCCCCGGCGTGGATCGTGAAGTGGCCGTTCGCGCGCTGCATGTACTGGAAGGCGTCGAGGTGCCGGGTCGGCGGGTTGCCCGCCTCCGCTCCGGCGATGTCGAAGCCGACCACGCCGGCCTCCCGCCAGCGCACGGCCAGCTCCGCGATCTCCAGCGAGCGGGCCTGGTGACGCATCGCGGTCAGCAGCGCCCGGATGTGCAGACCGGTTCCGGCGGAGCCGACGCGGAAACCGTCCAGCACGGCTTCGACGACGTCGTCGAGCGAGAGGCCCCGCCCGACGTGCAGCTCGGGGGCGAACCGGACCTCGGCGTAGACGACACCGTCGGCGGCCAGGTCCTCGGCGCACTCACGCGCGACCCGGGCCAGCGCGTCCGCCGTCTGCATGACGCCCACCGTGTGACTGAACGTCTCCAGGTAGCGCACCAGGGACCCGGTGTGGGCGCCGCCGCGCAACCAGGTCCGGAGCTTGTCGACGTCCGTGGTCGGCAGGCCGCCGTAGCCCGTGGCGTCCGCCAGCTCGACGATGGTCTCGGGCCGCAGCCCGCCATCCAGATGATCGTGGAGCAGGACCTTCGGCGCCCGCCGGATCTCGGATTCGGTGATCACACCCACCACCTCGCCCCCACCCGCCGGCCTCATCCGCCGGACCTGGCCTTCGGACCCGGTCTGCCGGTTCGTCGTCCGGCCCGCGAGTCCCTTGTCGCCACGTTAGTCCGCACCGCGCGGCCGGCCGTCGTGGCGGCCTCGGCGAGTCCCGGCCAGCGCGGCGGCGACACCGCAGGCCGCCGGCCAGCGGGTTCGCGAGGCCGCCTGCCAACCGGTCGGTCCGCCGGCCGGTCAACCGGTCAGCCGGTCGCCGGGTCAGCGGATATGAGCCAGCACGAGAGGTGCGGAGGCGGGCCGGGTCCTGGTGACGGAGACTGCGCCGGCCAGCGCCTCGACGGCGCGCGGGAACGTCGACTCGTCGTCGCTGTAGAGCTCGATCAGCGGTTCTCCGGCCCTGACCTCCTCCCCCACCCCGGCGAACCAGCGAAGACCCGCCGCGGGCGCGACCGCGTCCTCCTTGCGGGCCCGCCCGGCGCCCAGCCGCCAGGCGGCGACACCCACGGCACGGGCTTCGAGCCGGCTGAGGAAGCCACTGGCCGGAGCGGGCACGACCTGGGTGAACGCGGGCGTGGGCAGCGCCGCGTCCGGATCACCGCCCTGCGCGGTCACCATCGCGCGCCACACCTCGTGGGCGGCCCCGGAGGCCAGCACCGCCGCCGGGTCCGGTGCCGGCGAGCCCGAAGAGCCCGACGAACCCGAAGAGCCCGACGAACCCGGACCGAGGCCGGCCAGGTCGAGCATGATCCTCGCCAACGCGACCGTGATCTCGGCGAGGTCGGCGGGCCCGCCGCCGCGCAGCGTCTCGACAGCCTCGGCCACCTCGGGGCCGTTGCCGGCGGTGCGGCCCAGCGGGGTGTCCATCGCCGTGATCAGGGCCTCCGTCCGGACCCCGGCGCGGGTGCCGAGCCGGACCATGGTGCGGGCCAGCTCGTGCGCGTCGTCGACCGAGGTCATGAACGCGCCGCTGCCGACCTTGACATCCAGCACCAGGGCCGAGGTGCCCTCGGCGATCTTCTTGCTCATGATCGAGGAGGCGATCAGCGGGATCGACTCGACGGTGCCGGTGACGTCACGCAGCGCGTAGAGCCGGCGATCGGCCGGGGCCAGGCCGGCCCCGGCGGCACAGATCACACCGCCGACCTCGGCGAGGATCCGCCGCATCCGCCCGGCGTCGAGATCCGCGCGCCAGCCCGGGATCGCCTCCATCTTGTCGAGAGTGCCGCCGGTGTACCCGAGCCCGCGTCCCGCGGCCTGCGGGACGGCTGCCCCGCACGCCACCACCAGCGGGACGAGCACCAGGGAGACCTTGTCGCCGACGCCTCCGGTCGAGTGCTTGTCCACGGTCGGCCGGGGCAGCCCGGTCAGGTCGAGGCGCTCGCCGCTGGCGATCATCGCGGCGGTCCAGTGATCCAGCTCGTCCTCGGTCATGCCGTGCCAGCACACGGCCATCAGGTAGGCGGCCATCTGCTCGTCGGCGACCCGGCCGCCGGTGTAGCTGTCGAGCAGCCAGGCGATCGCGTCCCCGGGCAACGCCGCGCCGTCCCGCTTGGCGCGGATGAGGTCGACCACATCGAAGGCGCTCATGCCACCGGCTCCGTGCCCGGCCCGGCAGCGGACACCGTGGCCGTGGGCGGGAGGGCGTCGGGCGGGAGGGCGTCGGGGCCGAAGGCGTCGGGGAGCAGCTCGGCCAGCGTCCGCACCCCACCGGCCGTGGTGACCAACAGCTGCGGGCCGCCGTGCTCGTGGAGCAGCTGGCGGCAACGCCCGCAGGGCGCGAGCAGCGCGCCGGCCGCGTTCACGCACACGAAGGCGACGAGACGCCCGCCACCACTCGCCCGCAGCGCCGACACGAGTCCACATTCGGCACACAGGGTCAGGCCATACGATGCGTTCTCGACGTTGCAGCCGACCACGACACGGCCGTCATCGACCACCGCGGCGGCACCCACCTGAAGGCCCGAGTAGGGCGCATAGGCGTACTGCGCGGCCTTCACGGCCTCGTCGCGCAGCCGTAGCCAGACGCTGTCGTCCACGATCCCCTCCCGGGTTGGTCGGTCTCCTGACCCGGTCGGCACCGTGGCCGAGCCGGGTCGCCGTCGGCCCGGGCCGGGCCAGGGCGGGCTGGTCGGGACCCGCCGAGCCGGCCTGGACCGGGCCGCACCGGGCCCCGACCAGCATGCCCCACTGACGGGAGGTGTACCGGGTGTGATCCCATGGGGATGATGGAGCGCCGAGCGGAGAGGACTGCCGATGCCAGGCGAGCGCCGTGACGCTCCCGATCCAGCCGCTCCACGCGTGCTCATCGGGCGCCGGTACCGGCTCGACGGTGTGATCGGCCGTGGCGGCTTCGGTGTCGTGCACCGCGCGACGGACGAGCTGCTGCGCCGGCAGGTGGCCGTCAAGGAGGTGCTGCTACCCACCGACGGCAGCGAACAGGAGCGGGAGCTCGCCCGGGAACGGGTGCTGCGCGAGGCCCGCGCCGCGGGCCGGCTGCATCACCCGGGCGCGGTGGCGGTGCTCGACGTCATCTCCGAGGGCGACCTGCCGTGGATCGTGATGGAGCTCGTCGACGGGCAGGCCCTGTCGAAGATCATCGATGAGCGCGGGGCGCTGAGCGTCGCCGAGGTCTGCCGGATCGGGATCAGTCTCGCCTACGCCCTGGAGGCGGCGCATCGGCTGGGCATAGTCCACCGCGACGTCAAGCCGAGCAACGTGCTCGTGACCGGCGATCAGCGGGCACGGCTCACCGACTTCGGCATCGCCGTCAGCCACGGCGACCCCCGGCTGACCACCACCGGGATGGTCCTGGGCTCACCCGCCTACCTGTCACCCGAGCGCGCCCGCGGCGACGCCGGGACGGCCGCGAGTGACCGCTGGGGGCTCGGCGCCACCCTGTTCACCAGTGTCGAGGGTGCCTCCCCGTTTCCCGGTGGCGATCCGATCGCCGTGCTCGCGGCGGTGGTGCAGGGCCGCCGCCGGCCCTTCCAGGCCGCCGGGCGGCTCTCGCCGGTCATCGACGAGCTGATGGCCCCGAGCGAGGCCCATCGCCCGAGCCTGGCCACGGTGCGCGCACGGATGCGCGAGATCCTGGAGCAGGAGGAGCGCGGCCGCCCGCATCGCACCCGCAGCCGCCCGGCCCGCCCGCCGGTGTCGACCGCCACCCCACCGCCGCCGGGGGTCGCGGCCGCCCTCGCACCACGGCCGGAGCCGGCGCCGACGATGGTCCTCGGGGCAGCGGAGGAGACCGTGCTGACCAGCCGGCCGACGGCCGGCGCCGCCGTGCCCCCGCCAGCGGTCGCCGCTCCTGGCACGACTGGCGCTCCTGGCACGACTGGCGCTCCTGGCACGGCTGGTGCTCCTGGCACGGCTGGAGGCCCTGCGGTCGCGGGGTCGGAGACGACCGTGCTGCGGCCTCGTGGGGATGGGCCGCCGTCGCCGTCCCGGTTCGCGAGCCGCCTGGAACGGGTCCGTGCGATGGACCGGCTGCGCGCCGCCGCACCCGACCGCAACCGCGACGCGGACAGGACACGCCAGACCGACCGGCTGCGCGGACTCGACCGCATGCGGGCACTCGGCGGGATACCGGCACGGGTGCAACAGGCCTCCCAGCAGGCTCCGGCGGCTGACACCGCCACAGCCGCGGCCACCCCGCCCGCCGCCACGGTGACGGCCGCCCCGGCCGACTCCACGGCTGTGATCTTCGCGCCCTCCGCCGCACCGGCACCGGTCATTTCCTCGGCGCCCGAGGGCCCCCGCGGGACGCCGGCCACGACGGCCCCGGCCTCCGGTGCGGTTCCGGCCTCCGGTGCGGTTCCGGCCGCGAGCGTGGACGCGACAGTCGCCGTGAAGCCGAGGGCCCTCGAACCCAGGGCCACGGCAGCACCTCCGGACACGAGCACGGCCGCCGACACAGCCGCGGCTTCGGCCGGGTCCGGGGCTGGAGCCGCGGCCGGGGAGACGGCCGCGAGCTCTCCCGCGGAAACGGGCACGGCGACACGGACGGGCCCCCGGCGGCGCACTGTGATGCTGGTCGCGACCACGCTGGTCGTTGTCTGCGCGGTGATCGCCATCCTCGTCGCCCGCGGCGGCGGCACGGACGAGGATTCCGGGTCCGCACCCGCTCCGACCTCGACGGTCGATCCGCGGGCCGCAGCCGTCGCGGCGGGAGGCGCCGTCGCGACCGATTCCACCCCGGTCGTTCCGGCCGCCGGCTGGGTCGGCTACACCGACCCGAGCGGGTGGTCGATCGCCTACCCGGCGACGTGGGAAAGCCGGCCGGGCCGCGGAGGCACGGGGAACATGGACTTCGTGGATACTGAGACTGGTACTTTCATGCGCATCGGAAGTATCGCGACGGCGAACACCTCGGCCATCGAGGACTGGCGCCGGAACGAGACAAGCTTTCGAGACCAGGTGAGGGACTACCAGCGGGTACGGATCGAACCGGGCGACGGGGCTGACGGCGCACGGCAGGCCGACTGGGAGTTCACCTACACCTCCAGTGGTGGGGGGACGGTGCATGTGCTCAACCGTGGCGCAGTGCGAAACGGGCATGGCTACGCTCTGTACTGGCACACGCCCGAGGAGCTGTGGGCGACGAACCAGCCGCTCATGCAGCAGCTCTTCTCGACGTTCAGGCCGGCGTCGTGAGTTGCCCGGTGTCCGGATTCCGTCCGCCTGACGAGCGGGGTAGCGTGTGCTCCGATCAATTCGTCTGTCAGACTTGAATCGATGGCCAGATCGGCGAGCGTGCCCCCGGATACCTCTCGGCACGGCACACCGCGCTACGTAGCGCAGCGCTACCGCCTTGACGCCCCCATCGGGCGCGGCGGTGCCGGCGTCGTGTGGCGCGGCGAAGATGAGCTGCTGCAGCGTCCTGTCGCCATCAAGGAAATTCTCGTGCCGATGGCTGGCGCGCAGGCGGAGCGGGATGCGATCCGAGCCCGCGTGCTACGCGAGGCACGGGCGCTGGCCAGGTTGCACAGCCCGGCGATCGTCTCCGTCTTCGACGTCGTCGAGGAGCATGAGCGGCACTGGATCATCATGGAGCTCATCGACGCGGACAGCCTCGGTGACACCATCAAGAACCACGGTCCGCTGCCCTTCGACCAGGTCGCGGCGATCGGTCTCGCGCTGGCCGACGCGCTGGCGGCGGCGCATTCGGCCGGTGTGCTGCACCGTGACGTGAAGCCGGGCAACGTGCTGCTCGGGCGGGACAACCGGGTCCGGCTCACCGACTTCGGCATCGCGGCGACCGAGGGCGACGTCACGCTGACCGGCACCGGTGCGCTCGTCGGTTCCCCGGCCTACATCGCCCCCGAGCGGGTCCGCGGTTCGTCCGGTACGCCGGCGAGCGACCTGTGGGGCCTGGGCGCGACCCTCTACTCCGCGGTCGAGGGCTGCCCGCCCTTCGAGGGTCCGGAGACCTACGCCGTGCTGAGTGCGGTGGTCGAGGGCCGCCGCCGGCCGTTCCGTCTGGCCGGACCGCTGCGCGGGCTGCTCACCGATCTGCTCGACCGCCCCGCGGAGCTCCGCCCGGATGTCGAGGAGATCCGCCGCCGGCTGACCCCGATCGCGCGTAACGCCACGCCCGTCCCGGCGGTCGTGACGAATCCGCGCAGCCGCCCGGCCGAGCCGTCCGACGACCTCGTCGCCTCCGATGACGGCCTGGAGAACCTGTCCGCTCCGTCCGCTCCGTCCTTCCCGCCCCAGGGGGAGCAGCAGGCGGCTCCGGCGGCGGACATCGGCGTGACCGACCGGCTGCCGGCCGGCCACGAGATCACCCCCGTGCCGTCGGTTCCAGGCCTGCCCGGAGGCGACGACGAGCTGACGGCGGTCGGTCTCTCCCCGGTCAGCGGCCCGAACCCGACCGCGTCCACCGGCCCGCATGACGATCTCACCCAGATCGGGCCGCTGGCTCCGGCGCCGGACCTGTTCGACCAGGATGACGCGAACCTGGCCGCCGGGCTGCTGAGCCTGGATCGGGATGCCGCACGCGACCGTGAGCGCGGCGATCGCACCGGTCGCGCGCCGGTCTCCCACCGCGCGTCGTCCACCGGTCGCGGCGATCATCGCGGCGAGACGGGCCGCGGCGCCGGCTCAGGACGCCGGCCCCCACTCGTCGTGATCATCGCCGGCGGAGCGGCGGCCGCCCTGGCGGGTCTCGCGATCCTGCTGACCGTGCTGCTCACCGGCGGCAAGGACCCGGCGCAGGGAACCGACGTCGACAACGTCACGCCATCGCCGTCGGCCACACCCGCGCAGGGAATCCTCGCTCCGGCCACCGACGAGGCGACCGTCGAGCCGACGCCGACACAGACGCGGTCGACCTATCGCCCGCGGCGGACGACGACTCCCACCCCGGAGGCGACCCAGCCGCCGATCAACGAGCCCCCGCCGGAGACGACCCCGCCGGTCAAGGTGTCGCCGCCGTCGACGCCGGCCACCACGCCCGCGAGCACGCCGCCGGTGACCCGCAGCCCGGATGCGCCGTCCACGCAGACCGGGGGCCCGACGGGCTCGCCGTCGGGCACCCCCCCGCCTGGCTTCTGAGAATCGGTCCGCGAGAGCCGGGATCAGCGTGGCCCGCCGGCCCGGCCCTCGCGGCGGCCGGCTGGCCACCCCGGCGACAGCCAGCACGGCAGCCGGCACCGGCAGCGGCGGTTGGCGCCAGCAGCGCCGCTCAGAGCTGGCGGCGCGGCATGAGGTCCTGTGCCTGCAGCGTTCTCAGCAGGTCCTCCGGGTTCACGACGATGCGGCCGGTGCAGGCCCGTGGTGCCCCCGCCTCGTCGTACTCGAGCTCGACGGGCAGGCGGTAGAAGGTCGCCAGGTGCCGGGACAGCTCGAGCAGGCGTCCTTCGAGCTCCCGACTCGTCCGCCAGCGGTCCTCGTCGTGGGGTGTGTCCGCCACCCCCTCCTGCTGGAGGCGGTGGCTGCGGCACAGACCGTCCGGGTCGCTGGCGAGTGCCCGCTTGCCACACCGGTGGACGGCGTAGCCACGGCCTCCGCCCATGACTGTCGCGGTGCAACGGTCACGGTCCCGCATGTCGATCGAGCTCCTGTCTCCCCCGACAGCCCGGCGGCCTGGCGGCCTGGCGGCCAGGCGGCCAGGCACCTGGCGGCCTTGCCGCCGCCCGCCGGTCCCGCACGTCAGGCTATGAGGCCATTCGGGGTATTTCCGCAGGTCAGGCGCTGAATTCACCGCACCGTCACAGACCAGCACGGAGACGACCGAATCCGTCCCGGACGACCACCGCGGGCTCTTCTCAACGTGACCGGCCCCGCCGAACCGGCGGACCGCCGCGACCGGCGCCGGACACCACGATCACTTGACATACCGTGGCAACAGCCATCAACATAGGTAAGCCTCACTTAAGTGGGGATTTCCTCCCTTCTGCCGCTTCCCTCGCGCACCAGGAACCACCGGATCGGCCAGGCCGTCTCCAGGGCCGCGTTGACCGCTCCAGGGCCGTGTCGACGTTGTGGCGTTGTGGCGTTGTGGCGCGCCCTGCCGTATGGCCGTTCCGCCGTCTTCAGCCCCGCCGCACCAGCTCTTCCAGCCCCACACCGGACGCCAGGGCCCAGTCCGGCTACCGGCATGCCCTGATGCCCCTGATGTATCAGCAAGATCCCTGTTCGCAGACCAGAGGAGAAAAACAAGACATGCGGGTCGTAATGTTCGGATACCAGACCTGGGGGCATCGCACGCTGCAGGCTCTTCTCGACTCCCATCACGACGTCGCCCTGGTCGTGACGCATGAGAAGAGCGACCACGCGTACGAGAAGATCTGGGATGACTCGGTGGCCGACCTCGCCACCAAGCACGGCGTTCCCGTGGCGATTCGCAACCGGCCTGACGACGAGGACCTGCTGTCGCTGCTCAAGGAGACCGACCCCGACGCCATCGTCGCCACCAACTGGCGGACCTGGATTCCGCCGCAGGTCTTCAACCTGCCGCGGCTGGGAACGCTGAACATCCACGACTCGCTGCTGCCCTCCTACGCCGGGTTCGCGCCGTTGATCTGGGCGCTGATCAACGGCGAGCCCGAGGTGGGCGTGACGGCGCACATCATGAGCGACGAGCTCGACGCCGGTGACGTCGTCCTGCAGCACCGGGTGCCGGTCGGCCCGCGTGACACCACCACCGACCTGTTCCACCGCACCCTCGCGCTGTTCGGGCCGATGGCGGTGGAGGGCCTGGACCTGATGGCCAGTGGCCGCACCGACTGGGCTCCCCAGGACCGTTCGAAGGCCAGCTTCTTCCACAAGCGCTCAGAGCGGGACAGCCTCATCGACTGGACCTGGACCGCCGAGGAGCTCGACCGGCTGGTGCGCGCCCAGTGCGACCCCTACCCCAACGCGTTCACCTACCGCAACGGCGAGCGGGTCCGCATCGTCTCCGCCGAGGTCTCCAAGGGCTGCTATGGCGGCACCCCTGGACGGATCTTCATCCGCGAGGGCGACGGTGTGGTCATCGTCGCGGGCGCGCAGGCACGGCATGGACGCAGCCACGGCCTGCTGATCCGCACCGTGCGCCTGGACGACGGCCGCGAGCTGGCGGCGGCGGACTACTTCACGACGATGGGCGGGTACCTCACCGACCGCGCCCAGGTCTCCTAGGTCTCCGGCAGCGAAACCGGGCGGCACGCACTTGTCTGCGTACCGCCCGGTTCCGCGTTCATTCGGTGCTGTGCCTACTTATCCGTGCCGTGTCCTTGTCCGTGCCGTGTCGACCGGCACGTCAGCCGGAGGTGCCGGCGACCTTCTCGAGGGTCGACTCAAGCTGCTCGAGCTGCCACGGGATGTTCAGGATGGTCGGGTTGTTGACCGCACCCGCGGTGAAGGCGTCCACCTCCAGCGCACGACCGTCCACGACCGCCGGAATCTTCTTGAACAGGTCGTTCGCGTCCATCTGGGTGCGCAGCTCGTCCGTGGCGTACCCGATCAGCAGGAAGTCGGCGTCGAGCTCGCCGACCTTCTCCAGGCTCAGTTCGCGGTCGACGACACTGGCCGTCACCTTCGGCGAGAGCTTCATGCCGAGCTGGGAGTACAGCTGGATGGAGACGGTCTCCGGGTCGTCGATCACCGCGAGGCCGTTGGCGTCGTAGTAGAAGCTGTAGCTGAATGTCTTGTCCTTCAGCCCGGGAAGCTTCGCCGCGGTGTCGGTGATGCTCTTCTCGGTGGCGGCGACCGCTTTGGCGACGTCGGCCTCACGCCCGACCGCCTTGCCGATCGTCGTGCTGACCTCCTGCCAGGTCGCGATGCCGGCCTCGGTCTTGTAGGCGACCGTCGGCGCGATCTCGGAGAGCCGGTCGTAGTAGTCCTCGAGCCCGTAGAAGTTGGTGGCGAGGATGAGGTCGGGCTTCAGCGAGGCGATCTGCTCGAGGTTGAGGTCGCTGCTGGTGTCCAGACCCGTGCTCTTGGCAAGGTCAATCCTGCCGTCGAGCCAGGGGAACTTCCCGTCTTCCTTGTAGGGGTTCGTGGCGTAGGCGATCGGCGTGATGCCGAGCGTCGCCAACGTGTCCTCTTCGTAGCTCAAGGCGATGATTCTCGTCGGCGCCTTGTCAATCGTCGTCGAACCGAACTTGTGCTCGATGGTTACCGGGAAACCGGCGGCCGCCGCGGTATCCGTCTGGGTCGAACCGCTGTCGTCGTCATCCCCACAGGCCACCAGCCCGGTCATGACCGCACCGGCAACACACAGTGCTGCCAGTGTGCGCGCTATTCCCCGCACTACAGTCCTCAGCCTTCCGCCTTCGCCACGCCAGCGCGACGATTCGCTTGATCGAATAAAATTTTGGTTAGCTTAACCTAAATCGTTGCCGGCACAACAGGTGCGATCAAGCCGAAATGCACCTGGCGCGGGTCAGGGCCGGCCACATGTTCGCTGTCTTCGGGAGCAGGTCAGTAGGTCGCGGGCAGGCCTCGACGTGCGTACGTCGGGCGCAGCCCGCACCGGGCGGGTCGGCGACGTGAAGGGCTCACCGGTCGAGCCGGTCGAGCCGGTTCCGCAGCTCCCGTTTGTCGATCTTTCCGACGGCGGTGTAGGGGAACCCGTCCATGACCTCGAGCCGGTCGGGAAGCATGAACCGGGCCAGGCCGCGGTCCCGCAGATAGTTCTTGATCTCCTTGAGCCGGGGCGCCCCACCGGGGGCCGCGACGACGACCGCGCAGACGCTCTCCCCGACATCGGGGTCGGGCAGCCCGACGACCGCCACCTGGGCGACCGCGGGATGGGTCTGCAGGTGCTCCTCCAGCTCGCCGGCCGAGACGTTCTCCCCGCCGCGGTTGATCACGTCCTTGACCCGGCCCTCGACCACCAGATGCCCGGTGGGCAGCTGACGCACGAGGTCGCCGGTGCGGAAGAAGCCGTCGGCACCGAAGACGGTCGCGTTGTGCGCCGCGGCCCGGTAGTACCCGCGGATGGTGTAGGGCCCGCGGGTCCACAGCTCACCGACCTGGCCGGCCGGCACCTCGTACCCCGACCCGTCGAGCACCCGGACCTCGTCCGCCTCGGCCAGCGGCCGGCCCTGGGTGGTGAAGACGGTCTCGTCGGGGTCGTCGAGGCGGGTGTAGTTCAGCAGCCCCTCGGCCATCCCGAAGACCTGCTGGACGCCGGCCCCGAGCGTCGGCGTGATCCGCCGGGCGAGGCCCTCGTCGAGCTTGGCGCCGCCCACCTGGAGCAGGCGCAGGCTGGTGGTGTCCGGCCCCTCCCACCCGGCCGCCTCGACCCACAGCCGCGCCAGCGGCGGGACGGCCGCGGTGACCGTCACCAGCTCCCGGCTGATCAGGTCGAAGACGGCGTCCGGGCTCGACGACAGCGCCATCACCGCCGCCGCACCCACGGTGAACGCGCCGAGGATCCCCGGGCAGGCCAGCGGGAAGTTGTGCGCCGCCGGCAGCGCGACCAGGTAGACGTCGGCGGCGGTGAGCCGGCACACCTCGGCGCTGGCCCGGGCGTTGTAGGCGTAGTCGCGGTGGGTGCGCGGGATCAGCTTCGGCTTGCCGGTCGTTCCGCCGGAGATGAGCAGCACGGCGATGTCGCCCGGATCCCGCCCGGGGACGGTGGCCCCGCCAGCGGTAGCCCCGCCAGCGGTAGCCCCGCCAGCGGTGGCCCCGTCTGCGGTAGCCCCGTCTGCGGTAGCCCCGCCTGCGGTGGCGTCGGCGGAAGGCGCGGCGGCCAGCCGGGCAGAGCGGCCCGCAGCGGACAGCGCGTCGAGGCCCGTGTACGGACCGGGCTCGCCCGCGACCAGGACGTGCCGCACCGACGGCACCGCCTCGGTCACCTGACGGGCCAGCTCCCGGTAGTCGAAACCTTCGAACCGGTCGGCGATGACATACCCGACGGCGCCGGCCAGGCTCGCGAAGTGCTCGATCTCCACCCGCCGGTGGGCCGGCAGCGCGAGGACGCCGATCGCGCCGCGGCGCATCAGCGCGAACAGCGTCGTCACGAACTCGGCGCGGTTCGGCAGGTGCACCACCAGGTGGTCACCGGGGCCGATGCCGACCGAGGCGAGCCCCGCGGCGAGGTCGTCCACCGCCTCGTCGAGCTCGGCGTAGCTGATTCGCCGGTCCCCGCAGACCAGTGCGGTGGCCGGCCCGGACCGGCGGGCCCACTCCCGCAGCAGCTCGTCCAGCGTCCGGTCGCCCCAGTAGCCGGCCTCCTGGTACCGCTCGACGAACTCCGCCGGCCACCGGTTCCACCCCGGGTCCGCCGCGCCGTCGCCGGGCTGGCCACCAGGCTGGCGGTCAAGGTGGGCGTCGAGCTGGCCGTCGGGCCGGTTCGTCGTCGTCGACGGGACGGTCACCGTGCGCCTCCCGGTTCGTCGAGTCCCGGTTCGTCGAGTCCCGGTTCGGCGAGGTCCGTCGCCTCGCCGCCGAGCGCGGCGGCCACCTCCGCGTCGGTCATCGCCGCGATCTCCAGGGCGATCGCGGCGACCCGGTCCGCCCGGCCCGGGACGGGGTCGGCGGCCCGGATCCGCTCGGCGAGCGTCGCGACGGTCGGCGCCGCGAACAGGGAGCGGACGGTGACCGCGGCGGTGTCCAGCTCGTCACGCAGCCGCCGCACCACGGCGGTGGCCAGGACGGAGTCACCGCCCAGCGCGAAGAACTCGTCGGTGACGCCGAACTCCGGCACGCCGAGCACCTCGCGCCAGACGTTGAACACGACCTGTTCGAGATCGCCGCGCGGCGGGGTGTGCTCCCCCGTGCCCGCGCCCAGAGCATGGCGCACGGCGGCCGTCACCGCCTTGCGGTCGATCTTCCCGTTCGCGGTGAGCGGGAGGGTGTCGAGCGTGACCACCAGGTCGGGCACCATGTGCGGCGGCAGCATCCCGCGCAGGCCCTCCCGCACCGCGGTGGCCAGCTCCGTACCCGCCAGCCCCGTACCCGCCAGCCCCGTATCCGCCAGCTCCGTACCCGCCAGCTCCGTACCCGCGGCGTCGGCGCCCACCGCGTCGCCGCCCGCGGCGTCGGCGGGGACCACGCCGGCTCCGAGCGCGGCGGGGTGGCCGGCGGCGCCCTCGACGAGCACCGCCACGCCGGCCCGCACCTGTGCCAGCGTGTCCAGCGCGGCCTCGACCTCACCGAGCTCGACCCGGAAGCCTCGGATCTTGACCTGGTGGTCGCGTCGGCCCAGGAACTCGACCGTCCCGTCCGGCTGGTAGCGGGCCAGGTCACCGGTGCGGTACCAGCGCACGCCGCCGTGTTCGACGAACCGGTCCGCGGTCCGCTGCGGGTCCCCCAGGTACCCGCGGGCGACCCCGTCGCCGCCGATCCACAGCTCGCCGGTGACGTGGTCGGGGCAGTCCCGGCCGAGCGGGTCGACCACCCGCAGCCGCACGTTGCGCAGCGGCGTGCCATACGGCACCGAACGCCACCAGTCGGGCACCGGCTCGGTGCCGACGACCTCGCAGATCGTCGAGTGGATGGCCGTCTCGGTGGTGCCGCCGAGACCGAGGAAGCGGCAGCCGGGCACCGCGGCGTCCAGCCGGCCGGGCAGGTCGACACCCACCCGGTCGCCGCCGAGCAGGACCGCCCGCAGCGTCGGGCCGAGGTCCACCCCGGTGGACAGGACGAGGTCGAGCACGGTGGGAACGCAGTTGAGGATGGTCACCCGGTGATCCCGGACGAGCTCGGCCCACCGGTGCGCCTCCCGGCGCGACTCCTCGTCGAGCAGCACCACCGCACCGCCGACCGACAGCGGCGCGAACAGGTCGAACACCGACAGGTCGAAGTCGAGGGCCGACACCGCCAGCGTGCGGTCGTCGACACCGAGGCCAAGCCGGTCGATCAGGTCCTCGATGGTGTTCGCCGCGGCCCGGTGCCCGACCTCGACCCCCTTGGGCTGGCCGGTCGACCCGGACGTGAACAGCACGTAGGCGGGCCGGTCCAGCCCGCCGAGCTCCGCGGGTGCCAGCAGATCCGGCACCGGCAGCGGCTGCACAGCCGGGTCGGGCCGGGCGGCCTGGTCGGGGGCGATCTGGACGACGCCGGCGGGGACCCCGTCCCGCGGCGCGTCGGTGATCAGGACGCCGAAGCCGGCGGCGGTGGCGATGCGCTCCACCCGGGTGGGCGGCTGCTCGACGCCGACCGGCACGTATGTCGCGCCCGCGGCCAGCACGCCGAGCACGGCGACCACCTGGGACGGCCCCTTGGGCAGGCTGACACCGACCAGGTCACCGCGGCGCACGCCGTGACCGACCAGCGCGCCGGCCAGGCTCAGCGCCTGGCGCCGGAGCTCGCCGTAGCTGAGCTCGCCCCGTCCGGGCGCGCCGGCGGTGTCGTCCCACACCAGCGCGGGCGCGTCGGGGGCGCAGACGGCCCGCTCGAAGAACCCCTCGTGCAGCAGCCGGGTCGGCACCCGCCCCGCGGTCTCGTTCACCGCCCGGCGGATCTCACTGGTCGCCGCGGGCAGCAGGCCGTCCACAGGGACGTCCCAGGCCTCCCCGGCAGTGGCGAGATCCCGGACGAGATGTTCGAAGGCACCGAACATCCCGTCGACGGCGCCGGGCGGAAACTCGTCCTCACGGACGTCCCAGTTGATCAGCAGGCCGCCGTCGATCTCGGTGACCTGCGCGTCCAGGAGCACCTGCGGGCCCTGCGAGATGATCCAGACCGGGTCGCCGAAGAGGCGGCGCACACCGGCGTCGAACAGCTCGCCGAGCCCGAGGGCGCTGGTGAACACGACCGGCGCGAGCACCTGCTCACCGGTGCGGCGGGTCAGGTCGCGCAGCACCTCGACGCCCGAGTACTCGGCGTGCGCGGCGTCGGCGTGCAGCCGCGCCTGGATCTGGCGCACCCGGGCCGCGAACGGCAGGTCCTCGGTGACGTCGACCTCCAGCAGCACCGAGCTGGTGAAGTCGCCGACGACCTGGTTGATGTCGGGGTGGACCGGCTCCCGGTCGAACATCGGGACGTTGAGGACGAACCTCGACTCGGTGCTCCACCCGGCGAGGACCTCGGCGAACGCGGTGGCCACGGCCATCGCCGGGGTGACGCCCCGGCTGTGCGCGGCCGCCCGCAGGGCGTCCCGGGACGCCGGCGGGAGGACGAAGTGGCGTCGTGCCACCGACGGCCGTCCCCGCCTGCCGGCGCCGTCGGCGACCCGGGGCAGGCCGGGGGCACCGGGCAGGCTCGGCAGTCGGCCCTGCCACCACTCGGCCGCAGCTCGGGCCGCGGCGGTGCGCTCGGCCGCCCGCGCGGCGCGGTACTCGCGGTAGCTGTAGCCCAGCGGCGGGAGAACCTCCTGCGGCTGATCGTAGAAACGGGCGAGGTCGGCCAGCAGGACGCGGAAGCTCACCGCGTCGGCGGCGACCATGTCGACGTCCAGGTGCAGCCGGGTGCGCCCCGCGGGCAGCAGGCTCAGCTCGGTCGCGAAGACCTCACCGGACTCGATGTCGAGCATCTCGTGCGACATCCGGTCCCGGATCTGGTCGAGGCGGGCCCGCACCGTCGGCTCGTCGAGGGCACGCAGGTCATGGACGGTGAGCCCACGCCAGCCCGAGTGCTCCTCGACGATCTGGGCACCGTTGTCGGTGACCCGCACACGGAGCATGTCGTGCCGGGCCACCAGCCGCTCGATGGCGCCGCGCAGCCGGTCGGGGTCGACGTCCTGGCCGTCGAACTCGGTGAAGAGGTGCGCGGCGACCTCGCCGAGCGGCTGGCCGCCGTCCCGGCCGACCCAGTAGGCGTGCTGCATGAGCGCGAGCGGGAACTCGGCGTCGTCGGCATCCGTGTCGGCGTCGTCAGTGCCGGTACCGGTACCGGTACTGAGGCTGAGGTCGACGCCGGGCGCGAGGCCGGCGTCGGCGGCGGTGTCACCGTCCACAGCGGCGGCGGCTTCGGCAGGGTCCCCGACGGGGCTCGGCGAAACCGCCGCGACAGGATCACCGGCAGGCGGCGCCCCCGCGGGCGGCAGCCCGGCAGGCGCGATCCCGGCAGGCGGTGTCGTCACGGCGGAGGGTGCGCCGGCGGGAGGTGCGTCCGGTGCCGGGGCGCTGGGCATCCGGGCGAAGAGGATCTTGAACCAGCCGTCCACGGTCGGGTTCTCGGCGAGCTCGCCGAACGAGACCGCGACCCCGGCCTGCCGCCAGCGTCCGACCGCCTTCATCAGGGCGATGGACTCCAGTCCCAGCTCGAACAGGTTCGCCTCGTAGCCGACGTCCTCGGGCTCCTCGTCGAGCATCCGCGCCACGATCGCGCGGACCGCGTCGATGTCCTGGGCCAGCGCAGGCCCGGCGGCCGCCGCGGCGGCCACGGTCCGCGGAGCCGGTGCGGCCGGCACGGCCGGCACGACCGACACCGGCTGCACGGCCGGCGCGGCCTGCGCAGCTGGCGCGGCCTGCGCAGCTGGCGCGGCCTGCGCAGCTGGCGCGGCCGCGACGAGGAAACGGCTGACGCTACGCAGCTTCTCCCGGGTCTCCTCCGCCTCACGGTCGGGCTCGGACTGGGCGACGATGCCGGCGCCGGCCCGCAGCCACGTCCGGCCCTCGTGCTGGAAGACGGTGCGCAGGACGAGTGCCGCGTCCAGGGACCCGTCCGCGTCGACGGTGAGCACCGCCCCGCTGTAGAGGCCACGCGGTTCGCTCTCGTACCCGGTGATCGCCTCGCAGGCGGCTGCCTTCGGCACCCCGGAGGCGGTGATCGACGGGAAGACGGTCCCGAAGGCGTCCCAGGCGTCGCGGCCGACGGCGAGGCGCCCGGCGACGCGGGAGGCCAGGTGCTGGACGCTGCCACGTTCGAGCACGGTCATGAACTCGTCGACGGCGACCGAGCCGGGCCGGCAGAAGCGACGAAGCTCCTCCTGGCAGGCCTGCACCGAGACGGCGTGCTCGTAGATCTCCTTCGGGTCGGAGAGCAGCACGTCACGCAGCCCGCGGTCGGTGGCGGCGTCGCCGGTGAGCGCCCGGGTGCCGGCCAGCGGCTGGGTGGAGACGAGGCCGTCGGCGCTCACCTCGACCACGGTCTCCGGGCTGAAGCCGGTCGCACGCAGGTAGCCGACGTCCAGCAGGAAGGAGCGTGCCGGGGTGTTCCCGGCCCGGCCCGCCTCGTAGGTGGCGACCAGGTCGATGTCGCCCTCGACGGGGACGACCCGGGAGAGGATCACCTTGCGCAGCCGTTCGGCGTGGATGTCGGCGACGGCCGCGGCGACGGCCTGCCGGTACCCGTCGACGCCGTGCTCGAGGTCGGCGACGGCGAGTGGTCCGGCGGCGCTCGGGGCGTCGACGGCACCGCCCGTGACCAGTTCCGCCAGCGCCGCCTGCTCTGCCAGCGCCGCCTGCTCTGCCAGCGCCGTCTGCTCTGCCAGCGCCGCCTGCTCGGCCGAGTCGGCCAGCCCGCCCGTCGCCGGTGGGATGACGGCCGCCGCCAGGGTGCGCAGGGTCGCGGCACCGTCGACGAGCCGAGCCTCCTGCCGGGGCACGATCAGGTGCAGCAGCGGTGCGTCCCCGGCCGGCACGGCGAGGCCGGCGAGCAGGTGGCTGAGCTCGAAGGCCGCCCAGCCGTAGGCCCGCCAGCCGGCGATGTCGAGGCCGGCGAGGATGCCCGCGATCTGGCGCAGCGGCGCGGGACCGGTCGGCTCGACCTGCCACTGCCCGGTGCCGGTGCGGTGGCGCAGCTCGTGCGCACGCAGCTCGATCTCGGCCAGGACGCCCGTCCCGAAGGACCATTCACCCGCGCGCTCGTACACGACGAACGGGCCGGTGGCGGAGCGGGCCAGCCGGGCGGCTACGGCTGCGGGCGGCTGGCCGAACGGGACGATCCTGCGGTGGCGGTCGGGGCGGGTGGTCACCGGGAGGCTGAAGCGTCGGAGCGGGCGACTTCCCCGGCACGGGCGTCGGAATCCATCTGAGCGACCAGGCTCAGCGGACGCAGATCGGTCCAGTGGGCCTCGACGTAGTCCAGGCAGGACTGGCGTGTCTCCTCGCCGTGCACAACGGTCCAACCCGCCGGAACGGCGGCGAAGCTCGGCCAGAGGGAGTGCTGACCCTCGGAGTTGACCAGTACGAAGAAGCTCCCGCTTTCGTCATCGAAGGGATTCGTCGACATACCCGCCGTCTCCTTGATCGCACCAGAACAGTTAGGCCGACCTAAGTCGGTATAAGGTGAGGTTAGCCTAACTAATGCGGTATGACCAGCGATTACGCCGGATCGCTCACGATCGGATCGCTCTGCAGCTGGCTGGGCACGGAATGTCCCGCATCGACCAGGACGTCTCCCGCGGCATCTCCCCGGACGTCTCCGGCGACGTCTCCAGCGGTGTCACCCGAGGTGTCACCCGCGACGAGACGGCCGGAGACGAGGCGAACCCGCCGCGGCAGGCGGTCGATGGTCGCCTGCCGGTGCGCGATGACGATCAGCGTCCGCCCCGGGCGCAGGTGCTCCACCGCTGTCTCCAGCCGGCGCGCCACGTCGGGGTCCAGGTCGGCCGTGGCCTCGTCCAGCACCAGTACCGGTGGGTCGACCAGGGCCGCCCGCACCAGTCCGACGATCTGGCGCTCGCCCGCGGACAGCAGCTCACCGCGGGCGCCCAGGGACGCGTCGAGGCCACCGGGCAGTCCCGCCACCCACTCGGTCAGACCCAGCACGTCCACCGCCCGCTCCATCGCCGCGCGGTCGGGCTCGCCCGGCGCCAGCGCGAGATTCTCCGCGAGCGAGCCGGTGATGATGTGCACCTGCTGCGGCACGAGGACGACATGGCGCCGGATCTCCTCGGGCGACACGGTGCTCAGGTCGACGCCGCCGAACGTCACCACGCCCGCGTCGGGCTCGTAGAGACCGCACAGGAGCTTCGCGAGCGTCGTCTTGCCCGAGCCGGTGGTACCGACCAGCCCGGCCCGGTCTCCGGACGGGAAGCGCACCGACACCCCCCGGAGCACCTGCGCGTCCTCGTCCGTCCCGTAGCCGAACCACAGGTCCGTCGCGGCGAGCTCACCGCGCGGCGGGAGCGACACCGCACCACCACCGGCGGTGGTGGTGGGTGCGTCGGAGGCGGGCGCATCCGTGGCCGACGCGGCAGTGGCGGGCAGATCGATGGCGGGAGAGTCGGTGCCAGGCGCGTCGGCGCCAGGCGCGTCGGTGGCTTCCAGCAGGTCGGCCAGGCGGGCCACGCCGACCCGCGCGGTCTGCAGCTGCCCGATCAGGCGGGACAGGCCGGCCAGCCCCTCGAACAGGTTGCGGGTCGCGAGCACGAACACCACGACAGTGCCCACGCCGAGGTGGCCCGACCGGGCCAGCCACACGCTCAGCAGCAGCAGAACCGCGGTGGCCAGTCCCTCGAGCAGGCTGAAGAGCTCCAGCCGGTTCTGCGCGCCGATGGTCCGGTTGGACGCCCGCAGCAGTTCGTCGTTGTCGCGGCGGAACCGCTCGACCCACTCGCCGGGACGTCCGACGACCACCAGCGCCTCACCGGCGGCCAGCGTCTCGGTGAACGTCGCGGTCATCGTCGCGTCGGCCGAGGCCTGCCGGCCGAACGCCGTGCGGGCGACCTGGTCGAACCACCGGACCACCGCAACCGCGGCGGGGATGAACAGCACGACGAGCACCAGCGACAGCAGCGGCGAGTAGACGATCAGCAGCACCGTCGTGAGCACCACGGTGAGCCCGATGCCGAGCAGGTTCGGCAGCTGCTCGCGGATGAACAGTGCCAGGTCGGCGATCTCGCCGGTGGCCCGCCGCAGCAGGTCCCCGGTTCGGTGCGCCTCCACGAACCGCAGCGGCGCGCCCGCGAGCCGCTCCACGACGAGGTCGCGCAGGTCCTGCACCACCCGTTCGCCGGCCCGGGCCAGCAGCACCTCCGACCAGCGCAGGAGCAGCAGACGGGCGAGGACGAGCACGATGAGGCCGCCGACCGTCCACCACAGTGCCGTCCGGTCGCGGGCGATCACCGCGTCGACGCCACGGCCGATCACGGGGGCGATCCCGACCACGGCGGCGGTGCTCGCGACCGTCGCGGCCAACGCGGCGGTCAGCAGCCGGCGGTGTGGTCGCAGGTGGCGCCACGCCTGGCGCAACGCGCCCGCGGTGGCCGGGTCCTCGTGCAGCATGCGGACCTCAGCCACGGTGACCTCCGGCGGTCAGATCAGCAGCATCAGCGGACAGCTCGGCACCGCCAGGCGAATCGGCGGCAGCAGCCGGCTCGGCAGCAGCTGCAGCAGGCGACTCGGCGGCGGCGGCCGGCTCGCGCTCGGCACCGGGCGGCGCGGTGTTGCGGGGTGGCGGTGGCAGCGTCAGCACCCGGTCGGCGGCGGCCAGCACCGCGGGCCGGTGCGACACCACGACAATCGCGCCGGTGGGATTCCATTCCCGCAGCCGGCGCAGCACCGCGGCCTCGGTCTCGACGTCCAGCGCCGAGGTGACGTCGTCCAGCACGAGGACAGCGGGACGCCCCAGCAGGCCGCGGGCGAGCGCGAGCCGTTGGCCCTGCCCGCCGGACAGCGTGCCGCCCCGCTCGCCGACCACCGTGTCGTACTGGTCGGGAAGGCTCATGATGAACTCGTCCAGCGCGGCGGCGTGGCAGGCGGCCCGCAGCTCGGCCAGCTCGATCTCGCGGCCCAGCCGCAGGTTGTCGGCGATCGTGCCGGTGAGCACGAGCGGCCGCTGCGGCACGAGGCCGATCCGGGTCAGCACCTCGGTGCGCGACGCGGCCCGCAGGTCCACCCCGCCGTAGCGGATCGTCCCCTCGGTCGGGTCCTCGATCCGGCACAGCAGCCGGGCCAGGGTGGACTTGCCCGATCCGGTCGGGCCGGTGACCGCGATGAACTCGCCGGGCGCGGCGCACAGGTCCGCCGGCCCGAGCACGTGGCGGTCGCCGTGGCGGACCACGGCGCCCTCCACCCGCAGGGCGCCGGTGGCCGGCAGCGGCACCACGGCGGCGGGGTCCTCGGCGAGCCCCGGGGTGCCGAGCACCTCGGCGATGCGCTCGGCGGCGACCCGGGCCTGGCCGCGGCCGGCGAGCAGGTCGACCAGGATGGCGATGGCCAGCGCGAGAGTCGTCATCCAGGAGGTGAAGGCGACCAGGCCGCCGATGGTCAGATCACCGCTGATGGYGGCGGCCCCGCCGATGCCCAGTCCGACCGCGATCGCCAGCCGGGGCAGCGCCGGCGGCACCGCGGACCACCAGGCCGACACCTCGGCGACCCGCAGGGACGTGCTCGTCACCGACCGGGACAGGTCGTGATGGCGGCGGACGAGCACCCGCTCGCCACCGAGCCCCCGCACCGCGGCGCTGGCCGACAGCAGGTCCTCCACCGCGTCCGCGCGGGAGCCGTGTGCCTCGGAAAGCGCCTCGTTGGCGGTGTCGTAGCGGCCGGGGAAGAACGCGTTGGCCAGCCCCACCAGCGGCACCGTCACGACGGTGACGAGCAGCAGGAGCGGGTCGAGCAGCCCGATGGCCGGCAGGACGACGACGACGGTGACGACGACCCGGACCCAGACCCCGAGGTTCTGCAGCCACAGCCGCACCAGGTCGACGTCCCGGGTGACCCGCATGACGAGGTCGCCGCGCCCGAAGCCGACCAGCGCGGGCCGGTCGAGGGTGGTCACCTTGTCGATGAGCTCGCTCCGCAGGCCGTGCGCGACCCGGTTGGCCGCGATACCCGACCACCACTGGCCACCCACCCCGCCCACCAGGAACGCGAGCGAGATACCCGCGGTGATGAGCGACCAGCGCACCGTCTGGTCGACGTCCAGCGGGGTGATGCCGTCGTCCAGGGCGTGTTGGATGCCCCAGGGCAGCACGAGCATCGCCAGCTGTTGGACGAGGGTCGCCAGCACGCCGAGAGACAGCGGACCGGGCATGGAGCGCAGCTGCGCCCACAGGACGGTGTTGCCAGCCGACATGGCCATCGCCAGGACCACTCCAGGGTGGGTGCCCGGCCCGGCCGGGAGCCGCCGCGGCGGAGCGCCCGGCGCTCGGGTGCGAGCAGAGACGGGGTCGGGACACCGGCGACGGGACAGCGGCCCGCCGCCGGGCGACCGAAACCTAAGGGAGACAACACCGATAAATTAGGTAAAGCTTAGCTAAGTACCCGGAACGGGTCAATCGATACGCCGACGTAACAGCATCCGCGCGAGCACCGTGCTCAGATCCGCCGCCGCTGCCGGGCCAGCAGCCACACCAGGTAGAGACCACCGACGGCGTTCGTCGCCACCCCGACGGGCAGCTGCGAGGGAGCGAACGCCCGCTGGGCCACCAGGTCGCTGGCCACCACGAGCAGCGCGCCGAGCAGCGCCGCCGGCAGCAGTGCCGCACCCGCCGACCGCGCCAGGTGCCGCGCGAGCTGCGGCGCCGCCAGCGCGACGAAACCGATCGGGCCCGCCGCCGCGGTCGCGCAGGACGCGAGCGCCGCACCCACACCGAGCAGCGCGAGCCGGCTGCTCTCCACCGACACGCCGAGCGCCCGCGCCGTGTCGGCACCCATGGCCAGCATCGACAGCCGCCGGCTCAGATAGAGCGCGGCCGGCAGCAGCACGATCACGGCGAACACCAGCGGGCGGACCTGCTCCCAGCTGCGCCGGCTCAGACTGCCCAGCAACCAGGTCTGGGCCGTGATCGCGTCACCGAGGGTCGCCCGCGCGATCAGGTAGGAGTTCAGGGCGGTCAGCATCGACGCCACCCCGATCCCGATCAGGATCAGCCGGGGGCCGGCGACACCCCGCCGGAACGACAGCAGGTAGATCGCGACCGCGGTCAGCACACCGCCGGCGATCGCACCGAAGGACGTCTCGTAGACGCTGCCGTGCAGGACCAGGATCACGATCACCGCCCCGGTGGCCGACCCGGCGGTGAAACCGATGACGTCCGGGCTGCCGAGCGGGTTGGCCGTCATCGTCTGGAAGATCGCCCCGCTGACGGCCAGGGCCGCGCCGACCAGCAGGCCCGCGACCAGCCTCGGCAGCCGCAGCGTGCGGACGATGAAGTCCGTGCCGGAGCTGCCGTGCCCGAGCAGGCTGTCGACCACCTCGCGGACCGACAGGTGGTAGTCACCCGTCGTCAGGGTCAGGACGCTGACCACCAGAATGGCCACGACCAGCCCGAGGCAGACCAGCACCCCCCGGCCGTCGACGCGCAGCGACACCCGGTCACCTCGGTCGCGAAGCACCCAGCCGCGTGGCACCGCACCCCCGGGCAGGACGCCGCCCGGCAGGACTCCGCGCGCCGCTCCGGGCAGGCCTGCCGTTCCGGTCGCTCCTGTCGCCATGGACTCACCTCCCCCCACTGCCGCCCCGTTGGCTCCAGCGGCCCCGCGCGTGGTCATCGTCGCCACCGCGGGGCGTGTTCCGCTCACAATCGACCCAACCGTGCGCGCCGACACAGCACGATGAAGACCGGGGCGCCTACGAACGCGCTGACCACACCGACCTCCAGCTCGGCGGGCGCGATGATCACCCGGCCGACGACGTCGGCGGTGAGCAGCAGCACCGGGCCGAGCACGGCGGAGTAGGCCACCACCCAGCGCTGGTCCGGGCCGCAGATCGCCCGCGCGATGTGCGGGACGCCCAGCCCCACGAACGTGATGGAGCCGGCCGCCGCGGTGCCGGCACCGCACAGCAGCGCGACGGCGAGCACCCCCAGCGTCCGGGTGCGGGCCACATGGACCCCGAGACCGCGGCCGGCATCCTCGCCCATGGCCATCGCGTCGAGCGCGCCGCCGATGGCGAAGGCAACCAGCAGGCCCACGCCGATGAAGGGCACGACGACGGCGAGCTGTGGCATGTCGGCCCGGGCCAGCGAACCGACATCCCAGAAGCGCAGCCGGTCGAACGTCTCGTGGTCGAGGAAGGCGACGGCGTAGGTGAAGGCGGCGAGCACCGCGCTGAGAGCGGCGCCGGCCACGATGAGCCGTTCCGGCGCGACGGCCGCCCGGCCGGTGGCACCCAGCACGTAGACGGCGGCGGACGCGGCGGCGGCGCCGAGCAGCGCGAACCACACGTAGCCGCTGGGCGAGGTCACACCCAGGAACGACACCGCGGCGACAACCGCGGCAGCGGCCCCGAGGTTGACCCCGAGCAGGCCCGGGTCGGCGAGGGAGTTGCGGGTCAGCGCCTGCGCCAGCGCGCCGGCCACGCCCAGGCCCGCGCCGACGACGAGCCCGACGAGGGTGCGGGGAACCCGCATGTCGTGGACGATCACGGCGGCGTCGGACCGGTCGTCGTGCCACAGCACGCGCCAGACGTCCGACAGCGCCAGGTGGTTCGCGCCGACGGCGATGCTCATCAGCACGGCGCCGGCGAGCAGCACGACCGCGGCGACGAGTCCCAACGGCCGCAGCGCTCCCCGCGCCGTCCCACTCGCGGACGGGTCCGTGGACCGGCCGGCCGACGGGCCCGCGGACAGACCGGCCGACGGGCCGGTGGACATGCCCGGGCTCGCCACAGCCGCTGTGGCCGGCGCCCTGGGCCCCGCGGAAATCCCGATCACCGTTCCCCGCTCCACGACGTTATTTAGGTCAGGCTTACCTCCAGTAGTCAACACCAGTACGAATCACTCGGGTGCGCGCGGCGCCAGGAATCACGATGAGGCCTTGACCAGCCACGGAAGCAGCCCACACGATAAGTGAGGCTTACCTAAAGAGATCGGGGTTGGTAGAGGCCTTGAACACACGACGTGGACAGCGCCCGGCATCGTTGCGCAGGACTGCCGCATCCGCCGACGGCGGCGAGGAGGAAGCAGGCCTGCCACAGCGCAGCGACGACGGCGGTTCCACGACGGCAGCCGCGGTGTCGACCGCCGCAGCGACTGTGGCGTCCCAGCCGGCCATGGGGTCCCAGCCGGCCGTGGTGTCCCAGCCCGACGGGGAGCCCCGGCTGCACGCGAGGGGCCTGACCCTCGCCTACGACCAGCGCGTCGTCGCCACCGACCTCGGTGTGCGCATCCCCGACAACTCCTTCACCGTCATCGTCGGCCCCAACGCGTGCGGCAAGTCGACCCTGCTGCGGGCGCTGGCCCGGATGCTGCGCCCACGTCACGGCGCGGTCTACCTCGACGGGGCGCTCATCCGGTCGCTGCCGTCGAAGGAGGTGGCGCGCCGGCTGGGGCTGCTGCCGCAGACCTCGATCGCCCCGAGCGGCATCCTCGTCTCCGATCTGGTCGCCCGGGGCCGCTACCCCCACCAGCGCCTGCTGCGCCAGTGGTCCCGCCAGGACGAGGACGCCGTCCGCGACGCGCTCGCGGCCACCCATACCGAGGACCTCGCCGACCGGTTCGTCGACGAGCTCTCCGGCGGCCAGCGCCAGCGGGTCTGGCTCGCGATGGCGCTGGCCCAGCAGACGCCGATCATGCTGCTGGACGAGCCGACGACGTTCCTGGACCTCGCGCACCAGATCGAGATCCTCGACCTGTGCGCGGACCTGCACGAGGAGAGCAACCGAACCCTCGTCGCCGTCCTGCACGACCTGAACCAGGCCTGCCGGTACGCCACCCATCTGGTCGCGATGAAGGACGGGCGCATCGTGGCACAGGGGGACCCGAACGAGATCGTCACCGCGGAGCTGGTGGAGGAGGTCTTCGGCATCTCGTGCAGCGTCGTGCCCGACCCCGAGACCGCCACACCGCTGGTGGTGCCCGCGGCCCGGGCCCGGCGCCGCGAGCTTCGCGAGAACCTGGCGACAGCCGAGCAGGCCCGGCCTCAGTCCCACACCGCAGACACGGACACGGACACCGACACCGACGACAGGGACGCCGGCACCGACTCCGAGGCCGGCACCGATCCCTCCGGCGCCGCGGCGTCGGGCACGGCCGTGGCGGTCGGCGCCGGCTGATGGCGGCGCTGACCGCGGACGTCGGCCACCCGCACACCGCCGGGGTGGGGTGCGGCGCGGCGGCGAGACGAAGTGACGACACCGACGGATCCGCGAGCCAACCGCCGATCCGCGTCGACGGGTGCCACCTGGTCGTGGTGCGGACGCGCGTCGGCGCCGCCGGGAGGTCCAGCCCCACATAGTAGGGGCGCAGGGCGTCGGCGTAGGGGCGCAGGTCGTCGGCGACCGCGTCGCCGACGCCCCACACCGGGAGAGCAGCAGTTCGGGACTCTCCCCGGCCATGGTGCCGCCGGCCTCCGTGGGAACCCCGGGAAGACCAGGTCCGGGACGCGGCGCCTCGGCACCGAAGACGAACGCCTGCGGATCACCGCGGGCCAGGCGGCGGACGAGCGCGGCGGCGCCCACCAGCCCGGGGGCGCGCAGCGTCCGGGCCAGCACGGCCTTGTCGAGTTCACCGGCACACAGCCGGGCCACCGCCCGGGCAACTCCGGCGGTGTGGTCGACGGCGCCCGGCAGGGCCTCGATCGCCCCATCATCGAAAGACTTAAGTAAACCTAACCTATACCTTGCGGGACGCAACCGGTCAAGCCGTCGCGAGCCATGCCAGTCGCCACATCCGACCTGCTTGACCACCAACCGCATCACACCTAAGTTAGGTTCACTTAACATATTCAGCTCCATGCTGGCCGCGGTCGTCGCAACGCACAGTCACCTTCGATCACGTGCCGTCGTCCATATCCATCCACGACGACCCACCACAACCGCGACCCTTCACCTCGACCGGCGCGACAAATCAACAATGGACGCCAACCGCGCGGTCCCCGCGCGCACCCCAGGCGGACCCGACCAGACGCCCTCATCGCCACCTCGACCGGCGCGACCTCGGCGAACGCCTTGACAGAGCAACAGGTCGACCCGAACATAGGTAAAGTTAACCTAAATTCACATCCGGTCAGATCCGGTCAGATCAACCGACAAGAGGGGCAGCCGTGGGAGACCGTCCACCGACCGCGGAACTCGGTGTGCACGACGTCATCGGAGTCGGGTTCGGACCCTCGAACATCGCCCTAGGCATCGCGATCGAGGAACACAACAGCAGCGTCTCCGCCGGGGCCGCCCTGCGCGCGATATTTCTGGAACGCCAGCCCCGCTTCGGCTGGCATCGCGGGATGCTGCTCGACGGCGCCACCATGCAGGTGTCCTTCCTCAAGGATCTGGCGACGCTGCGAAATCCGTCCAGCAGCTTCAGCTTTCTGAACTACCTGCATTCGCAGAACCGGCTCGTGGACTTCATCAACCACAAGACGATGTTCCCGCTGCGCTGCGAATACCACGACTATCTGGAATGGGCCGCGGGCCGGCTCGACAATCTCGTCGAATACGACACCGAGGTCCTGGATCTGCGGCCGGTCGTCCACGAGGGCGCGGTCGCCTACATCGACGTGATCAGCGGCCGGCCCGGCCAGCCGGGCCGCACCGTCGTCCGCCGGGCCCGCAACGTCGTCATCGCCGCCGGGCTCGAACCGCGGCTGCCGGAAAACGCCGAGCTCGGCGACCGCCTGTGGCACAACCACGACCTGCTGCACCGGCTCGCGCAGATGCCGTCGACACCACGCCAGCGCTTCGTCGTGGTCGGGGCCGGCCAGAGCGCCGCCGAGGTGACCGAACACCTGCACACCCGGTTCCCGCAGGCCGAGGTGTTCGCGGTGTTCGCCCGGTACGGGCTCACACCGGCCGACAACAGCGGCTTCGTCAACCAGATCTTCGACCCGGACGCCGTCGACGAGTTCTACCACGCGCCGGAAGGCGTCCGGGAGATGCTGCTGACCTATCACCGCAGCACCAACTACGCCGCGGTCGACATGGACCTGATCGACGAGCTCTACCGACGCAGCTACCAGGAGAAGGTCCGCGGGCCCCAGCGGCTGTACTTCCTGCGAGCCTCGCAGGTGGAGGCCTACGAGGCGCTGCCGGACGGCACCCGGGTCCACATCCGGCACCTGCCCACCGGCGACAAGCGGGTCCTGGACACCGACATCGTCGTGCTCGCCACCGGCTACAACGCCCGGGACCCGCGGCGCGTGCTCGGCAGCATGGAGGACGCCTGCCTGGTCAGCGACTCCGGCCGGCTCCAGGTCGCACGCGACTACAGCATCGAGACGAAGCCCGACACCACGGCCGGCATCTACGTTCCCGGTGCGAGCGAGTTCCAGCACGGCATCTCGTCGTCCCTGCTGTCCAACATCTCGATCCGGGCCGGCGAGATCCTCGACTCGGTGCTGCGCCGACAGGAGCTGGACGAACCACTGGCGGCCATCGGCCAGGGCATCACAGCCCCCTCGTATCTCCCCGCCCAACACAAGACCCAGTCGCAGAACTGACCCGCGTCACCGTCGCCGTCGCCGTCGCCGTTGGCACCGTTCCGGAGTGCGCTGGCCCGGTACACGCCCGAAGACGCAGGAATACGCGCTGGTGCCGCCGTGAGCCTTCGCCATCTCACGGTGTGTGGTCAGAGCCTGGGGCAGGCCCGAGCTCGACGGCGGAAAACGCACGATGACGGAAGACGGGCGTGGAGAGCGCATTCGCCGAGCACTCCCAGACGCCGGCCATCCCCGGCTGGTCGACCTTCTCCGCGCCCGTCAACTCGTCAGACCGTCGCCCGTCAACTCGTCAGACCGTCACCGTTCCTGACGCACCGCGGCCACCTCAGAGCTGAGCGAGGCCCGCGTTGGCGGCAGCGACATCCTTGTGGTGGCGAAACGGGATCCAGACCTTCTCGCCCGCAAGCGACATCGAGCCGACGAAACCCCGCGGTGGCCCCAGCACGGTCCGGCGCGGCAGCCGCACCAGCGGCACCGGCCCGCTCGGTGTTCTCGAGGCGAACAGGCCGGCCTCGAGAACCACGACGGCCTGGTCGGTGACGACCACGATCCGGTTCCGCGTCCGGGCGAGAACGACCAGAGCAAAACCCATCAGAAGTACCACGAGAATGGCGTCGCCGACGTAGTACTGGGAATCGGGGAGAAGACGATCGATCAGGCCGGTCAGAAAAAAGCCGGTTCCGAACAGGAGGCCCCAGTACGGCGAGGCCCCGGTCCGCGCCTGGAAGGCGTTCACGGCCCGCTCCCCCGGAGCCAGGTACGGAACCAGCCGCCTGGCGGTCTTCGCGCGCACTGCCATCCCGCGCTCCCCGGACGTCACCCGGATCGAGGCAATCCCCGTTCCAGCGGCGAATCATAACGCGCCAGGGCACCCGCCGTGACACGGAATTCGGCGGCCTCGGCGTCGGCGGCGGCGAGTTCAGCGGTGTGGAGTCCAGCGTCCCGGAGTTCGGCGTCCCGGAGTTCGGCGTCCCGGAGTTCAGCGGTCCGGAGTTCAGCGGTCCGGTCCGCGCGGGCACGTCCGGTCAGGCCGGCACCAGGCCCGCGTTGGCCGCGGCGACCTCCCTGCGGAAGCGGACCGATACCAGCAGCCACTCGCCCGCCAGCAGCAAGATCCGCGGATCGTCGAGTTCACCCCGGGCAGGCTGGCGCTGTCGCCTTCCGGACCAGGACAGTCAGGGGCCGGCGCACAGCACCAGGCACCGATTCTGCGCCCTGTCAAGGGTGGCATCACGAACAGAAACGGGGCGCCACCCGGCCGAAATTCACCAAAGAATCCTCGAGGCCGCCGCCTGTCCCACGGAAGACATCGTCACTCTGGCCTCGGGGCGGCCTTTCTTCGGCATCGTGTTGCTCGTTGAAACCAACGACAAATGCCGTTCCCGTAACGGCTGGCGATGTGCACGGAGGTAGGGATGAGCGGCCTGCGACGGGTCCGGAATGTGCGCCGATCGGTGGTCGGCGCGATCGCCGCGTGGGCGTTGGCTCTGCTGTTCTCGGGATGCCAGGAAGGCGGCCTCGTGATCGCGCCGCCGACCACCCCGGCGGCTACGCCATCGGTGGCCACCGCGGCGCCGGCGACCGGTCCCGCCGCCCCGGCCACCGGCGCACCGGCTCGGGACCTTCGCGCGGGTGACTACGTCCTCACGGCCGCACCGGAGACGGCGGGCTTCGAGAGCTCGGGCGGCGCGGATGACCCCGACAGCAGCCTGATCCGCGGCGAGGTCGCGGAATGCGTCGGCATCACCGGGTACGACCCGACCCCGCCGGCGGACGAGACGGCCGGCGACACGTTCTTCAACACCGACGCGAACGAGATCCAGGCGAGCAGCCACGCGAAGGTTCTCTCCGCGAGCCAGATYCAGCAGAACGCCGACATCGTCACCAGCCCGCTTTTCGGTGACTGTTTCCGCGGGGCGCTCGAGGAACAGCTGGCAGGAGAGCAGTCGGAGGAGCTCACTGCCGAGGTCGTCGCGGTTGACACGTCCTTTCTGCCACGTGGCTGCACCGCGCTGGTCCGTACCTCGATGAGCATCACCGACCAGACCGGCACCTACAGCTACATCTTCGACACGGTCTACTTCTACGTGGGTCAGGTCGCCGTCGAGCTCACCGTCACCAACATCCAGGATGACCCCCCGCAGGACACCGAGCAGGGTTTCATCGACCAGATCGCCGGCAAACTGACCAACCAGTGAGCCCACCGGTGTCAGCTGATCGCGGACCCCGGCCAGGGCGGTGACGTCACCACGGCCAGTTCGGCGTTCGCCGCGGTGACGCGCTTACGAAAAAGGGGCGACACCCACAGCTTCTCTCCCGAGAGAAGCATCGCGCCGGCCAGACCCCTGGGCGGGCCCAGAACGGTCCGCCTCGGCAGGCGGAGAAGCGGGGGCCCGTTCGGCGTGGACCAGGCGATCAGGCCGGCTCCCATCAGGAGAATGGCCTGGTCGGTCACGACCAGAATCCTGTTCCGCACCCGGGTGAGGCAGATCGTGTACCCAGCCAGGACCAGCGCCGCCATCACGGCGCCGGAAGCGAAGAAATAGAACTCCGACCAGGGGAGAAGATTGATTGTCAGGTTCCAGACGGGGAATCCGAGTGGTGGCACGAGGTTGAAGTACGGGGATAGACCCGCCTGCGCCAGAACAACGTGCTGGACCTGCTCCCCCGGAGCCAGGTACGGGCGCACCTGAAAGGCGATCCGATCACGCAGCGCCATCCCACTCCCCCGCCGCTGTCGCCTGGATCGGGTAGCCCCGGGCCAGGAGACAAAACCTTACGCGCCTACCGCGCACGCGTCCTGGAATTCTGCGCTCAGCCGGTCTCCATCGCCAGGGCCAGTGGCATCACGGCGGGTGCGCCGGCGGCGCGCAATGCGCGGGCCGCCGCCGTCATCGTCCAGCCGCTGACGACCAGATCGTCGACGAGCAGCACCGRGCCGGTCAGGCCACCGAGCGTTTCGGCGAGCGGAGGCGGCACGTCGAACGCCGACCACAGCCCGGCGAGGCGGTGCGCGCTGTTGTGCACCTGGCCGGCGAACGGCCCGCCCGAAACCCGCGGCAGCTCCCCGAGCAGGGGCAGCCGCCCGACCTGGGCGATGCGCTGACCGAGGTCGCCGACCAGCCGCGGGCGGCTCCGGGAGCCGACCGTCACCACCGCCGCCGGGCGCTGCTCCCATTCCCAGGCCGCGAGCATCCGCACGACACCGTCGAAGACGTCGTCGGGAACCGGCTGGTCCACGCCACGCGCCTCACCCGAGCCGGGCGCACTGTCGAACATGGGCCGCAGCCGGTTACCCCACCCGAGGTCGTTGAGCCGGGCGAGGGCCCGACCGGACAGGGCACCGGCCGCGGCGGGAATCCGGCCGGAGGCGTTGATCCCCAGCGTGCGCATGCCGGTGGGCCACATCTTGCGCGGTTCGACGACGACCCCGGGCCGACGCAGCTCCGTGCGGGCGCTGGCCCGCGCCTGCGCCGAGACGTCCGCCGCCCAGCTCCGCCCGGTGCACCGGTCGCACCGCCCGCAGGCAGCCGCGTACGGATCATCGAGGGCCCGGCGCAGGAACTCCATCCGACAGGACGTCGTCGCGATGTAGTCCAGCATCGACTGCTCCTCGACCGCGCGCGCCGCGGCGACCCGCTCGTAGCGGCGCGCGTCGTACGCCCAGGGCTGCCCGGTGTGCTCCCAGCCCCCCTTGACCCGCCGGACCGCGCCGTCGGTGTCCAGCACCTTCAGCATCTGCTCCAGGCGGCCCGGCCCCAGGTCGACCACGGCGAGCAACGCCTGGGTCGACATCGGCTTCGACGCCTGCTCCAACGCGCCGAGCACGTCCCGCACCAGCCGTTCCGGTGGGAAGGACGTGTCGGCGAAGTACCGCCAGATGGCGCGGTCCTCCGCGGCCGGCAGCAGGATCGCCTCCGCGGACTCCAGCGCGCGGCCCGCCCGGCCGACCTGCTGGTAGTAGGCGATCGGGGAGTTCGGTGCCCCGACGTGCACGACGAAGCCGAGATCCGGCTTGTCGAAGCCCATCCCCAGCGCGCTGGTGGCGATCAGGGCCTTGACCCGGTTCGCGAGCAGGTCCTCCTCCGCCGCGATGCGCTCCGCCGGTTCCGTCCCGCCGTGGTAAGTCGCCACGGTGTGGCCCTGGGCGCGCAGGAAGCCGGTGAGCTCCTCGGCGGCGGGCTTCGTGAGCGTGTAGACGATCCCGGAACCGGGCAGCTCGGGAAGACGATCAGCCAGCCAGCCGAAGCGCTCCTCGGCGGTGGGCAGGCTGACCACGCCCAGCCGCAGGCTCTCCCGCTCCAGCGGCCCGCGCAGCACCAGCGTCTCGGCGCCCACCGTGCCGTCAGGTGCGGCAACGACGCCCGCGCCGAGCTGCTCGCTGACGTCCGCGACGACCCGCGCGTTCGCGGTGGCCGTCGTGGCGAGGACGGGAACGCCCGGCCGCAGCTCACCGATCAGCGACCGCAGCCGGCGGTAGTCCGGCCGGAAGTCGTGGCCCCAGTCGGAGATGCAGTGCGCCTCGTCGATGACCAGCAGGCCCGTCGTGCGCGCCAGCTCCGGCAGGTACTCGTCCCGGAACGTCGGGTTGTTCAGCCGCTCCGGGCCGACCAGCAGCAGGTCGAGCTCGCCGGCCCGCAGTGCGCCGTAGACCTCGTCCCACTCGGTGAGATTGCCCGAGTGGATCTCCCCGGCCCGGATGCCCAGCCGCGCGGCGGCAGCCGCCTGGTTGCGGATGAGCGCCAGCAGCGGCGACACGATCACCGTCGGCCCGACCCGGGCCGGGGCGGCGCCGCCACCCGAGCCCTCGCTGCCGCGCAGCAGAGCCGTGGCCAGGAAGTACACGGCGGACTTGCCCCAGCCCGTGCGCTGGACGAGCAGTACCCGGCGCCGCTCGCTCACCAGCGCATCGATCGCCCGCCACTGGTCGTCGCGCAGCACCGCACCCGGACCCGCCAGCGCCCGCAGCAGCTCCTCGGCCCGAGCCCGCGACACGTCGCCTCCGGAACCACCGCGATGCGCCGCCTGATCAGCCATGCCCCCTGTCTACCCGACACCGCCGACAGATCCGCGTTCGCCCCGGCAACGCCTGTCTCGCGGTCACCACAATCACAGGGGCCACGGGCGACCGGTCCGCGAGACCGACCTGGCCGGCCAGGCGAGACGTCCTCCGCTGACTCGAACGGGCGACCGGCTCACACCCGCGCGGCTGGCCGTGTCAGGACGGCCTGACCGTACCCGCCGTCGACCCGCGGTTCCGCGGAACCGCGCGCGGTCCGCGCCCACGCGCCCACGCGCGCTCGAGCGACACGCCGCACGACCATCCGTCGGCGAAGTCAGATTCTTCGACGATTCAGGGTGGAGTGATGTCAGCGTTGGCTGCGGCGACGTCCTCGTGGAATCCGGCCGTCACCCACGTCTTCTCCCCGCGACGGCGGTGGCGGTCCCGTCGGCGCGCCGGCCGGCGGGACCACGGCCGGTCCGGCCGGTCCGGCTGGTGCCGCCCAAGCGCCGGCTGATCACCTGGATCGTCGGTCGGACCGTTCCTGGTAGGACGCCACGTAGTCGCCGGCGGTCCGGTGCAGGTGCCGGACGGCCAGTTCCTGGTCGTTGAGCGGGAATTCCGAGACAGCCCTTGTCTCCAACATCTTCTGGGTCGCTTCCAGGGTGTTGCAGTCCTGCAGCGCGAACTCCTTGAAGGTGACCGCGGCCAGCTCCTGCCGCAGCCGCTCGCTCGGCGTTCTCGGCGGGACGAAGTACAGCGTCCCCTCGAAGATGTGCCGGTTGTAGGCGGTCGGCCAGTAGTGGTAGGTGAGGTACCAGCCCGGCGCCCACACCACAATCATGAAATTCGGGAAGAAGACATAGGAGTCGAGGCCCCAGGCCTTCTGCCGGGACGGGTTCACACCCGGCGGCAACGGGTCGAGGCCGGGGATGTCAGGCCTGTCCCACGGCCCGAAGTTCCCGCTGCGCAGCACCTGTTCGATCGGCTTCACCATGGAGAGATCACGGGGTGGCGCCATTCCGCCCCAGGCCGACTGCATCGAGTGCGGACCGTCCAGCTCGTAGTGCAGCGACTCGTAGCCGTAGCCGAGCAGTTTGCGCGACTCGTCGCTCACGTACTGCTTCGCGTGCAGCACGGGTGCGTGGTAGAACTCGGCGAACGCGTCGAGGTAGAGCTTCCAGTTGCTGCCGACGTCGGCCCGGTACCGGTAGACCTCGGTCATCTCACCGAACGGATAGCCCTCAAGGCCGGCGGCGAAGCGCCCGAGATATTCCCGTAGCGGGCCGGCATCGTTGTCGAAGTTGACGAAGATGAAGCCCTCCCACACCTCGCAGCGCACCGGGACGAGGCCGTAGTCAGCCCGGTCGAAGTCGAAGAACTCGGACTCCTGCTGAACGAAGGTGCACGCACCGTCCAGCCCGTAGCGCCAGGCGTGGTACTTGCAGGTGAACTGCCGCGCCGTGCCGCTCGTCTCCTCGCGCGGGAAATCGTTCCAGACCAGCTTGTTACCACGGTGCCGGCAGATGTTGTGAAACGCCCGGACCTGGTGCTCCCTGTCCCGCACGATGATCACCGACGCGTTCGCGGCGTGGATCTCCTTCGTGAAGTAGGCGCCCGTTCGCGCGACCTGCTCCACGCGGCCGACGTTCAGCCAGGTCCGCCGGAAGATCGCGGCACGCTCCCGTTCGTAGTGCTCGGGAGAGATCGAGTCCTCGAACGTGACCAGGCCGGTGCCGAGGTCCGGGTAGTGCTCCGTCCAGCTGCCCTCGACAGGCTTGGGGAAGTGGGCCATGCGTCTACCTCCGAGACCACACACGAGATGGGACGTCGAGAAAACGTACGACCGAGTCCGGTTTCCGGTCAACGGTCCCGAGCCCAGACCGCAGGCCGGGCGCATGTGCTGCCTGCGGGCCATCCGCCGGCCGACCGCATCTTGACCCAGAAGGCGACCGAACCGTACGTTTTTTCGATGGAGCCCAGAGCGAACGACGGTGCGCGGTCCCGGGCCGGGAGACCGACCTCCGAGGAGGCGGCGCGGCTGACGGAGAAGCTTCGCCGGGCCGCCGTCGACACGTTCCTCGAACACGGCTACGACCGGACCACCATGGAGGCGGTGGCACGAGCCGCGGGCGTCACCAAGAGCACCCTGTACGGCCGGTACCCGGACAAGCGGACCCTGTTCATCGCCGTCAGCTCCTGGGCGCTCACCCGCCAGGAACGCGACGCCCGGGTCCTGGAGCCGCTGCCCGACGACCTCGCGGCCAGCCTGACCCTGATCGCCCGGGCGATTCTCGCCCGGTCCGTCGACCCGGACATCGTCCGCCTCAGCCGGATGGCGATCGCCGAGTCGGCCCGGTTCCCCGAGTTCGCGGCGAGCTCCCAGGCCACGACCTGGTCACCGCGCATCCAGGTCATCATCGATCTGCTGCGGGAGCACGAGCGCGCCGGCGCGGTCTCGGTCAGCAACGTCGAACTGGCCGCCGAGCAGTTCTTCGCCATGGTCGGCGCGATGCCGGCCTGGCTCGCGGCCTACGGCATCTACCGCAGTCCCGAGCTTGAGGACCAGCGCCTTCAGCACGCTGTGCAGCTCTTCCTCAGCGGCGTCCTCACCCGCGGCCCCGGCCACCAGGACCGCCCCGCCTCCTCCCCCGCCACACCAATCGCCGGCGCCGATCACCCGAGCCCAGGCGCTGGCGAGGACGCTGGCGCTGGCGAGGACGCGGTCGACGACGCCAGTTCCAGCCAGACCGCCATCTCCAGGCACGCCGGGCCCAGGCGCGAGGCCGCGGCGATGCGGTATTCACGGCTCGGTCGAAGCGGCCTGGACGTCTCCCGGCTCGCCCTCGGCATCCGGGCCTTCGGGGCGGCCGGCGGCGGCTGCGACCCGGCGACCGCGGCGGGTCTGGTCGCCCGCTACCTCGACGCCGGCGGAAACCTCATCGACGCCACCGACGTTTCCGCCGACGCCGCGGAGATCTGCGCGGTGTCGCTGCGCGGCAGGCGTTCCCAGGTCGTGCTGGCAGCCGGAACGAGCACCGGAACAGGCGTCGGAACGAGCGGTGACGGTGGCGGTGGCGGTGGCGGTATCGCGCTGGATCGAGCCCGCCATGGCGGCCGGAACAGCCGGCGCCACCTCCGCGCGGCCTGCGACGCGGCCCTTCGCCGGCTCGGGACCGACTACATCGATCTCTACCAGCTGAGCGCCGACGACCCGTCGACCCCGCTGGAGGAGACCGTCGAAGCACTGGATGATCTAGTTCGCGCAGGCAAGATCCTCTATGTCGGCGCCGCCGGCTTCCCCGCCTACCGGATCATGAAGGCAGTGGCCGCCAGCGACCGGCTCGGCCGGGCCCGGTTCATCTCTCTGCGCTCCGAGTACGGGCCGACGGCACGAGCGGCGGAACGCGAGCATTTCCCCCTTCTCGCCGAGGAGTGCCTCGGGTTCATCAGCACCCCACGCCCCGAAAACGAGACCGACCCCACGAATCCCGCGCTGACCGCACGACTGCAGGCAGCGGCGGCCCAGCTCGGCTGCACGACCAGGCAGCTTGACCTGGCCTGGCAATGGACGAGACCCGTCGCCGCGGTAAGCGTCGACATCTCCGGTGTCGCCCAACTGGACGAGCTTCTCGCGGCAGCGGACGTCGACCTTCCCGGCGAGGTCATCACCGCGATCGACGGCTCCACCGCGCCATCCGCCCGCCTGTGACCCCAGCCGAAACCGGCGACCGCCGGCAGCCGCCACTCATCCCTCTCTCATCGCGTTCTTCTCTCTCATCTCGCGGGCAGTCGACGCGGAAAGGAAAGACACACATGGCCGGGACACTGAACAGCAAGGTCGCCGTCGTGACGGGCGGCGCCTCGGGAATCGGGCGTTCGTGCGCGCTGCGGCTGGCCCGGGACGGCGCCAGGGTGGCCGTGCTGGACCTCAACGAGGGCGACGCCAAGCAGGTCGTGGCCGAGATCGAGGCCGAGGGCGGCACAGCGCACGCTCTCGCCGTCGATGTCGCCGACCGCGCGAGCGTCGACCAGGCCCTGGCGCAGACCCGCGAACACCTCGGGCCCGTCACCATCCTGGTGAACTCGGCCGGGAAGACCGGCTACCACCGGTTCATCGACATGTCCCTGGAATCCTGGACGTCGATCCTCACCGTGAACCTGACCGGGACGTTCCACTGCTGCCAGTCCGCCCTCCCGGACATGATCGAGGCCGGCTGGGGCAGGATCGTCAACATCTCCTCCTCCAGCGCGCAGGGTGGCCAGCCCTACATGGCCCACTACGTCGCTTCCAAGGCGGGCGTCATCGGCTTCACCAAGGCCCTCGCGCTCGAACTCGGCCCGAGCGGCATCACCGTCAACACCATTCCTCCGGGTTTCGTCGACACCCCGATGCTGCGTCTCAGCGAGCAGAAAGGCCGTTTCGGCGCAACCGTGGACGAGCACGCCGCCCGGACCCCGGTCCGCCGCGTCGGCCGGCCGGAGGACATCTCCGCGGCGTGCGCGTTCCTTGTCTCCGAGGAGGCCGGCTACATCACCGGCCAGATCATCGGCGTGAACGGCGGCCGCAACACCTGACCTGACCGGCGCCACCGGGACAGGTACGGGGCGAGATCCTGCTCCGTTCCCTGGCCGTCATCGTCCGGCGTGCCTCCAGCGGACAACGCGTCCTCCAGGGAGGCCGTTAATGCCGGGGGCACCGGCACACGGCCTTGTCAGAACGCGGCAAAGGCGTGGACGAGCTCCCGGATCCAGGCGTGATCCGCAACGGCAACCGCGAAGCCGTCGATGTCGTGGCTGCCGAGAAAATGTCCGTCGTCATCGCCGTTTCCAGTGCTATCTCGACGAGGGAACGATGACGACCCGCATCGCCCGCCGTCACTGGACGGACGAGGTCGAGGCCGAGCCGTGGCATCGGCGCCCCCGGTGGACCAGCCTCACGGACCAGTCCTCCTGCAACGACTACCGGAGCCAACCTGGCCGACCGACGTCCTTCGCTGACGCTTTCAGCAGCGCAGTGGCGAGCCTGCCGGGGAAGGATGAGGAAAGGAGGCGACACGAAACCGTCCCGCGCCGCCGTCCACCTGAGGTCGTCAGCGACCAGAACTGATCATCTGGTCAGACGAGGCTGCGCCGGGAACCGCGGGGCGCCCCGCACGCGCGCCGCGGATCCCGAGCCAACCGACAACGGAGCCGATGGCCAGGGAGGTGGCGGTCAGGACCAGATGGACCGTGAAGAAGCTCGTCGGACCATCGTCCCAGGAACGATCATCCTTCCAGATGTTCTTGAGGAAGTTCGGCCAGATCGCCCACGTCCACACACCCACCACGATCAGGAACCAGGACGCACGCTTCGACAGAGTCACCCACCCAGCTTGCACCCGGGATCGCATCAGGCTCAGGTGAGCAACGTCCTAAGCTCCCCCGCATCGATGCCCGCCTGGCGCAGAACAGAAGCGAGAGTGCCTGTCGCCAGCTCCCGGTGAAGCGGGACGATCACGACCCGGGCGTTCTCCTTGTGCCGTAGCTTGCAGTGCGAACCACGCGTGGCGACCTCCTCGAAGCCAGCACGCCCCAAGGCTTTCACCACCTTCGCCCCGGAGACCCGAGGCAGCACAGGTGTCACGCCGACAGGCGGATGTCCAGCGGGGCGACGATGGGACCGTCCGCAGYGGTCGCGGGGAACGGCTGGTCCTCGAAGTACAGCTCCAGCGCCTCGCGGAGATTCGCCAGCGACTCCTCGACGCTGGATCCCTGGCTGGTCACCTCGACTTCCAGAGCCCGCGCCACATACCAGTCGCCCTCGTGCGTGACGACAGCCGTCAGCCGCGCCGCTCGCTCCATAGAGATCAGCCTAGCCGTACCGGCCGCATCTGGCGAAGCGCTCATCGCCACCCCCTCCACATGATCGATCAGACTCCGTCGACCATACGAGCAGAAACGATCTCCAACAGCCCAGGTATGCACGAGAGACAACAAGACCACCTCGGCCCGGCAGGCGTACCTAGGTCATAAGTGAATGTTCTACAAATTCGGCCAGATCGCCTACGTCGACACACCCACGGCGATCAGGAACCACGACGCACGCTTCGACAGAGTCACTCCACCAGCGTCGCACCTGTGAACGCCGTGGCCTCTCTGTGGGCGCGCGATTTCAGCCACGCTGATCGCCATAAGCTGGACAGYGGCCCGAGTTCCGACGAGCCGGCCACTTAGGCGATCTTGAAGCGATGGGGCCTCGGCGCCCCGCCCAGAGCGGGAAGATCGACGAAGGGTGCGGTGGGTGAACCAAAGTTACGATGTCGCCATGACGGAGATGCCGCTCCCCCCTGACGACCAACTCGCCGAGGTCGTCCGAGAGGCTGCCGCATCCGGTCAGGTCGTCTACCTGACGGACAAGGGCCAGCGGCTTGCCGCCATCGTGCCAGCAGGTCTCGCCGAACTCCTCGAACGGGGCGAGACGACCAACGGACGGCGGGTGCTGGGCGCTCGGGGCGCAGGCCGCAGCGGCCGGCAAGACATCTCCGAACGCATGGAGGAGATCCTCGCCAACGAGGTGGCGTCATAGCCCTCGTGGTCGACGCCGGTCCGCTCTACGCCGCGATGAGCGAAGTCTCATGGGCCGCCTCCGTCCGCATGATCCGAACCGCCGACGGGTGGAAGGTCCGGAAACAGGACTACTGCACTCACATGACGTGGGCGCTGATCTGCTCACCGATCACCATCTCGTGACCAGGAGACATCGGGGCCGTCCCTCCGGCGGGCCCAAGGACACCACAGCCGTCCCCGATGCCTGGCGGCTACCGCCCGGCGGAGCCGGCGACGTATGGGATCGGTGTCCGGCGCGGCCCGGTGGTTGACCTGGCCGCCGAGGTCGCGCACGCTCCGGCCGCCGGCTGGGAGACGGTGCTGCCCGCCGTCGTCGACGGTCACGGCGGGTACCTCCTCAGCGCCGAGATCGATGACCGACGGTCGTTCTCGCTGTTGTGGAGTCCCGCCCCGGGTCTCGTGCTCAGCATCGGCGGCGGCCGGGCGGACGAGGTCGTCCGGATCGCGGACGGTCTCACGGTAGGACCGGTGCCGCCAGGCCCACCCGACGCGGCGGGGGCACGCAGGTCGGTCGAGGCCGCGGTGCGGGCCTGCTTCGGCGCCGGGAGGCCAGCCGGCGCCTGCCCGCCCGCCGCGGGTGGCGCCGGGGAACCCGGTGGGGCAACGGGTGGGGCAGCGGGTCTCGCGGTGGCCCGGATCGCGCCGGTCGTCTTCCTGAGCGAGACCGAGGCCATGGCCGGGTACGAGCTGCGCGACCCGACCGCGCCCGCCGGGGCGCCACAGGCGGGCACGACCGTGAGCGGCGTGCTGGAACTCGTGGCGACGCCGTCGGGATGGAGGCTGCCCACCGGCCCCAGAACCGGAGGGTCGGTACCCCGCTCAGCGGGATGCGAAGGTGGCTCCGGTGATCACACCGGCCCGTCGCCGCTGGGCGTCCCGTAGCCGGACTCTTCGCGCCGCACGAAGATCATGAGGACGGGATGTGGACCATAAAGATTGTCGATCTTTAGAAACCGCTGCGGCACAGAAGTTCTTTGATCACCCGCGCATAAGTGAATGTCTACAAATTCGGCCAGATCGCCCACGTCCACACACCCACCGCGATCAGGAACCAGGACGCACGCTTCGACAGGATCACTGGTCCAGCTTCGCACCCGAACAAGAGAACCTAGCCGATCAAGGAAGGTCACCTCACGTGAGGTCGAGTACGGCAGGCGCGGCCAGACCCCGACACCGGATCTCAGAGACTCCTACGCGCTGAGCCTCAGCCCAGGCCCCGTGAACGTCGTCATGACCTCGCCGAGTGTTGTATCCGGCGAATAGTCGACATCGGCCGTCCCGACACCAGTCCGCCGTCCGCCACCAAACTGCAGAGTCCACAGCGTCGACTCCGCCGCAGGCAGGGCAACCACGACCGGATCGGCAACGTCGTCCAACTGAGCCGTCAGCCAGGAGATCGAGTCACTCGGCAGCGTGCAGACATAGACGACCTCCCCCGCAGAGTTCGACGGCGCCGCACGCAGCCGCTCCGCCTGCTCCTGGACGCCGAGCGCAGCCCCCAGCCGCTCTGCGACCAGTTGCCGCTCCCACACGAAGGCATCCTGAGCAATCCGAACAACGACGCCGCGTAGTTCCTGCTCAAGATGCACGAGGATCTCGAAGTCGGAGTCTCCGTCGAAGTACCAGGTAAGCGCCTCGGGCAGGGCCCCACGCAGCTCCGCCGCGGTCGGCTCCGCAACCGCGAGACCAGGGCAGTGCGGCGACCACGCCGACCAGGACTCGCCATCCCGCCGCACGATCACCGTGATCGCCCTAGTCACCGTGGATCACCTCCAGCGCCTCCTCCACGGTCAGACCCACCTGCTTCACCAGTATCTGACGAACCAGGCCCGGACCAACAGTCACACGATCGTGGAACGCCAGCCGTAGCCGCRGGCGCCCGTCCGCCTCCAGCCACCGGTGCGACGAGCCGTCCTGCCTGGTCACGCGATACCCCAGCCGCCCGAGCACGCGCAGGAGCTGCCGAGCCTTCAGTGACGGAAACTCTCCAGTCACGACGACACGAAGGTCGAGTCTCGCCGACCGCAGCTTCCGTCACCAGCAGTTCGAGGGAACGCTTTCACCGGCACCTCCGCACCTTGATCAGGGATGCGGCCCCAGCGTAGGTGTCCACATGTCGACGAATGCCTCCAGGACACGAGGAGACACAGCTCCGTACCTAGGTCATAAGTGAATGTTCTACAAATTCGGCCAGATCGCCCACGTCCACACACCCACCACGATCAGGAACCACGACGCACGCCTCGACAGAGTCACCCCTCCAGCTTGCACCCGGGATCGCGTAGGGCTCAGGTGAACGACGTCCTAAGTTCCTCCGCCTCGATGCCCGCCTGGCGCAGGACAGAGGCGAGAGTGCCTGCCGCCAGCTCCCGGCGAAGCCGCATCACGACCCAGGCGTTCTCCTGTGCCGCGCCTCTCACAGCGACCACATCAGGACCACCATGATCACCGTATGCTGAAGTACGAGAGGGGGCGGCCAGTGCACTTCACCCGCATCACGGTGAACCCGGCGCAGATGGGCGGGGTTCTATGCATCCGTGGGTTGCGCATCCCGGTAGCAACGGTCGTCGGAATGATCGCAGACGGCATGTCCGCCGCCGAAGTCATTGCTGACTTGCCGGGCCTCGAGGGGGACGACATCCGCGAGGCGCTCCGCTTCGCAGCCGAAGCCGTCCGCGAGCAGCAGCTTCCGCTGATCATCCCAGCCTGACCAACGTGCCCTTCCTGCTCGGCAACAATCCGTAATCCTCGCGAGGAACCCGCAGGGTTCGAATCCCTCCGAGCGCACGCCGGGTTGAGACAAAGCCCAGAACCCGCGTCGTGTAATCGGCCGCGGGGCTCTGACCGACCCGCAGTTTTTGAATGTCTTCTCGGTTTGCACTGTTTATGTCGGTGGGGCGTCCACCGGTGCCGGTCGCGGGCCCGGCAACTCTGGACTTCCGTGTACGTCGCAGTTGTTTCCTGCTCGCTGCTTTCGGGCCGTGGGCGGGACCGGGCGAGCCTGACCCACCCCGCCAGCAGGACCTTCAGAGCTGGAGAGTGCGGAGCTGTCGACCACGACTGTGTACAACGGTATAGTTGCGCCACCGGACAGCGGAGGAGTTCCGATGGGTTCGCAGACAAATCTTCGTGGAAGGGACGCGGAAGGCCTCCGACTCACCATGATCGCTGCGCGAGATGGCGACGAGAGTGCATTCCGGATCCTTTACCGTAGAGTCCAACCCGGACTGCTGCATAGGCTTCGCGAGCTTTCCGATGACGACATAGAAGATGAAGAGTTAGCTGATATGGCGGCTGAGGCGTGGCTGCGGATAATCAGGAACCTGGAATCGTTCCGCGCTGACTCGCTCACCGTCGCTCCGGCCCGACGTAGGAAGCTCGTCGGCGAGGAGGCAGCGGTGGCCGCCTTCCGGCGAACGTGTCCCGTAGCCGGGCCCTCCCCCCGCAGCGGCGCGCCTATCAGGATCTTGCTTTCGAAGCTTCTGACCGTGAAGGTCGCGGCCGCAGCCGCGTTCGCGGTCACGAGCGGTGTCGCCCTCGCCGTCGACCCCGGTACGGTGCACTCGTCGCCGGGCGGCGGCGRCACCCACTCGGCGGTCGGCCGGATGTCGACCCCGCCAGAGTCATCCGCCACGGCTCACGCGGGCAGACCGAGGTCGTCTCCCGTGATTGGGCTGGGAATCGGCGCACCTACCTCACCCCTGCAGCAACTGATCTGCCGCAGCAACACTGCCGCCCGTGGTAACCCCGCGCCCTCCCCGACGAGCCTCGGCTTGGCCGCGTCGATAATCGGCGCCGACGGCCCGGGGAACATGACTGCCTACTGCACGGCACCGACCGATACCTCACTGCCGGGATACATCCATCCCAAGCCAGATAAGCCGGCAGCGGGGCCTGCGGTGTCGGCGGGCGTGTCCGGTAAACCAGCTACCAAGCCCGCCAAGGCTGAGGTCTCAGGTGGGTCTGCGGCGTCGGTCGGGGCGTCTGGCAAACCAGCCACCACATCGGGCAAGCCAGCCAAACCAAGCAAACCAGCCACCACATCGGGCAAGCCAGCCAAACCAAGCAAACCAGCCACCACATCGGGCAAGCCAGCCAAACCAAGCAAACCGGCCACCGCGTCGAGCAAGCCAAAGGATTCAGGCAGCCTCCCGGTTTCGGCCGGAATGTCCGGGTAAGCCAGCACCCGGGTCTGGAAGGCCTGCCGCGTCGGCCGGGCCTGCGGTGATGGACGCCACTTGCGCCCCAGGCCACGGATCGTCGTATCCATCAAAGGAACCCGCAGCTGGTGTCCTGAGTCTTTAGTGGCCATACCGCCGACCCATGATGACAGGTCCTGAGCTCACCGCAGCCCGAAGACGGACCGCGGCCAGATCGCTACTTATCAGCCACCCACCGTGACACGCCAGGCTGGAGTACCTAGGCCATAAGTGAATGTTCTACAAATTCGGCCAGATCGCCCACGTCCACGACACCCGCACGATCAGGAAACCAACGGCGACCCCACCTCCCGGCCACCAGGCACCGGTACCGCGGTGGCCGTGTCGGGTGCCGGATACGCGACCGGACAATCGACTCTTCCTGGATGAGCATGCACCCGGTTGAGGCTGTTCAGTCTCGAAATCGCCCGCCTCGGGCCCGGCGCCCCGACGGCGTTTCCGTCGTCCACAGTGAGGCTCGAAAGAATTCAGCAGGGCGGAGTTCCGGTTCGGGTTCGGGATCCGCATGTCTTTGGTTCCGCTCACGGGACACCGGCCCAGATCGACGGCCGGCGAGCGAGAACGTCGAGTGAAACGAGTGTGCGAATGGCAGGAAACGTTGCGCTGCGGTCGAGAAGACTGACCGGCGCGCTGGCCGCGGTGGCGCTGGTCGGCGGCCTCACCACAGTCGCTCTGGAGTCGCAGAACGAGCACGTCATGAATGGCGCCGCATCCCAGCCCAATGGATCCCAGAGCAATGGGCCCCAGGTCAGCGTCGAGGTATCGAAGGAAGAGGGTAAACCAGCCAAGGTCACCGCCAAGGTCACGTGGCAGTTCTAGTGAACGGATACGATTTTTCACATGCCAGAATACTGGGCGGCGGGCCAGGCCCGGCAGCAAGTCGCGGCCGGGCACCGGGGCGCCGCTACCCGGTCGTTCTACTCGGCGCGGTGCTGGCCATGGCGGCAATGACGGGAACCTCGGCCGCGGCCACCGCCACCGCCACGAAGAGCGGCGGCTGCATTCCTGGGCCAACCTTTCCCAAGAGCCCGATCAAACCCATCACATCGACGAATCCAGTATGAACTACTGATTTCGAAGAACCCACATCTCAGATGTTGTGGGTGGCCAACCGGAGGACCGGTAGCCCGATGTCGATCGCGGCAGCATTCCGGATAGGGTCGGATCATGGACGCTTCGACGGATAGCCCTTCGATTCTCGCCATGGCCGATCTGGCGACCCCCATGTCCATACGGGTCGCCGCGACACTCGGTCTGGTCGAACACGCGGGCAGTGCGGGGGCGACCGCGGAACAACTGGCCTGCGACACGGAGACCTCCGCACCGGCACTTCGGCGGCTCCTCGACCATCTGGTCACGATCGGGGTCTTCGTCCTCGACGCCGAGTCCGGCCGATATCGGCCCACGAGCCTCGGTAACCAGATGGCCGGGGAAGCCCCCGAGGGATACAAGACCCTGCTCGACATCAACTGCGCGGGCGGACGGGCGGATCTCGCCTTCGTCGAACTGCTCGAAACGATCACCACCGGCGCACCCGCCTACCAACACCGCTATGGGCGCGGTTTCTGGGCGGACCTCGACGCCCACCCGGACCTGCGGCGCTCGTTCGACGCCCAGATGAGCTGGCGGTTCCGAGCACAGGCGCCGCAGATCGCCAGGCGCTTCGACTGGACCCGGTTCTCCGAGATCCTGGATGTGGGCGGGGGTGACGGGACCGTTCTCACCGCTATCCTCGCTACCCATTCCGATCTGCGCGGACGGGTGCTGGACCTGGCTCCGACCGCCGCCGCCAACGCAAGATTCGTGGCTGCCGGGCTCGGTAATCGAGCCAGCGCCATTTCCGGGAGCTTCTTCGACCCGCTGCCCGGCGGCGCGGACGTCTACCTCCTGTCCGACATCCTGCATGACTGGGATGACGAGCACGCCCGCGGAATTCTGGCCGGGTGCCGTCGGGCCGCCGCGCCGGACGGCACCGTCGTGGTCATCGAGCCGGTGCTGGGGCGGGGAGCCGGCACCGCGTTCGACCTGTTCATGCTGATGTGTTTCAGCGGCCGGGAAAGAACGGTCGGCGAGATAACCAGGCTGGCCGCGGACTGCGACCTCGTGCTTCGCCACGCCGAACCGGTGGCAGACGGACGGACGGCGCTGGAGTTCGGAACCACTCCCGCCGTGTAGGTCAGATCGTCCTTCGTGGCCGGCCGAGCTGTTGAGGGTCCGCTGGCCACTCTGGTCGTCGCCATGCGCGGGACTCGCGCATGGCTATCGGGGGCGCAGCGCGTCGATCGCCAGGTCGAGCAACCGGTCCGCCTGGGCCCGGCCGCGCGGGTCGTCGCTGACGCGCCAGAGAAAGCCCATGAGCTGCATGACGTCCGCCGGATCCAGGCCCGGCCGTACCGCGCCGACCGCGGCACAGGCGTCGAGCAGGGTCGCCGTCGCGGCGGCTACCGGGGCGTGGGACTCGTCGATGACGGCCCGCGCGGCCGCGGTGTGCAGCGCCTCACCGAGCCCGTGCTTGAGCCGCACGTAGTTCGCGAGCTGGATGTACCACGCGCGCAACGCCGCCAGCGGGTCGCCAGGGTACGCGGCGAGCACGGCCTCGACGGAGTCGACGAGCCGGGAGATGTCGTGCTGGTACACGGCGAGGATCAGCGCCTCGCGGGTCGGGAAGTGCCGATACAGCGTGCCCGCGCCCACACCTGCCCGCTTGGCGATCTCGTTGAGTGAGGTCGTGCCGTCCTCGGCGAACGCGGCGGCGGCGACGTCGAGCAGGTGCGCGCGGTTGCGCTGCGCGTCGGCGCGCCCGGCGGCCACGAGGTCACCCCATCCAGCTAAACGGAGAATTCTCCGGTACTGTCGATCCCGGTAACCGGAGAACTCTCCGGTGGACGTCGATGGTAGCGAACCACGACCGAGGCGCCGCCCGTACACCGCGCCGCGGATCGCTCCGTCCAGGCACTGCGAGGTGTGTCGTGCTCACTCGGCAGGAACGCGTCAACTCAGGCTTCGGCGCCGCCTCGACCGCGGCCCAGGTCATCGCCGGTATCGATCTGACCGGCCGGTCGGCGATCGTGACCGGCGGCTACTCGGGCCTCGGCCGGGAGACGGTGCGCACGCTGCGGGCCGCTGGGGCGGAGGTCGTCGTCCCGGCCCGGGACGTGCCCAGAGCCCGGCGCGCCCTCGACGCGATCGAGGGCGTCCAGGTGTGGCCGATGGATCTGCTCGACCCGTCGTCCATCGACGCCTTCGCCCGGCGGTTCCTCGCGACCGGGCCGGCCCTGCACCTGCTGGTCAACAGCGCCGGCATCATGGCGAACCCGCTGGCCCGGGACGCACGGGGCTTCGAGTCCCAGTTCGCGACGAACCACCTCGGCCACTTCCAGCTCACCGCACGGCTGTGGCCCGCACTCGCCGCGGCGGGCGGGGCTCGGGTGGTGCAGGTCTCCTCCCTGGGCCACCGGTACGCGCCGGTGGACTTCGACGACCCCAACTTCGAGCGCCGTCCCTACGCGCCGTACGTCGGCTACGGGCAGTCCAAGACGGCGAACATCCTGTTCGCGCTGGGCCTGGACGAACGGGCCCGAGAAGCGGGAGTGCGCGCATTCTCCCTGCATCCGGGAAGCATCGCCGAGACGGGCCTGGGAAGGTTCATTCCCCGGCAGAACCTCGTCGACGCGGGTGTGATCAGCGCAGACGGTTCGCCGATTCTCGACCCGGCACGTCAGCTGAAAACACCACAGCAGGGGGCGGCCACCATCGTCTGGTGCGCCACGAGCCCGACGCTCGACGGTCTCGGTGGTCTCTACTGCGAGAACTGCGACGTCGCCCCCTTCATGACGGAGACGATCGACGAAACGGGGCTGAGTGACGCCCTGCGGCTCACCGGAGTCATGCCCTATGCCGTGGATCCCGCGAACGCGGACCAGCTCTGGACATTGAGTGAGCGGCTGGTCGGTCTGAGCTTTCTCTAGCCCGGCGGTTGGTCATCGGTCATCGGTCATCGGACGCCGGCGATGKGCGGCGGGACGGGCAGGCGCAGGTGTGCCAGGAGATYGGCCAGTTTCTGGTCCAGCTCCAGGCCGACCTGGGTGATGTCGAGATCACCGAGGCTCGCGAAATGCGAGCTTGGCTGGTCGATGGTCAGGCAGGTCAACAGGCCGTGCCGGTCGCTTTCGCCGCGCTCGCCATCGTAGATCGCCAGCCGCAGCGGTGCGTACAGAAGCGCCGCCGGGTCATGGCGGTACATCCGCTCGGCAATCACATGGTTRCCCATCAGGTACTCGACGCAGCGCCGGGTGCCGCCCGCGAGCCGCATCAGCGCGGAGGCCTCCAGACTCCAGTAGATCATGAAGCTGTGCGGGGCGTTCTCCGCTGTCAGTCGCGAGACGTCCGCCCAGGCAGCATCTTGTCGGTCCAGTTCTTCGAACCGGGCGGCGTCGAATCGAGGAACAGCGTGCTCGAAACGCTCCCGGAAACGGTCGAATGGCTCGTCGACGGTAACAGTCAACCGGCAGGCCTCATAGTTGGTGGTTGTCACGCCGGCTGCGACCATTGTCATTTCCTGTGCACTCACGAATCCCCCCGACCGCACCTGGACAACTGGGCAGTTCATCGTCAGCGGATTCCCGGGCGATCGCAACCCGCCCGGGTGGCGGCGAGCGCGAGCAGGTCCGGGACCGGTTGGTCACCGTCGTCCTCGGCGGTCTCCCGCAGGACGAGCCCCGCGCCGGTCAGCGCGTTCAGCAGCACGGGCAGAGGAACGTTGACCACCCCGACCCGGGCGCGGATCCCGTCCCCGAGCAGGGGGTGCTCCTCGACCCGCTGATGGACGCGGTAACCCGCATGGACGACGCAGGAGCCCTGGCTGTCGCGTTCGACGAAGACGCCGCCGAAGCACGGGTGCGCGGCGACCACAACCAGACGTCCGCCGGGGCGTAGCACCCGGTGGGCTTCGGTGAAGACGGGAAGCAGGTCATCGAAGTCCGTGGTCGTCATGATGGTGGCGACAGCATCCACGGACTGGTCGGCGATCGGCAGCCGGTCGGCGCTGGCGACCACTGCCGCGATGCGCCGCCTGCGGGCGAGGGCGATCTGGCGTGCGGAGATGTCGACGCCGATCACGCGCCAGCCCAGGCCGGCCAGTGCGGGAACATGCACACCGCCGCCGCAGCCGAGGTCGAGGCAGGGACGGCCCTGGCCGGAGCCGAGGAGCCGGGTCAGCAGGCGGTGTGCCGCGCGGGCGACCGGCTGGCCCATTCCCCGGGTCGCGTAGACGTCGTACCAGTCGGCGAAGTCGTCGTAGCGCTGTCGCATGCGACAACCCGATCAGAGATCGCGGTGCCCGCCAACACGATTTCTCCTGCGGCGGCCGGTCCGGCCGGTGCGGTGCGGTGCGGTGGATCGTTGGGCTGGGCACGACGTTTCCCGAACACGGCAGGTGGTGTGCCCACAGCCGGGCACACCACCTGCCTGAGGTACCGGAAGTGATCAGAGGAGATCAGAGGACTGTGAGGGTCACGTTCAGAACCTGCCCGACAACCGGGCGGTACAAGGTGAAGTTCGTCGAACGGTAGGTTCTGTTACCTGCGATGTCGCAACGCACCTGAGCGGTCGCGACGCTGGGGAGCTGCGGGTTCCCGAACACCACCGAGAACCGGCCGCCGACGCCGACGGAGGCACCGTGCGACTCGCCACCACCGGTGATCAGAAGTGATTCGGCCGAACCGACCTGACACCGCACCGTGCCGGTGACCGTCAGCGGATTGTTTGTCGTTCCCGCGGTCGCCGGTGCCACGGGAACAACGGCCAGCGTCGTGCCCGCCCCGACCACCAGGCCCAGTGCCCTGATTCTCGAAAGTCCTCGCATGACGCACCCCCAACGCTCACACCAGAATGATGTCGCGTGCGGCTCGGTATACCCGACCCCGGAATATTCACACGCCGATGCCACTCGACTCCCGGATGGCGACCATTCGGCCGGAGGCCGACCACGCAGGCTGGCCGACATCCGCCCAGACCCGGATAATCCGATCTTCGAATAGCTTGAGCGTGCGGCGAAATCCTGGGCTTCGGGCCGCCACAGGCGTCAGCACGGTCCGGCGTTGGCGTCGGCCCTTGTGGCGTGCGAGCATTCTCACCTCCGAGCTCCGGACGTCACCGCGACCATCGCCACTGCCGCTTTGTCCGGGACGTCCCCGATTCGTGGGGGCGCATTATCCGATGAGTGGCGAGTCGACCGTTCATGACGTGACCTACCAGTTGCTGCGATCACTGGGGATAACGACCGTCTTCGGTAATCCGGGCTCGACCGAGCAGACCTTCCTCCAGGACTTCCCGAGCGACTTCACCTACGTCCTCGGCCTGCAGGAGGCGTCCGTCATGGCCATGGCGGACGCCTTTGCACAGGTGACGCGGCGGCCGGCGCTGGTGAACCTGCACTCATCGGCGGGTGTCGGGCACTCCATCGGAAACCTCGTGTCGGCCTTCGACGCGCATACCCCACTCATCGTGACGGCCGGCCAGCAGCATCGCGAAATGGTGATCGGCGAGCCCTTCCTGAGCAATCGTGAGGCGACGAACCTGCCCAGGCCCTGGGTGAAGTGGTCCTACGAGCCGTCCCGTGCGCAGGATGTCCCCGAGGCGTTCATGCGCGCCTGTGCGATCGCGACCCAGCCCCCGGCGGGGCCGGTCTTCCTGTCCATTCCGCTCGACGACTGGAACGCCCCGATGACGGGACCGGCCGTGGTCCGCAGCGTGAGCACGGTGTGCGCGCCGGAAACCGAGCGCCTGCGTGGTTTCGCCCGACGTATCCGGGCCAGCCGGCGCCCGGTTCTGGTGTTCGGGCCCGAGGTGGACCGTTCCGGTGGCTGGCATGCCGCCATCGCGCTGGCCGAGAACCTGGGTGTGCCGGTCTTCGGCGCGGCCCTGCCCGACCGCGTCTCCTTCCCGGAGGATCACCCCCTTTTCCAGGGCCGGCTGGGCATGTCACAGAAGTCCGTCAGTGACCGGCTCACCGGGTACGACCTTGTTGTCGTCATCGGTGCGGCGGTCTTCCGCTATTACCCCCATGTGCCCGGCGACATCCTGCCGGCGGGGACCGAGCTGCTGCACATCACCGGCGATCCGGCCGTCGCCGGGGCGGCGCGGGTCGGCGACAGTGTTCTCGGTGACGCTCGGCTTGCCATCGAGCTTCTCACCGAGTTGCTGGACGCCGAAGCGGCCCGCGCTCCGCGGCACCCCCAGCACCAGCACCCCCAGCACACCCACGCCCACCCCCAGCACCCCCAGCACCAGCAGCCGTCGCAGACCCGGTTCCAGGAACAGGCCCAGCGGCGGCCACCGCGGCACGCGCCGGATCGGCCGGAGACCACGGGCGGCCCGCTCCGCGCGGACGAGGTGCACGCGGTCATCAACGCCACCCGCCCGCGAAACGCGGCGCTCGTCTACGAATCGACGTCCACCATCGGCGAACAGGTCGAATGGCTGCCGGTGATCGAGCCCGCCTCGTTCTTCGCGAACGCCAGCGGCGGCCTCGGCTGGGCGGTTCCGGCCGCCGTCGGGGTGGCCCTCGGTGATCGGGATCGAGGGGTCCACCGCCCGGTCATCGGCATCATCGGCGACGGGGCCTTCCAGTACTCCGTGCAGGCGTTGTGGACGGCGGCGCAGCACTCGCTGCCGATCGTCTTCGTCGTCCTGCAGAACAACGAGTACTCGATCCTCAAGTCCTTCGCGGAGCTGGAGCGCACGGCCGGCGTGCCCGGCCTCGACCTGCCCGGCCTGGCCATCGCGTCGCTGGCGCACGGCTTCGGCTGCCGGGCGGTCGACGTCTCCACCCGGGCCGAGCTGGAGAAGGAGCTCACCGCCGCACTGGAGGCGGACACGACCACCGTGATCGTGGTGCCCACCCGGCCGCAGCGAGCCTCCCTGCGCTGACCCGGGAAAGAAAGGCGAGGAGGCAACAAGACGAAGCAACGAGAGTAGGAGACGAAGAGACGACGGCGGAGGCGTTGGCAGACCACAGGGCCCTGGGCATTTCCCTGCACAGGTAGCCGGCCTGCGGCTACCGTGTCCGTCCATGCTCGCCGTGTTCGGGTCGCCGGGTCGTTACGTCCAGGGGCGGGACGCCACCGCCGCGCTCGGTCCCGAGATGGCCCGGCTCGGGCTCACCGGGCCGGCGGTGATCGTGACCAGCGCGGCGCCACTGCGGCTGCTGGAGGACACCTGGCGGACCAGCCTGGACGGCGCAGGCATCCCGTACACGGTGCACCTGTTCGGCGGCGAGTGCAGCGACCAGGAGATCGACCGGGTGCTCTCCACCGCGCGTGATCCCGAGGCGACGGTGATCGTGGGTGCCGGCGGCGGCAAGGTGCTCGACACGGCCCGGGCCGCGGCGGCGGCGCTCGACGTCCCGGTGGTGAACTGCCCGACGACCGCATCCAGCGACGCGCCGTGCAGCGCGTTGTCCGTCGTGTACTCCCCCGACGGAGCGTTCGAGCGTTACCTGTTCTATCCGCGCAATCCTGATCTGGTGCTGGTCGACACGACCGCGATCGCCGCGGCGCCGGCCCGGCTGCTGGTCGCCGGGATCGGCGACGCGATCGCCACCTGGTATGAGGCTCGCACCGTCCGGGAGGCCCGACGGGCCAACCAACTGCACGGCGCCCAGACGGCCAGCGCCGGTGCACTGGCCGAGCTGTGCCGACGCATCCTGTTCGACGACGCCGCGGCCGCGATCCGGGCGGTCCGGGCCGGGGCGGTGACTCCGGCCGTCGAGCGGCTCGTCGAGGCGAACACGCTGCTTTCCGGTCTCGGCTTCGAGTCCGGTGGTCTCGCGGTGGCCCACTCGGTGCACAACGGGCTGACGGTGGCGGCCGAGACCCATCGCTTCCTGCACGGCGAGAAGGTCGCTTTCGGGCTGCTGGTCCAGCTGGTGGTGGAGGGGCGGGCGGAGGACGAGCTGGCCGAGGTCCTCGCGTTCTGCGCGCAGGTGGGGCTGCCCCGCACACTGGCGCAGGTCGGGCTGGCTGATCCGCCGATCGAGCTGCTGCGAAGCATCGCCGTGCGGGCGCTCGCCGAGGGCGAGACCGCGCACAACGAGCCGTTCGATCTCGACCCGCCGACGCTCGTCGACGCCATCCTGGCCGCGGACGCCGCCGGACGTGCCAGCCTCAGCAGCCGTACCAGCCGTGCCATCCACTGAGCTTCCCGGGCCTTCCTGAGCCTTCCTCGGACGTCCGCCCGCACCAGGCCGCTGACCAGCGCGCGACAGGCGACGGAAGGGCGACAGAGGTCACGGGCGACCCCATAGCAGAACAATCGCGAGGGCCGGCTATCCTTGACAACAGATTTCCCATCCTCTACTGAGGCTGACCAGAGGAGGTGGCCGCTGTGAGTCCTGGCGGGTGCTCCAGTAACGGCCGCTTCCTGCTGGTGGGCGCCGGCTGACGATCAGCCTGGCGGTCGGCCTGGTCCTCACCTCCCCCGCTCGTGGGGTGGTTCACGCGACCAGTGGCTCCGACCCGCGTCCATGACACCCGGGTGCTGGTGATCTCCCGGGTTCTTCTCCGGCAGGTGCGGTCCCTCAGCGACGTGTCGGTTCGGGCCGCCGTGGGTTCTTCCCTTCGCGGCCTGCTCTGGAGTGCGTCTCGGGCCTGATTCCCCTGTGGCGGTCCGAGCGCGGAGGGGACTCTCCCATGAGCGTCAACACCACTGCCCGCCTCGCGATCCGCCGCGGATCCGGCGCCGACCGGCTTGACCTGCCGGYCGACGGCCGATCCCCGCTGATCTCGGGCCGGGTGGACCGTGAATCTCTCAGCCGCGGCGCCGAGACCATCGCCCGTTTCCTGGGCACCGGGCGCTACCTGGCGATCCAGACCTGTGTGGTGATCGTCTGGATCTCGCTGAACGTGGCCCTGCCGCTCCTGCGGTGGGACCCCTACCCGTTCATCCTGCTGAACCTGGCCTTCTCGACCCAGGCCGCGTACGCCGCGCCGCTGATCCTGCTGGCGCAGAACAGGCAGGACGACCGCGACCGCGCGGCGCTCACCGAGGACCGGGCCGCGGCCATCCGGATGCGGGAGGACACCGAGTTCCTGGCCCGCGAGGTCGCGGCCCTGCGACTCGCGCAGAGCGACACGGCGACCAGGCAGTACCTTCGCGGCGAACTGTCGAACCAGCTCGAGTCACTGCGCGGTGACATCGAGACACTGCTTCGCGCCTCACTCGTGCCGGCACCACCGGCACCACCGGCACCACAACCCGCCCTGGCCACCCCAACCCTCCTGGCCAACCCGAACGGATCGGGGTCTCGGGCGGCGCGGACGAACCCGGCAACATCATCCGTGTTCGGCACGTCAACCGCCGCCTCGCCGACAGCGGGCACGGCGTCGCCGGATGTCGCTGCGGCAACAGCTCTCGTCGCTCACGATGACGCTGCTGGCGGCACCGGCCCCGATGGGGGAACCGGCCTGCCGGCCGCTCGGCTCCCCGAGGCCACGCCGCCGGACGGGGGTACCACTACGGGCCATCTTTTCCTCCCAAGCCGAACCAGCTCGCGGGGTGGACGAAAGGTACCCATCCGGACAACCCGAGCACGGATCCGAGACACGTGACTCGGCAAACTCACCAAATGAAGATCGGACGGTAACGTTCGGTAGGTGCATGCCGGCCGGACGCGTCGATCTTGCCCCGACTCGCTTGTCCCGCACCGCACCAGCCAACAGCAGGCCGTCCGGCCTGGCCGTGCGCCTGCGCACGCGTCTCGCCGGCTGTGTGCCCGATCGTCACCGGCGATCCGCCGTGCGGTCCTGACAGCGACCGGTGTGGCCTCGTCCTTCCTGCTCGCGATCGCCGCGGCGCCCGCGACGACGGCGGCGACGGCGACCACGACGGCCACGACGGCCACGGCGACCACGACGGCCACCGAGACGGCGGTGAACACAACCGCCGCAGTCGCGCCGGTCCCGCCGCCCTGGTCGCTCACCGCCCCGGCGATTCCCGGGGAGCCGCAGGTCGGGGTGGTGTCCCCGCCGACCCCCGCGGCCGCGCTGACAGCCGGCGAGCCGACGACGCCTGGGAACGGCCGTCCAGGCGCCTCCGAGACATCCGTGACATCCGTGCCGGAGCCCGCCGGCATCACCGCCGAGGCGTGGATGGTGGCGGACGCCACCAGCGGCGCGATCCTCGCGGCCCACAATCCGAACCTGCCCGACCTGCCCGCCAGCACGATGAAGATGCTCACCGCGCTCACCGTGCTGCCGAGCCTGCCTCCCGACCGAGTGGTGACGATCAGCGACGAGGCGGCGCGGGTCGACGGCACCCGGGTCGGGCTCGTCCCCGGAGTCCGCTACACCGTGCGCGACCTCGCCACCGCGATGCTCATCGCCAGCGGCAACGATGCGACGGTCGCGCTGGTGGAGGCGGCCGGCGGGCGCGACGCCGTGCTCGAGCGGATGAACCGGCTGGCCGCAAGCCTGGGCGCGCACGACACGGTAGCCGGCGATCCCACCGGCCTCGACGCCCCCGGGCAGCACACGACCGCCCACGACCTCGCGGTGATCGGGCGGGCGGTGCTGAACAACCCGACCGTGCGCGGGTATCTCACCATCCCACGGGCCGTGCTACCCGGTCGGGGCGATGAACGCTTCGAGATCGCGAACCACAACACCCTGCTGGGGACCTACGAGGGAACCATCGGGATCAAGAACGGCTACACGATCGCGGCCGGTGCGACGTTCGTAGGCGCCGCGGCACGAGACGGGCGGACCCTCATCGTCTCTCTGCTGCGGACCGCGCCGACCTATGCGACAGACGCCAAGGCGCTGCTGGACTGGGGCTTCGCGCACGCGGCCGACGTCCGCCCGCTCGGCCGGCTGGCCGAGCCGGCCCGCACGGATCCCGCGACAGCGGCGCAGGCCGGCGCGGGCACCGACACAGGGACCGGTGGGCCGGGCCCGGCACAGGCCGCCGGCGCCGCGGCCGGCGGCGAAGGCCGCGGAAGCGACGGCGACGGCGGCTCCAAGGAGAATGACCGGTTCCGCCAGGCGGCGGCACCGGCCGACGCCGGGGGCGGCGTCGGCACGGCGACCTGGGTGGCGCTCGCCATCACCGTCGCCGTGTCAGCCCTGACGCTCCTCGGCCGCACCCGACGCCGAGCCGACGCCGTCCAAAGGGCCCCCCGTCCACCGGCCCGCCACGGCCACCACCACCGCCACCGAGGCGGGCATCGACACAGCACCCGAGCGCACCATCCGGACCACCAGGAGATCACTGTCGTCCCGGCGTCCGGTCGGGCCCGGGCAGCTCGACCAGACGGGCCCACGAGCCACGAAGCGAACACCGCACGGTTTCGGCACGGACGTCCCCCCGCTCCAGCGGAGCGACGTGCGAACGGGACGGACGGCGTGCGCCCGCACCCCGGGCCCGGCACCGGGCACGCCCGGCCGAGGTCCGAGGGCCGCCGACACCTCGTGGGGCTGCCGTCGCTGCTCCCTGACGCGCCGCTGGAGGGCAACGGGGAGCGCGGCCGAACGGATACTCCCCCGTTCGGCACCGCACGCTCACCTGCGCCCTGATGGCCGGAGCTGCCGCCGCTGCCGCTGCCGCTGCCGCCGAGCAGGACCCGAGGATCACGGCCGCGAGAGCGAGAGAGCCTGTCACATACTGACACCGATCAAGATCTCTGACCGGTGGGCGGGGGGGTCGCATTCCACGAACTCCGCCGGACCTCCGAGCACCCGGAGGCCCGGCAGCCCGGCTTGGCGAGTCGCAAGAGTGAAGGATTTCGGTCGTTCCGACGACCACGATCCTTCGTTCTTGCGGGTCACCAGGTAAATTTGGGCCTTTTCGCGCGATTTGCCACTGCCGGGCGGCGGCTACGGGCTCGAGAACGACCGGAAGCCTCAACGCTTCGGATGGCCGCCGCCCGGGTCGTGCTAGCCGGAGGCAGCGCTCTGGCGATCGGTAGCCGTCGCCGCCGTCGCCGTACCCGACGGATCGACGTCCGACGCGTAGGGGCCGGTCACCGCCCATGCGGCGACGAACAGCATCCACCGCATCATGATGTTGATCCAGATCAGCAGCCCCACGATGACGGCGAACGTCCCGTACACCGGGTTCGAGGTGGTCTGGCCGACCAGCCAGGTTCCGAGGATCTTGAGAAGCTCGACGCCGACCGCGCCCAGCAGGGCCGCCCGCAGCACCCGGTCCCGGTTCGTCCGCTCGGGCAGGTACCGGAAGATGAAGACGAACACCGCCATGTCGATGACCAGCGCGACCCCGAGGGCCAGCAGACCGGTGACCCACGCGGCCGCGGTGTTGCCGGCCAGGCCGATCCAGCGCAGGAACGCGTCGGTGGCCGACGTCGCGAGGCTGGTGACGACCAGCGACACCGCGAGTGTCAGACCGAGGCCGGCCAGGATCGCGACGTCCCGGATCCGGCGCATGACGAAGTTGCCGGCTTCGAGGCTCTGGTGCCAGATGATGCGGATGCTGTCGCGCAGCGCCGAGACCCACGCGAGGCCGGCGAGCAGCAGGCCGGCGAGACCGATCAGCCCGGCGCCGACCTTGGCCCGGCCGATGGTGGCGACGTCGAGCCGGTCGGCGAGGCCGGGCAGATAGTCGTTGATCTGCTCGGTGAACTTCGCCTGGGCGTCGGGATAGGCGTCGACCACGAACCCGAGGACCGAGAAGGCCAGCGCCATGATCGGGAAAAAGGAGAGAAAGGCGAAATACGTGGTGGAGGCTGCGCACCGGTCGCCACCGTCGCCCGTATAACGCTGGTAGGCGCGGACCGCGTGGTCTATGGCCGGGCGCCGGCTACGCACACCGCCGACGGCGGCGCCCACCGACACCACGCCCGCTTTCACCGCATCTCGTTGTCCTGCCACGTCGGCCTGCCACCCCCGCCTGCAAACGGAAAATGACGCAACTGGCGCCAGGCGCAGTCATCGCCGCGTTCATAGAGCTCGAAACCTGTGACCTCGAACGAGGCCCGGTATTCGGCCAGCAGGTCGAACGCACGATCCAGCGACACCTCGTCGAGTTCGTGCGCGACCGTCACGTGCGGGTGGTATGAGAAGCGGGTCGGCCGGTCCAGGGGGCCGGAGCGAACAGCCTTCTCCAACAGCTCGCAGCAGGAGGTCCCCTGCGCGAGGGTCACGAACACCACCGGGGACAACGGCCGGAAGGTCCCGGACCCCTGTAGCCGGATCACGAAAGGCTCGTGGCCGACGGCCACCCCGGCAAGATGACGTTCGATCGTCGCCAGCTCCGAGGGGAGCACCTCGGTCGGCCCGAGCAGGGTGACATGGGGCACGATGAGCCCCGCGTTGGGATCACCGAGCCGCTTGCGCCAGTCCCGAAGTTCCGTGCGAAACGGCTCCGGAATCCCGATGGCCACACCGATGGAGCGCACCGCGTTCATCTGGCGGTCCTTCACCTGGCGCCGGTCCGGCCCGACCACGCGGTGGCTGACCACGAGACACGAAGCAAGCTCTGCCGACGAACCATGGCGCCATCATGGCCCACGAGACCACACTGTCTCCCGGGGACCAGGGATGACCTCGCTCCGCTACCGCACGCCGACGCAGACGCACCAGTGTCATGCTCGCCGACCGTGTCCACGGCCTGACGCAGCGGGCCTCGAACCGGGCTCAGGCAGGCCTCGGACAGAGCTCGGACACGGTTCAGACAGGGCTCAGACAGGGCTCAGGCGACAATCAGACGAGGTTCAGGCTGCCGCCCGGCYGGATAGGTCAGGCCACCGAATCCRTCGAGGCCGCGAGCTCGGCGAGGACATCCCGGGACAGCACCGGCCACGCCGCGGCCGCCCATTCCCCGAAATCCCGGTCGGTCAGCGCCACGCAGGCCACGCGCACCTCGGGATCGACCCACAGGAACGTGCCGGAACGGCCGAAATGGCCGAAGGTCGCCGGGCTGTTGGCCGCGGCGGTCCAGTGCGGGCTCTTGTGCCCGCGGATCTCGAACCCGAGGCCCCAGTCGTTCGGGTCCTGCCCGCCGAAGCCGGGCAGGATTCCGGTCAGGCCGGGAAAGACGACCGACGTCGCCAGGGCGAAGGTCTGGGCGGACAGCAGCGTCGGTGCCAGCAGCTCGGCGGCGAACGCGGCCACATCGGCCAGGCTCGCGGTGACCCCGAAGGCCGGTGAATCCGTCAGGGCCGCGGTCTTCATGCCCAACGGCTCGAACACGGCCTCGGCGAGATAGGTCGCGAACGGGATCTCGGTGACCCGTTCGAGATGGCGGCCCAGCTCGTCGAAACCCGCGTTCGAGTAGATGCGGCGGGTACCCGGCCTGGCCAGTACCCGGCTGCTGGCGAACGCCAGGCCGGACGCGTGTGCCAGCAGGTGGGCGACCGTCGACCCCTCGGGCCCGGCCGGGTCGTCGAGCGCGACGGCGCCCTCCTCGACCGCGACGAGCATCGCGTACGCGCTCATCGTCTTGGACACCGAAGCCAGGCGGAACGGCAGCTCCGGATCGCCGCTGACGCCGACCTGCGTGACCGCGTCACCGGCACGCCGAAGCACGACAGCCGATACTGATCCCACCGGCCACTGGTTCAACTGTCGGAGCGCGTCCATATTTCGCACTCTACGAACTGGCCCCATGTTCCACGAGCCTCGCCCGGCCAGCGCCCTCGTGCGGGCTGCCACACTGGCAGGCGTGCCTGTCCCAGCTCCCTCCCGCCCCGCCTCGCACACCAGCTCCGCAGGCGGGGCCGACGAACCGCCGCTGGACCTGCTCGTCGTGGGCGGTGGGCCGGCCGGCAGCGCGGCGGCGCTGCGGGCGCTGCAGCTACGCCCCGACGCCCGGGTGATGATCCTCGATGCCGCCGACTTCCCCCGCGACAAGACCTGCGGCGACGGAATCGCACCGCACGGCCTGGACGTCCTGCGTGGGCTCGGCGTCACCGATGTGACCCGCGGGTACCACCCGGTGGACCGCATGCGGCTGCGTACCCCGGGCGGTGCCGAGGTCGCGACTCCGTCCGAGCGGGCCACCCACGTGATCCCCCGGGAGGTGTTCGACGCCCGGCTCGTCGCCGCCGCGCGGGCTCGTGGCGCGCTGTTCACCCGCCAGCGGGTGCGGGCGCTCGAGGTCGTCCCGGCGGGCGGCCCCGGGAAACCGGCCGTGGTCGCCCTCGACGGCGGTGCGTTGCGCGCCCGGGTCGTGATCGGTGCGGACGGCGCGAACTCGACGGTGCGCCGGGCGCTCGGCATCGGGCCGAACCCGCCCGAGGGGCTCGCCATCGCCGTCCGCGCCTACGCGGACGCGCCCAAGGAGGACCGCCCACCCGAGCAGCTCATCCACATGACCGACGAGGGCTGGCCGGCCTACGCCTGGTCGTTCCCCATCGGGGACGGCCGGGCCAACATCGGGTACGGCATGCTCCGCTCCCAGCTGCGGGACAGCGCCGGGACCCCGAAGGACGTCCTGCACGGCACCCTGGCCCGCCTGCTGCCGGACACGCCGGCCTACGCCGGCACGCTGCGCGCGCACCACCTGCCGCTGTCCACGCATCGCCCCCGGCTGCCGGACGGGCCGGTGCTGCTCGCCGGCGACGCCGCGTCCCTCATCAACCCGCTCACGGGTGAGGGCATCTACTACGCGTTGCTGTCGGGATCACTCGCCGGCGGGGCCGCGATCACCGATCCGGGGCCGGCGGCGGGGCGGGTCTATCGGCGGGCACTGCACCGCGAGCTCGGCCGGCATCTTCGGCACACCACGCTGCTCGCCGATCTCGCCGGCCGGCACCGCCCGCTGATGGACGCGGCGGTGCGCTCGGCAAGCCGACGGACCGATCTCTACGACAGCCTCGTCGAGATCGGGCTCGGCAAGGGCACGATCCCGGCCGCCTCGCTGGCCCGGCTCGCCCTCCGCCGGGCCGTGCGCGGGCTGCGCTGACATCGCAGCGCAGCACACCGCGCCGCATCACGCCGCACCGCCATCCACGCATCGCCATCCCGCCCAGGCCGCCCACGTGCTGCCGCGTGGCTCGCGGCGCGCTGGCACGCGCCGGCCGGGAAACGCCGGCCGGCCGAAGAACGCCGGCCCACAGACCACGGGCTGTGGGCCGGCAGGGCAGTCAGTGCGACAGGCTGGCGAACTACCAGAACTACAGGCTGGCGACGTCCGCCTGCTTGGCGCGCACGGCCTCGGCAGCCGTCTTCAGCGCGGCCAGCTCGGTGTCGGTGAGGTCGAGCTCGACGATCTTCTTCACGCCGCCGGCGCCGATCTCGGCCGGGACACCGAGGTACACGTCGGAGATGCCGAACTCGCCCTGCACCCAGGCACAGACGGGCATCACGACGCCGGAGTCCTCGGCGATGGCCTTCACCATGCGGGCCGCGGCGGCGGACGGGGCGTAGTAGGCCGACCCGGTCTTGAGCAGCGCGACAACCTCCGCGCCACCGTTACGGGTCCGGTCGACCAGCTCGTCGATCTTCGCCGCCGGGAGAAGGTCGCTCAGCGGCTTGCCGTCGACGGTGCACTGCGAGGGCACCGGGACCATCGTGTCGCCGTGCGAGCCCAGCGTCAGCGTCTTCACCGACGCGACCGGCACGTTCAGCGCCTCCGCGACGAAATCGGTGAACCGGGCGGTGTCGAGCATGCCCGCCTGGCCGATCACCCGCGAGCGCGGGAAGCCCAGGACGTTGGCGGCCAGCGCGGTCATCTCGTCGAGCGGGTTGGACACCACGACGACGACCGCGTCCGGCGACGTCTTCGCGATGCTCTCCGACACCTGACGGACGATCTTGGCGTTGACCTCGATGAGGTCCATCCGGCTCATGCCCGGCTTACGGGGCAGGCCGGCCGTGATCACGACAACGTCCGAACCGGCCGTGTCGGCATAGTCGTTGGTGCCGACGACCTTGGTCTCGAAGCCCTCGATCGACCGGGACTGGTTGAGGTCGAGCGCCTGGCCCTGCGGCTTGCCCTCGACGATGTCGATGATGACGACGCTGTCGAAGATGTCGTACTCAGCCAGTCGCTGCGCGGTCGTCGAACCGTAGAAACCGGCTCCTACGACAGTGACTTTTCCCGGCATTGGACTGATCAGCTCCCCAATATCGCGATGATCGCGGTAGCGATCGCGGCGGTGCCCACGGCGGGGTCGGTACGCGTCGGCGCGAAGGTCTCAGGTGACCGATCTGCCCTGGCTCCGATCGCCTCGGTGGCAGGCTCGCCATGCCACCCGGGAGCGTCGGTCGGCTCGGGCCCGATGCCGCCGCCGAGTATCAGGGCTACCTGACGGTTCGCCATAGGCGCGGTTCGCCCCGCTTATCTGTGCACGGTTGTCTCCGATGACCTGCCGAGGCTATCGCGCGAGTCGCAGGTACGGCAGTGGACGGCGACGCGCGCCACGTCGCCGCGGGGTGACGACTGGTGGCCGCCGATGGGGCCCACACCTGGTTACAGCCCGAACCGTGACCTCAGCTGCCACTTTCGGTGGCAGATCCGCCTCACCCACCGACGTGGGGGACCTCCAGAGTGAGGACGATCACAGCAAGGCCCAGTACAACGAGGGTGACAGTGTCGAAAAGCCGCCCGCGGACAGCCAGCATGCCGACTTTGCGGGTTGGCAGGCACAGCCGAAGCGCACTGGCCACCAGGAGGACACCGCCGACGGTGAGCAGCCCGCGACGCCAGTAGTCCTGGGTGACGAGCAGCAGGCCCAGTGTGACGCCGCCGAGAACGGCCACGAAGAGCACCTTGCCGAAACGGCCGTTGGATGGCGGTCCCGACGAGCGGGGGCCGCCCGACGGCCCCTCGGACCCCTCGTGACGCTCGGCGCGGGGCGGCCCGCTCCGGTCCGGACGAGCAGGCGACGGACCGGCACCCGACAGACCGGGGCCGGCGCCGGCCGGACCGGGGCTGGCTGGAGCGGGGCCGACTGGAGCGGTACCCGACGGTCTCCGTTCCGGCCGGTCCGGCCGGCCGTGCCGTTCGCCGTGGCCGTCACCCCCGGAGAGGTGGGGATCACCGAAGGACGGCCCCGTCGGGAGCGGGGCGGCCCACCGGCCGCCCGGGTGCGGCTGGTCGAGATCCCGGCGGGCCGGCCAGCCGTCGGGCGGCACAGCGGCCGGACCGGCCGCGGGCCGCGTGTCGGGGTAGGCAGCCGCCGGCGTCATCCACGCGGAACGCGGCCGCTCCGGCCGCTGCCCGATGTCCTCCCGCTGGGGCCGATCCCACGCGCCCAGGGCGCTGTCGGTCATCTGCTCCCGCCTCCCCGACCCACGCCAGACGTCGACGCCCTGCCCGGGGGCCCGCTACGCGCTCGGTCCGAGTACACCGGTCCGGGCCTGCGCGCGACCTGACCCTCCGCGCCATCTGAGCCCACACAGTAGGCGCCCGCCGATCCGGCCGTGCAGGCAGCCACCCACCGGGCCGGGGATGACGCCGCCGCACGCCGGACCTTCACCGGCTCCGTCAGCACGGGACCTTCACCAGGCCCGAGACCTCCACCGAACCGACCCTTCGCAGCCGCGGCCACCTCGGAGTGGCCGAGGCCCGTACGCCAGGGCCATCCGGCCCCCCTCCCGTCGTGCGATGGCTCCAGCGTGGTGCCCAGTTCGTGTAACTCCGCTCGCATCGACATCAACCAGAACACAACAGAATCACACTCCCGCGATGCACGCCCGGCCCCTCCCCCATCCCACGAATGGCGACGACCGGGGCACTCTGCCCAGAGCACAGGCAGATCACGCGCCCCACAGCGGCAAACAGCGATGACTACGGACGATCCCCGCATCTCACGCGGACACCAACGATCTAGACCCCCCGAGTGCACACGTCGTGCGCGACTAGGGGAGACTGCCGCCGCGGTCCCCAATTGGTAGGGAGTTCGACGTGGCAGACGATTCGCCGCACAGCAAGAAGCTTCAGGAACTGATGTTTCGGGCGTGGGAGACCTTCGGCGACGCGCGCCATCTCGACAGCGATGACCGGGTCTTCGTGCAGGCGCTCGCGCGCCAGACCGCGGACCGCATCTCCGTCCTCTACGGGGCGAGCTGGCGAGAGGCGCTCGACTGGGTGGCGCAGCGGTACGTGCCGACCGCGGATGTTCCCGGCGGGGCGGCGACGACCGCCCAGTCGAACGGGTCCTCGAACGGCAGCCCGACGGTGACCCGCCGCGGGAGCGCCGCCGCGGAGGTCGGCTCCACCTCCTGAGCACCGCCCGGGCCGCGTTCGACCGGCCCGGGGCAGGCGCGTGCGGCACGGCATCGAGGCCGGCCGCTTCGAGGAGTGTGCGCCCGACGCCCGACGACTCCGTGCCAGCCTCGGCCGGGACAGCGGTGGCCGGCGTGGCAGGTGTGCAGGCCCAGGACCGATTCACCCGCCGCACCTGCCAGCCGCCCCCGTGGAGCGGAGCCGTCAGTGCGCGAAGTGGCGCACCCCGGTGAAGTACAGGCTCACACCGGACTCCCGCGCAGCGGCGATCACGTCCTCGTCCCGGACCGAGCCACCCGGCTCCACCACCGCGCGGACACCCGCGTCGGCGAGGACCTGGAAGCCGTCCGGGAAGGGGAAGAACGCGTCGCTGGCGGCCACCGAGCCCTTCGCCCGGTCGCCGGCGCGGGTCACCGCGAGGCGCGCGGCGTCGACCCTGTTGACCTGCCCCATCCCGACCCCGACGGTCGCTCCGTCCGCGGCGAGCAGGATCGCGTTCGACTTCACCGAGCGCACGGCGCGCCAGGCGAAGCCGAGGTCGGCGAGGGTGGTCTCGTCGACCGGTGCGCCGGCCTCCAGCGTCCACCCCGACGTGACGTCGCCGGCGGCGTCGAGCGCGTCCCGGGACTGCAGCAGCATGCCGCCGCTGACCTGGCGCATCTCCACACCGCGCGGGTGGGCTGGCGGCGCGCACAGCAGCAGGCGGATCGACGGCTTGCGGGAGAGGATCTCCACCGCGCCGGGCTCGTAGTCGGGCGCGACCACGACCTCGGTGAAGATCTCCGCGATCTGCTCGGCCAGCTCCACGCTGACCGGGCGGTTCACCGCGATCACCCCGCCGAACGCCGACACCGGGTCGCAGGCGTGCGCCTTGCGGTGCGCCTGCGCGACCGTCGCCGCGACGGCGATGCCACACGGGTTCGCGTGCTTGATGATCGCGACAGCCGGGTCCGCGAAGTCGAACACCGATCGCCAGGCGGCGTCGGTGTCCGTGTAGTTGTTGTAGGACATCGGCTTGCCGTGCAGCTGCTGCGCGGACGCGAGGCCGGTGCTGCCGTCCTCGCCCACGTACAGCGCGGCCCGCTGGTGCGGGTTCTCGCCGTACCGCAGGACGCTGGTGCGATGCCACTGCGCGGCCAGCACATCGGGCCAGCCGCTCTCCTTCGCCGTCTCATCGGGGGCCAGCACACTGGCGAACCAGGACGCCACCGCGGCGTCGTAGGACGCGGTGTGCGCGAACGCGCGGGCCGCCAGCCGCCGCCGGGCCGGCAGGTCGTAGCCGGAGCCCCGGACCGCGGCGGCCAGGTCGCCGTAGTCGCCCGGCGAAACAACCACTGCGACGGACGCGTGGTTCTTCGCCGCCGCGCGCAGCATCGCCGGCCCGCCGATGTCGATCTGCTCGATCGCCTCGTCCTCGGTCGCCCCGGAGGCCACCGTCTCCCGGAACGGGTAGAGGTTGACCACCAGCAGGTCGAACGGCTCGATGTCGAGCTCCGCGAGGACCGCCGCGTGCTCGGCGTTGCGCAGGTCCGCGAGCAGGCCGGCGTGCACGCGGGGATGCAGCGTCTTGACCCGGCCGCCGAGAACCTCCGGGAAGCCGGTCACCGTGCTCACCGGTGTCACCGCGACGCCGAACCTGGCCAGCGCGTCGGCCGTCGACCCGGTCGACACCACCTCCACACCGGCGTCGACGAAGGCGGCGGCCAGCTCCTCCAGCCCGCTCTTGTCGTAGACGCTGACGAGCGCACGCCGCAGGCGACGGTGCCCGGTCGCCACCACCTCGCTCGAGGTCTCGGCCTGCCCGTTGCCCGACGCGGGCGCCGCGCTGGTGCCGCCCTCACCGATCTCCGTTGTCGACGCCCCCGACATGAGCCCTCCTGAACCTTCCACAACGCCTCCGTTGGCATGAACTTCCACCGCTGCGACCTCGTCCCCCGCCCCCGAACGCGCCACCTCCGGACGCGCCGCGACCGCGCCCGCGCCTCCCAGTGCGGACGTACCCGCCGCCCTGCCCTCCCATGAGAGCTCACCGCGGACGAAACGGCCGATGGTGTCGACGAAGAGGCCACGCTCCACGGCCTGGATGCGTGACCTCAGCGCGTCCTCGTCGTCGCCGGGACGCACCGGGACCGACGCCTGGGCGATCACCGGCCCGGTGTCGACTCCCTCGTCCACCCAGTGCACCGTCACGCCGCTGGTCCGCACACCGGCGGCGAGCGCGTCCCGGATCGCGTGGGCGCCCGGGAACGCGGGAAGCAGCGACGGATGCGTGTTCACCGTGGGAAAGCGCCGGATCACCTGCGCGCCGAGGATCTTCATGTAGCCGGCGAGAACCAGCAGATCCGGCTCGTACCGCGCGATGCTGGCCGCGGTGAGCTCGTTGAACGCGCCGCGGTCGGCGCAGTCCTCGAGCCGCACCGTGAACACCGGCACACCGGCGGACTCGGCCCTGCGCTGCGCGACGGTGCCCACCCGGTCCGTCCCGACGGCCACGACCTGCGCGCCGAAGGCCTGGTCCGCACAGGCGTCCAGGACTGCCTGCAGGGTGGTGCCGGCCCCCGAGGCAAGGACGACTAGACGAGCGGGCACAGACCCCTCCGTGAACTGGTCGGCCGGCCGACGTCGACCGGCCGGGAGCTCGGGAATCCGCGGGCGATGGCCAGCGACGACGGTCCGAATCTACTTTCTCGGTGCTCCAGACACGCCGGACCTGCACGGAACGCACCGGGCCGGCCGCCGGTCAGGCGGCCTGGCTGCCCCAGCCAACGTCCTCGGGTCCGCTCTGATGCACCATCATCACTGCTGGCGCGCGCACCCAGTCCACGTCCTGATCCGGGCCGTCGCAGCCTCCGAACGACTCGCGCCGCCGCTCGGGCCGCGCTCCGGGCACCTCACCACCACCCGCTTCGTCGCCACCCGCCCCGCCGCCGGCAGCACCGTCGCCGGCCGCCCCGTCGCGACAGTCGGAGAAGGCCCCGCCGGCCTCGCGCCGATACCTGCTCACGCCTCGGCTTGAGGACTCGGCCGCAGGCGCACGCCCCGGCATGGTCTCCAGATCGCCGCTGTCCATCCCGTCCAGAAGATCACCTGGCCGGCAGTGGTAGATCTCGGCCAGCCGGGCCAACGTCCGTGCGGAGGGCTCCCGCCCACCCCGGCCCGGCCACACCTCCCAGTACGAGATCGCTTTTCCGGTCTTGACGACGGATCCCGCCCCGGACCAGCGTTCGTTCCACTGGTGAGCGACCTCCTCCTGGGTCCACCCGTGGGCGAGGCGGTATGCGACACGGGCGTTGACACGATGACGCAGCCGTAGCTCCGCCGCGATCCGGCGGTAGCTCCAGCCGAGGTCACGCAGCCGGGCCGACTCGGCCCGCAGCGCCTTCGAGGGACGGGGCATGGGACCTCCCGACGTCGATGAACCGGGCGGGACCGTACCGGAAAGGGCCGACATTTCCCGCCAGCCCGGTTCACGTGCCCACGACTCCTACGATGTCGTCCAGGCGCGTGAGGGGAACCACCGGGAGCAGACGACGGCGGAGCTATCGGGCGACCGGGCGACCGGGCGCGCGCAGCGACGCCAGACGCGCCGAGACGGAGAGACGGAGAGACGGTGTCCGAGCGGCCTGATCACGACCCTGCCTCCGCGCCGGGCTCCGGCCCGCGGTGGGCGGGCCACCACGAGACACAGCCCGCGTACCCCGGCCGGCTCACCGCCCGCTTCATCCGCCGCGGCGCGGCCACCGGCCAGGCGTCGCCACCCGGCCGCCGCGCCGGGCAAGTGGCCGTTGCCCTCGGCGCGCTGGCCCTGGTCACCAGCCTCGCGGTCGTCGGCGGCGTGGTAGGCATCGCGGCCATCGTGGTCGGGATGCGGGCCCGGGCCGAGGCCCGCCGGGGCGGTGCCGGTGGTGGGGCGGGCACCGTAGGGCTCGCGCTCGGCGCGCTCTCGCTGCTGATCGCCTTCACCATCGCCAGCGGCATGTGGGTCTTCTACGAACGGCATGGCGACGACCTGCACCAATATCAGGAATGTCGGCGGGTGGCCCGTTCCGACGCCGAGCTCGAGGACTGCAGCCGCCGCTTCAGTGACGCGGTCCGGACCGACCCGACCTCGAAGGGCTGACCGGCCCGCCGCGACGCCAGCTCCGCGACGCCGGACACCACGACAGCCACCGCCGCGAGCTCCGCCGCCGCCGCCAGACCCACCAGCCACCCGGAGGGCCCGAACCTCGCCGACCCACTGCCCAGCCGGCCCGCGGACAGCTGCGTGACGACCATCAGCAGCAGCCCGCCCACACCCGCGGCCACGAGGGTGGTCCGCAACCGATCACGGTGGGGGGTCCCGACCATCCCGCGCCGCACCGACAGGGCGAGCATCGTCCCCGCGATCAGGGGAACCACCGCCAGCACCAGCCATCCAGGACGCGGCAGCGGGCCGGGCGGCAGCGCGGCGAACACCGGCAGATCCGGGAACAGCCCCGACTGCACCTCGGCGGGCCGCACGAAACCGCCACCGACGGCGAAGCCGGGCCCCAGCGTGTAGGCCAGCGCCCACAGGACGAGATTCGGCAGGATCGCGAGCTGGATGGCCGCGAGGCCCACTCCGCCGACGACTCCCGCGCCGAGCCCGCGATCTGTCGCCGCGATCTCGGGCAGCGTGGCGGCCAGGACCAGCGCCACCCCGAACGCCGCCGCGGCAAGCATCGAGGTGAACGCGGTCAACGCGGCCGTGGCGGGCACCCGCACCGAAGCGGGCAGTGCCCGCCAGGCCGAACGCAGCGCCCCGTAGCCGGACAGCACGCCGATCACCGCTCCCGACAGGCTGAACGCCAGCGCTCCGACCACCACGGTGAAGACGTCCGGCCGCGCCGCCGGTGTGGACACGATCAGCGCGATCACCAGTACGAAGACAGTCTGCGTACCCGCCACGAGGGCCACATCACGGATCACGGCTCTCCAGGGCGGCGGTATCTCGGCCCGGGACAACCGCCCCGTCTGCGCCGGCCCCGCTGGCTGTGTCGGGTGCCCTGGCTGTGCCGGCTCCCCTGGCTGCCCCGACTGTTCCGGCCGGGGACCCCGCGGACGCCTGCCACGAGCCGATGCCGGCAGCCGCTCGACGTTGCCGGCCGCCCGCCGGTGACCCGCCGTCGTCGCGGCGAGCAGCGGTAGCACGGCCAGGCCCACCGGGAGAAAGTCGACCGATCCGGCCGAAAGATGGATCGTGGCGCCATGGGCCAGCAGCCAGAGATCAGCGCCGACCCGGGCGGCATCGTCCGGACCGGCCGCGGAGCTGGTGTCCGTCCCCCACACGACAAGCACGATGAACTGGATGACGACCAGCCCCGCGGCGCTGGTCGCGACGGCGCTCACGACGGGCCGTCCGAGGCGCGCCCAGAGCGCCGTGAGTGGCCCCGGGGCGATCCGTTCGTCGACCACGTGAGCTCCGGCCCGGCCTCCCGGGCTCACCCCGGTGACAGTGCCGGAGTTCTGCACGGGAGTACCCACGCCGGCAGGCTTGCACGGGCGGAGGACCACTTCCGGGACAACACGCCGAGATATCCAAGAACGACCCACGTCGGTAACAGGACACGCAGTAGGCACGCGCCCAACTCGGCAGCTCGGTAAGGTCTTTCTCCCCGCCAGCCCCACCCAGGTGCCCTGAAGCTGACGCCGTGCCCCGAAGCGGACGCCGAGCTCTGAAACCAGACACGGCGCCCTGAAACGGACGCGGTGCCCTGAAACGGACGTCGCGCGTGGACAGGCCCGCGCCGGCCCGGACGTCAGCCGCCCGCGCGGGGGTCAGCCGCCCGGGCGCAGGGCCGCCCCGAACCCCGATCGCCGCGACGCCCACGCGCAGGCGGCCAGCTCGATCGAGGTCCCGACGAGCGCGAGATAGAGACCGGCCCCAGGTACGGCCGGCATCGCCGGCCCGCTACCGGGCCACGGCAGGAGAACACCCGCTTCCGCGACCCGCCCGGGGCCGGGCAGGGCTGGATCGGTGAACGACGGGGCCATCAGCCACCCGGCCAGCACCGCGAGCACAGCCGCACCCGCCACCGCGACGGACACGCCGACGGTCAGCCGAGGCGGGCGCAGCCGCCGCACCACCCCGGGCCACACCACCCGAGACCGCGCCGCCCGGAGCGCCACCAGGCGTGCGGACGACGGCCGGGACGACGGGAACCACCGGACGACGAGCGGCAGGACGACCGCGAACATCAGACCGAGGCCGAGCACGAACACCGCTGCGGCCGCCGGTCCGAGTGACCAGCAGGACGCGGCCGAGCGGTAGGAACTGTCGACCGGGGTGAACCAGGGCAGGAAGCCGGAAACGAGGATCAGGAGCCCACCGGTCAGAATTCCGGCCCTGGCCGAATCCGGGGTGGGCCGATCCCCCGCTGGCGTCGCCACTGGCCTCACCTGACTGTCAGATCCACGTACCGGTGGGCGCCGCCGGATGCGAGCGGCGCCCCACAGGTCGAACTACTGGCCCGCCGGCGGCTGGCCATAGCCCTGCGGCGGCTGCTGGCCATACCCGCCACCGGTCGGCGGCTGGCCGTATCCGGGCTGCTGGCCATAGCCCTGCGGCGGCTGCTGGCCGTAGCCCTGCGGCGGCTGGCCATAGCCCTGCGGCGGCTGCTGGCCATACCCGCCACCGGTCGGCGGCTGGCCGTATCCGGGCTGCTGGCCATAGCCCTGCGGCGGCTGCTGGCCGTAGCCCTGCGGGGGCTGGCCATAGCCCTGCGGCGGCTGCTGGCCATACGGCTGGCCGTACGGCGGCTGGCCCTGACCCGGCCAGTTGGTCGGCGGTGCCGGAGGGCTGCCCGCGACGCCGGTGCCCGCCCGCAGGTTCAGCACGTTGAACACCGTCTGGGCGATGGCCGCGATGAGCGCGAGGAAAAGACCGAACGAGGCGCCGCCGTCGATGCCGCTCGGGATGTCCGGGTAGGCAAGCCAGCGGATGAGGATCAACAGTATCGACAGCCCCGAAGCACCCGCCAGGATGATCGGAAGCGGCAGCGGCAGCGATGGCAGCCGGACGTTCCCGAAGGTCAGCGCCGCGGTGAGACCGGCGACCGCGAGCAGCAGGAGGATGGCCAGCCAGCCCCAGAAATAGCCGCCGAGATCCGTGCTCCACCCGTTGGCGCTATTGGAATACGAGGCCCCGTAGTAGGTGCTCTTGATGGAGAACCAGGGCACGAAACTGAAGATGAACGCTACGGCGCCGGCGCCGATGACCCCGACGTCGTTGGTCGCAACACTACGACCACCGATCTGTACCACGACTGAAATCCCCACTTCGTCTGGTCGGTCGGTCAGGTGGGCCGACCATCATCCCACGGCCCATCCTGACCACAGCAGGAGTCTCGCAGCAAGACCGCGAGACGGAAAGCGTTCGCGTTCGTTCGCGTCCGCGCCCCGCCCCCGGCGACCGGAAACTCCTTCGACCGCCCAGACGCGGGGGTCTCCCTCGTGGTGGAAGAAGACCCCCCGCGAACAGTGCTACAACGACCGCATGATGTCAGCCATCAGCCGCGCGGTTTCGCTCGGGGTCTTGCCGACGCGCACGCCGGCCTTCTCCAGAGCTTCCTTCTTCGCCTGCGCGGTGCCTGAGGAGCCGGAGACGATGGCCCCGGCGTGACCCATGGTCTTGCCCTCCGGCGCGGTGAAACCGGCGACGTAGCCGACCACGGGCTTCGTCACGTGCGCCTCGATGTGCGCCGCGGCGCGCTCCTCGGCGTCGCCACCGATCTCGCCGATCATGACGATCGCGTCGGTGCCGGGGTCCGCCTGGAACGCGTCGAGCGCGTCAATGTGTGTCGTACCGATGACAGGGTCACCACCGATACCGACGCAGGTGCTGAAACCGAACTCACGCAGCTCGTACATCATCTGGTAAGTCAGCGTGCCGCTCTTACTGACAAGACCGATCCGCCCACCAGGAGTGATGTCGGYGGGGATGATGCCGGCGTTCGAGACGCCGGGGCTGGCGATTCCCGGGCAGTTCGGCCCAATGATCCGGGTCGTGCCCTTTGACTTCGAGTACGCGAAGAACTCGGTGGTGTCGTGAACCGGGACACCCTCGGTGATCACCACGGCCAGCGGGATCGCTGCGTCAACAGCCTCGATCGCTGCGTCCTTGGTGAACTTCGGCGGAACGAAGATCACGGATACGTTCGCGCCGGTCTCGGCCATGGCGTCTGCCACGGAACCGAAGACCGGTACGCCCTCGACCTGCTGGCCCACCTTGCGCGCGTTCACACCGGCGACGACCTTCGCGCCCGATGCCAGCATCCGCCGGGTGTGCTTGCTGCCCTCGCCGCCGGTGATGCCCTGCACCACGATGCGGCTGTTCTCGTCGAGCCAGATAGCCATCGGTTGTGTCCTCCGACCCAGGTCAGGCCGCGGCCGCGGCGAGCTCGGCGGCGAGCTTCGCCGCGCCGTCCATCGTGTCCACCGGCTTGACCACCGAGAGGTTGGCCTCCTTCAGAATCCGGCGGCCCTCCTCGGCGTTGTTGCCGTCGAGGCGCACGACCAGCGGGGTCGTGACGTTCCCGACGATGTCGAGCGCCTGGATGATGCCGTTGGCGACGGCGTCGCAGGCGGTGATCCCACCGAAGATGTTGACGAAGACGCTCTTGACGGACGGGTCGCCCAGGATGATCGACAGGCCGTTCGCCATGACCTCGGCGGAGGCGCCACCACCGATGTCGAGGAAGTTCGCCGGCTTCTGGCCGCCGAACTCCTCACCGGCGTAGGTCACGACGTCCAGCGTCGACATGACGAGGCCGGCACCGTTGCCGATGATCCCGACCTGGCCTTCGAGCTTGACGTAGTTGAGGCCCTTCTCCTTGGCCTTCTGCTCCAGCGGGTCGACCGCGGCGACGTCGACGAGCTCGGCGTTCTCCGGGTGCCGGAAGTCCGCGTTCTCGTCCAGGGTGACCTTGCCGTCGAGCGCGACGACGTTGCCTTCACCGGTGAGGATCAGCGGGTTGACCTCGACCAGGGTGGCGTCGGACTTGACGAACACCTCCCACAGCTTTGCCAGCAGCGTGCTCGCGCCGTCGAGCGCGGCCTCGGGCAGCTTGGCCGCGACCGCGATCTCGCGGGCCTTCGCGGCGTCGACGCCGGTCAGCGGGTCGATGTGGATCCGGGCCAGGGCGGCCGGGTTGGTCGCCGCGACCTCCTCGATCTCCATGCCGCCCTCGCGGGAGGCCATGGCCAGGAAGGTGCGGTTGGCACGGTCGAGGAGGAAGGAGGCGTAGTACTCCTCCGCGATGTTGCTCGCCTGCTCGACGAGGACGGAGTGGACCGTGTGGCCCTTGATGTCCATCCCCAGGATGGCCGACGCCTTCTCGTAGGCGTCGTCCGGGCCGTCGGCGACCTTCACACCGCCGGCCTTGCCGCGACCGCCGGCCTTGACCTGAGCCTTGACGACCACCTTGCCGCCGAGCTCGGTCGCGATCTCACGCGCTTGTTGAGGGGTTGTGGCAACCTTCCCGGTTGGTACCGGTACGCCATGTTCGGCGAAAAGCTTCTTCGCCTGGTATTCGAAGAGATCCACGGTCCGTCCAGTCGGATGCGGTCGGTCAGGGGATGCACAGAACGCCTGCGAGCCTACTGACGAGGCCCCTCCGACGCTCGACCCTCGACCGTGACCCTGAGTTGATCCCGGTCACCTCCGGACCGACGCCGGGCCACGACCGACCCCGTTGCGCTACGCGGTCACCACTGCGGACGACGGCGCTTTCGTGGCGGTGGTCGGACGCGCAGAACCGCCGTCAGGCAGGCATGATCCTGCGCTATTCGAGCCCGCGGCGGCAGCCGACACCGGCAACCGAAGGGGCGCCACGCAGCAGTGCGCCTCGTGGCGGACAGTGACCGCCCTTGGACGTGCGCGAAGCGCTGATGGTCTCACACCCCCGAGGCGGACTCAGGTATGTCCGATCTCACACAACTAAACCGAGCGCTGATCAGCCTACGGACGAGACGAACGCCACCAGCGCGCTCGTGGCTTCTCAGAAAATCGCCCGAACCAGAGCGCCGACCACCGCGGTGGCGGCGATACCGAGGCAGCCCAGGCCGATGCCCACCGTCGCCGCGAGAGATCCCCGCTGGCGCCGGCGGCGAAGCTGCCATCGGGCGACGAGGCCCAGCACCACCGCGGCGACACTGCCCACCCCGAAGATCCACAGAATGCCCAGCGCGAGGGAGAGCAACGCGCAGAGGTTCCACTGCTCAAGCAGCCCTGCCAGCATCAGCCGCACTCCGGCAGGACGCGCGGCCGCAGCCCCCGGGGACGCACCAGCGGTCGGGGACGCACCAGCGGTCGGGTAGCCGGCCCCGGGCGGCGCCGGGGGACGCGATTCCGGGGGAAATGCCCCCGTGCCCCTCGCCGCGGGCCACGACCGTGGATCCGGTGGTGCTCCCGGAGGCATCGGGTCAGCGGGGCGAAAGGTGGGATCGGCCGACCCCCGGGAGCCAGGCGCACCGGGACGAGCCGCTTCCCAGCGCTCGCGCGTGCCGTCGGCGCCCGAGCCAGCCCAGGCCGGCGGCGCGGCCAGGGGACTGGACGGCTGCGGCTTCCGTGGCACCGGCTGCACCGGCTGCACCGGCGGTACGGGCTGCGCCGGCTGTATGGGCTGCACGGGCTGCCCCGGATGGCCTGGCGGGACCGGCCGGGACGGGCTGCCCGGCACGCTCGGACCTCGCCGGGCCACCCCCGGGCCGGACGTCGCGCGGAAGGCCGACGCCGGCGGCGGCGGACCGAACGGGCCGGGCCCCTGCGGCGACGATCCCGCCGGCGAGCCACCGGTCACCGGGCGTTCCGCCCGACGATGCTCGCTCCCCGGCCGCGGTGGCGTCGGCGCCTCCGGGATGCCGAATGCCGGGGACGGGCCGGTCCAGGTCTGCTCCAGGATCGATCCGGCCGCCCGGTCGGCCTCGGCCACGCCGCGGACCTCGTGCCCGACGAGTGCGGCGAGCAGGCTCGCTGGAACAGGCCTGTCCCGCGCCTCCTTGGACAGCGCCCGGGCGACCAGCTCGCGGAGGTACCCCGGCAGTCCGTCGATGTCGGGATCGTCGCGCTGGACGCGCTGCGCCAGCAGGTCGGGGGCGTCGGCGTGGAAGGGATGGCGCCCCGTCGCCGCGTAGGTCACGCAGCTTGCCCAGGCGAAGACGTCCGCGGATGTTCCGGCCGACTCACCGCGCATCTGCTCGGGCGCCATCCAGGCCAGGGTGCCGATGACATGGCCGCTCCTGGTCAGGGTGGCACTGTCGGTGAGCTGGGCGATACCGAAGTCGATGACCTTGGGGCCGTCCCAGGCGAGCAGGATGTTCGAGGGCTTCAGGTCCCGGTGGACGACGCCCGCCGCGTGGATCGCCACCAGCGCGTCGGCGAGGCCGACCGCGAGGCCACGGACCAGATGGGGTTCCAGCCGGCCGCGCCGACGGACCGCGTCGGCCAGGTTCACGCCTTCGACGTACTCCGTCACCATCCACGGCTGGGACGCGGTCGTGTCCGCGTCGAGGACGCTGGCCACGGCGCCGCCGCGGACCCGCAGCGCGGCCCGCACCTCCCGCTCGAAGCGGGAGCGGAACTCCTCGTCCTCTGACAGCTCGGCGGCCGCGACCTTCACGGCGACCGGTTCGGAAGCGGGCGTGAAACCCAGGTAGACAGTCCCCATGCCGCCGGCGCCGATCCGGTTGTGAAGCCGATACCGACCGACTTGCCGCGGGTCTTCCTCCGTCAGCGGTGTGAGCATGACTCCCCTCTACCTGGCCCTGTATCCGGCCGTTGTCCGGCCCGCGCGATGTGACCGCTCCAGGAGCAGAGCAGACCAGACTATTCCGAACCATATGACGCTCGACGACGCGGTCCGCGACTAGCAGCGACAATCTCGTCCGCCCAGCGCCGAGGATCCAGAAGGCTCGCTGAGAGGCTCACTCCGGACGGCCCAGCACGGCCCCGAGGCAGCACGGGTGTGGGCGAGAGCGATCCCACACGTCAGCGCGCCGCCGGCCCCCGCGCCGGTGAAGATCTGTGGCTATGGCGCGACGCGAGACGACCACGCCGCCCCGGGACTGGCGGCATGACCTGCTGGCCGAGGTGGTCCGCCAGCCGGGTGGCCCGGCGGCGCCCAACCGCCTGGGCTGGCCGGACTACGACGGCCGCCCGGCAATGTGGTGGGGCGCCGGCCCCGTCGAGGGTGTACCGGCCGTGGTCGCGGTCTGGGACTTCACCATCCACGGCGGCAGCTTCGGCGAGGCGGACGCGACCGCGTTCACCGCGGCGGTGAACGCGGCCATCGCGGCCCGCCGGCCGCTCGTGTCGCTCGTGCGAAGTGGCGGAACCCGGCTGCAGGAAGGCGTCGCCGGCCTGGTCGGCCTGGCCCGGGTGTCCATCGCGCTCGGCCAGCTGGCCGCGGCGGGTCTCGGGCACATCGCCGTCTCCGACCAGCCCACCACCGGCGGCATGTGGGTGACCGTCGGCTCCCAGGCCGATCTGCGCTGCGCGGTCCTCGGCGCGACCGTTGGCTTCTCCGGGCCCAGAGTCGTGGCGGCCGTGACCGGCACGCTTCCGCCCAGCGACAGCCACACGGCACTGGCCGCCGCGGCCGCCGGCCTGGTGGACGCCGCCGTGGAGCCGTCGGCCGTGGCCAGCTGGCTCGGCCACGCACTGCGCGCAGTCGCACCACCCGATCGGGCTCCCGGCGGCCAGGCTCCCGCCGATCAGACATCCACCAGCCAGACGTCCACCGATCTGACACCCACCGATCTGACATCCACTGATCGGGCACCCGCCGGCCGGGCACCGCTCGCGGGTGAGGCACCGGGCCCGCGCCGGAGCGGCTGGGAGCAGGTGCTGGCGGCCAGGGAGGGGCCGCGCCGACCCGCCGGAGTGATCCTGGCCGACCTGCTGGCGGCCGGCGTCGACCTGGTTGGGCCGGACCGGACGGTGCGGGCCCGGATCGGCCTGCTGCCCACGGGGCTCGCGGCCGTGGGAGTGGCGGTGGCCGCGCAGCGCGGTGGTGCGCCAGGGCCGGACGGCTACCGCCTGCTCTCGAGGGCGGCCGGTCTCGCGGGCAGGCTCAGCCTGCCGTTGCTGACCCTGGTTGACACCCCGGGTGCGGCCTGCGGACCGGCCGCCGAGGCCGCGGGAATCGCGCCCCAGATCGGCGCGGCCATGGCGGCGGTGCTCACCTGTCCCTCCCCGACCATCTCGATCATCGTCGGTGAGGGCGGCTCCGGCGGGGCGCTCGCGGCGGCCTGTGCCGATGTCGTCCTGGTTTCGCCGGACGGGTACCTGACCGCATTGGCGCCCGAAGGTGCGGCCACGACCCTGCGCATCAACCTCGCGGCAGCGGCGGACAGCGCGGGGCTGCGGCCCGACGACCTGCTCGCCCTGGGTTTCGCCGATGCCGTCCTGGAGCGCTGTGACGCTGACCTGCCCGGGCTGGCACTACGGGTCGCAGATCTTCTGCACGACCTCACTCTTCGTGACTCGGATGTCCGTCTTGCGGCAAGGCGTGACAAATGGTCGACAGGCTTGGTTGGCTTTCAGTAACGTCGTTTGCCCAACCTGCCACGAGGACAGGTCCTCACGAAGGGGACGGTCATCGACACCCGACTGTTCACCCGACTCGGGGCCACACAGTTCGACGGTGTGAAGGGCCTCATGGTCGAGGCGGCCTGTATCGCGACACACGCAGCCCTCTACCCGGCTGCCGTGGTCGGGCGGCGCCGCGACGACGGCCCCACCGACCGCTATCGCCTGGCGGACCTGACCCCGCTCCAACGCGGCCTGATCGTCGGCGATCCGGCGACTGCCGGGACGCCCGTCCTGCTCGTCCACGGCCTGGTGGACAACCGGTCGGTGTTCGCGCGCCTTGAGCGTTCCCTGCGCCGCCGCGGATTCACCACCGTGACCTCGGTGGACGTGCCGTTGTTCGCGACCAGCGTCGAGGCCGCAGCCGTTGCGCTCGCGGCCGCGGTCGAGCAGGCCGTCCGGCGGCACGGCCACCCGGACGTGAACATCGTCGCCCATTCGCTCGGTGGCCTGGTGGCGCGCTACTACGTCCAGCGACTCGGCGGGGACGAGTACGTGCGCACTCTGATCACGCTGGCGTCGCCCCACAACGGCACCCGGCTCGCCAGCCGCCTGCCGAGGGCGGTCGCCTACCGGGTGCTGGCCCAGCTGCGGCCGGGGTCCGCCCTGTTGCAGGAGCTCGCCGAACCGGCCCCGGGCCTGCGCACCAGGTTCGTCGCCGTCGCCGGCGGCCTGGACACGGTGGTGCGACCGGACGAGGCCAGGCTCGACCACCCCGACCTGCACACCGAGAACGTCCTGGTGGACGGCGTCGGGCACCACGGTCTTCCGTTCTGCGGCGCGGTGGCGCAGTTGACCAGCCGTCTGCTCACCCCGGCTCAGCCGGCAGCACCAGCCGTACCGGCACCGGCGGCACCCGTAGCGGGAGCGCCGCAGGCAACGGCGGCGACAGGTCTGGCGACGGACCAGCCCGAAAGTGCCACATCTTTACGGCTAGTTGGAACTATCTGCCAGAAAGAGACGGTGTAACCTCCTCATCGGTTTAAGGGCCCTCCCACCCGGCTGGTTCGTCTGACGGGTGCCTTGTGACCAGGGGAGTGCGTGTTGACACGACCGCCGTTCCCGAGATCCGAGCACGGAACGCACCCACGTCGGAGCGCCTCAGTCGCCGACGAGTGGGACGAGTCCGTACCCGGAAGATCGGGTTTCGTCTCCGTACAGCTGCGACGTACGGGCGCCGCCACCGCGGTCGTCTCGACCATCGGCCTCGTGCTCATCAATGCCACCGGCATCGCGCATTCCGAGACCACGGCCCAGCACCAGCCGGGACGGACCGGCAGCACGCTGGCGGCGTCCGCGAGCGGAGCATCGGCGGGCCAGTCCGGCACCGTGCAGGTCGTGTCCACGGCGGGCGCGGATGATCTGAGCGGGCCGATCGACACCGAGGTGTCCGACGACCAACGCCGGATGGCCGAGCTGCTCGAGGCGAAGGACCTGGTCGCCACCCGGGTGGCAGCCGTCGCACTGGCCCAGCGCGACGCCGCGGCCGCCGCGGAGGCGGAACGGGTGGCGGCGGCACGTTGGGTTCGCCCGATCGAGGCCCGCGTCACCCAGGGATTCGGCGGCTCGAACCACCACATCGGCGTGGATTTCGGCGCTCCCCACGGAACGACCATCCACGCGGCACACCGCGGGACGATCATTTACGCGGGCTGGGAGACCGGCTACGGAAACTTCGTGCAGATCATGCACGAGAACAACGTGGTGACCAGCTACGGCCACATGTCACGCATCGACGTCCGGGTCGGCCAGGAGGTCGACACCGGCGAGCAGATCGGCCTGGAGGGGAACACCGGCAAATCCACCGGCCCGCATCTGCACTTCGAGGTCCGCCTCAACGGGCAGTACGGGACGAAGGTCGACCCCCTCGCCTGGCTCGCGGGCCACGGGGTCACGTACTGAGCCGTGCCCCCGACCCCGCTGCCGCCCGCGCTGGGCGCGGCAGCACGGGGGCCGGGGCCGCGTGGCCGGAGGCCTCGGCTCAGAGCTTCTCCACCGGCGCGTACCGCAGCAGGAGATCCTTCGTCCCGGTGTCGGAGCCAAAGTCGATCTTGGCCTGGCGGGAGTCACCGACCCCGCTCGTCGCGACGACGACCCCGAGGCCGAACGTGTCGTGGGTGACCCGGTCGCCGGGATTCAGGTCGATGATCGGGCGCGCGGCCGGCCGGGAGCTTTTCGCCCCGAACGGGGAGTTCACCGGCCTCGCACCGGCGCCACCGAAGCCGCCTGCCCCGCTCGAGCCCGCGCCCGAGCCGGCGAAGCGCCCGCTGTTGGTGGTCGGAGCCGGCTCGGGCAGCCGGCGCCATTCGACGAGCGCATCCGGAACCTCGCCGAGGAACCGGGAGGGCGGGTTGTAGGCCGGCTGCCCCCAGGCGCTGCGGACCTGGGCCCGGGTGAGGTACAGCCGTGCCCTGGCCCGGGTGACGCCCACATACGCCAGCCGCCGTTCCTCCTCCAGCTCGGTCGGATCCCCGAGCGTGCGCAGGTGTGGGAAGACGCCGTCCTCCAGCCCGGTGAGGAACACGACCGGGAACTCCAGGCCCTTCGCGCTGTGCAGCGTCATCAGCGTGACGACGCCGTCGGAGCCGTCGTCGTCGGGGATCTGGTCCGCGTCCGCGACGAGCGAGACCTGCTCCAGGAACTCGGCCAGGCTGCCGTCGGGACGCCGTTCGGTGAACTCCTGGACCACCCCGACGAGCTCCCGCAGGTTCTCGACCCGCCCCTGGGCCTCGATGGTGTCCTCCGCGACGAGCTCGGAGAGATAGCCCGTCCGCTCCAGCACCGCCTCGATCACGGCCAGTGGGCCGCTCGGCAGCAGGTCACGCAGATCGCCCAGCAGCGCCACGAAGTCCCGGACCGACCGGGCCGATCTGGTCGCCACCCCGGGCACCTCGTCCACCCGGGCGAGCGCGTCGGCGAACGGGATGCGCTCGCGCTCCGCGAAGGCCGAGATCATCGCCTCGGCGCGGTCACCGATCCCGCGGCGCGGAACGTTGAGGATCCGCCGCAGGTTCACCGTGTCCGTCGGGTTCGCCAGCACCCGCAGGTAGGCGAGCAGGTCACGGATCTCGCGGCGCTCGTAGAACCGGACGCCGCCGACCACCCGGTACGGCAGCCCGACCCGGATGAAGATCTCCTCGAACACTCGGCTCTGGGCGTTCGTCCGGTAGAAGACCGCCACATCGGCCGGCCGGGCGAGCTTGTCGTCGCTGAGCCGGTCGATCTCCTCCGCGACGAAGGCTGCCTCGTCATGCTCGTTGTCGGCGACGAAGCCGACGATCCGCTCCCCGTCACCGGCATCCGACCACAGGCGCTTCGCCTTGCGCTGGGCGTTGCGCGCGATCACCGCGTTCGCCGCGGAGAGGATCGTCTGGGTGGACCGGTAGTTCTGCTCCAGCAGGATGACGGCCGCGTTCGGGTAGTCCTGCTCGAACTCGACGATGTTGCGGATGTTCGCCCCGCGGAAGGCGTAGATCGACTGGTCGGCGTCCCCGACCACGCACAGCTCCGCCGGCGGCAGGGCGCCGGAGGCGGGGACCGGACCGCCACCGCCGTGCTCCGCTCCCGCCAGCCCGGCAGCGTCCTCGCCGCCCGTGCCGTGCTGGCCCACCGCCGCCGGCTCGGCCCCCGCCCCCGTGCTCCCGGCCGGACCAGGGCGGCCGACCAGCTCGCGGACGAGGACGTACTGGGCGTGGTTGGTGTCCTGGTATTCGTCGACAAGCACGTGGCGGAACCGCCGCCGGTAGTGCTCGGCGACGTCGGGGAACGCCTGGAGCAGGTTGACCGTCATCATGATCAGATCGTCGAAGTCCAGCGCGTTCGCCTGTGCGAGCCGCTGCTGGTAGGAGCCGTACACCTCGGCGACGGTTCGCTCGATGTGGCTCGCGGCCCGGTCCCGGGCGGTCTCCCAGTCGACGAGCTCGTTCTTCAGAGCACTGATCGCCACCGCGAGCGCCTTGGCGGTGTGGCGCTTGGGGTCGAGGTCGAGATCGCGGGTGACCAACGTGAGCAGGCGCTGGGCATCCGCCGCGTCGTAGATGGAGAAGGAGGAGGCGAACCCGAGCCGCGCCGCCTCCGAACGGAGAATGCGCACGCAGGCCGAGTGGAACGTGCTCACCCACATCGCTCTGGCCCGCCCGCCGACGAGCGCCTCGACGCGCTCCTTCATCTCCCCCGCGGCCTTGTTCGTGAACGTGATCGCGAGGATCTCGCCCGGCCGCACTCCACGCGCCGCGAGCAGATAGGCGATGCGGTGGGTCAGCACCCGGGTCTTGCCCGAGCCCGCACCGGCGACGACGAGCAACGGCGCGCCCGCGTGCACCACCGCCGCGTGCTGCTGCGGGTTGAGCCCCTCCAGCAGTTCGCCCGGGTCGAGCCGAGGCGGCCTGGGGCGACCCGCCCCGGCCTCGAGCACCGCCGGGCCGAAGCCGCCCGACGCCCGACCGCCGCCGGCGGCCCCGCCGCGCGCCGCACCGCCGGCCGCCGCGCCCTCCCGCGAGCCCGCGCCGCCAAGGGGTGCCAGACCGTCGACCAGCGATTCAGGGCCAAAGGTGTCGTCGAAAAGAGTGCTCATCAGACCTCGATCGTACGTTCGACGGACGAACCGCCCGACGCGGTGGCCAGCTCAACCACAGCGCCATGATGCCGGGCGGGTCCGACACTTCCATGCCCGGCCCGCGGGTCGGCGTTCGGGTCCGGACGCTTTCACCCGGACGCTTTCACCCGGACGCGGTCACCCAGGCGCGGTCACCCAGGCGCGTTCGTCCGAGCGCCCGCGGACGCGCCGGCCGCGAGCGCGGCCACCCTGGTGTCCACCGCGGGGTCGAGATTGCCGCCGGAGAGCACGACCGCCGTGACACCGCCCGCGAGTTCGGGCATCCGCAGCAGGGCCGCGACACCGGCGGCTCCCGCTGGCTCCACCCGGTGGCCCGACCGCCGCAGCGCGACCATCGCCTCCCAGAACGCGTCCTCGTCGACCGTGACGACGTCGTCCACCAGCCGTTCGGCGAGTGCCAGGGTAAGCCGGCCGGGCGCGCCGACCGCCATGCCGTCGGCCACTGTTCCCGTGGCTGCCCCGGCCTGGCCGGCATCGGTGCCGGAGCCCGCGCCGGTACCGGCAGCGCCCGGTGGGACGACCAGACGGCGGCCGGTGTGAAAGGACGACGCGAACGCCGGCGCGGCGGCCGCCTGGACGCCGATCACGCGGACGTCCGGCCGCAGGCCCCTGAGCACCACAGCCAGACCACTCAGCAGACCCCCACCACCGACCCCGACGATCACTGTCGAGAGCTCCGGCACCTGCTCCAGGAGCTCCAGCCCGATCGTTGCCTGGCCCGCGATGACAGCCACGTCGTCGAACGGGTGGACCAGCAGGCCACCGCTGGCGGCGGCGTAGGCGTCGGCGGCTCGCAGCGCGGCGTCGACGCCCCCCGGTACGTGCTCGACGCGGGCGCCCAGCGCGCGGGTACGCGCGACCTTGGCCGGGTTCGCACCTTCGGGCACGAAGATGGTCGCGGCGACGCCGAAACGAGCCGCCGCGAAGGCGACGCCCTGGGCGTGGTTGCCGGCGCTCGCCGCGACGACTCCCCGCGCGCGTGCCCGCGGCCCCGCGGTCGCGATCCGGTTGAACGCGCCCCGCAGCTTGAAGGAACCGGTGTGCTGCTCGTGCTCGCACTTGAGCCAGACCGGCGCACCGACATGCCCGGTCAGACTCCCGGCCGCCGGCACGACCCGGGTACGGCGCGCCACACCGCCCAGCCGCCCGGCGGCCGCGGTGACCTCGGCGAGATCGACCGGCAGGCCGGAAACGCCAGAGCGGACAGGAGCGCCGGACAGGCCGAAGCTGCCAGCCAGCCCAGCGGTACCAGCCAGCCCAGCGGTACCGGCCAGCCCAGCGGCGCCGGCCAGCCCCGAGCTGCCTGCCAGGCCAGCCGGGCGCAGCCCGGCCACGTCACAACCGCGGGCTCGGGGAGCGGTACGCCCACCGGACGGGCGGCGGGCGGGCAGCGTGCCTCGGGCGCGTTCCGGTGCCGGCACGGCTGACTGCGGACTGATCCGGGCGAGGGCCCCCGCTGCCCCGCCCTGGCGTTCTCCGGCGCCGTCGGCGTCGGTCGGGTCGTCCGCGCGGGACGACCCGGCGCCATCAGCCGGCGGCCTTCTTACGGATGGTGATGTCATCGACACTCTCCTGGCGGCTCGGCGGCCACCTCACCCCTGCGTGCGGCCGCGGCAAACAAAAAAGGCCCCCCGCCGATGGGCGGAAGGGCTTGGCGCGCGACCCTCTCGGGCGGTCGCGCGCCTACGTAATCACCATGAGGAACAGCGGCACACCTCCAGAGTGCGCCGCGGCGCGGACGTAGTCAAACCGGCCGGCCGGCAGGGGACGCTTCGCCCGGGCGACAGAGCCGTCCGCGACCAGCCCGACACCGGGCGGTTCCACTCCGACGGGATCGCCGTTGTGAGCCGAAGACAGCACCTCATACTCCACTAAATATCCGTAATGTCCGGTTCGTTATGTTCCCCGCGGTGAATCGCCGGATCGCTTCGGCGGTTTATCGCCACCGAGCGGCAACTCCCCGACACAAAACACCGGCCGCCGGGATCGTATGAAGTCGCCTCGAACATCCGAGCCGGAATACCATCCGCCAGCGCACCCAAACCTATGTCTCGACCGAGTGCGGGTGGCTCACGATGGCACCGGACTAGGCCGGACAAGGTCTATGAAGTCCGCACCGAGGTCAACCCCCGGAGAGCCTCCAGACGGACATCTGCGGAATGCATCGGCGCCCATGCGCCATGCCGACGGGCCACTGCGAACCCACAAACAGTCACGAAACGACACAAAACCAACGACGATCGACACCAGACCGCAATATTGGGACATGTAACCCCCAACACCTGACGCCAAGGCCGCCCACCGGCGGTCCAGCGGTGTAGCCGGCGGACCGCCGGCCACACCGAAACCGATCGCCTTTACTCCCACTCAATCGTGCCGGGCGGCTTCGACGTGATGTCGTAGACGACCCGGTTCACCTGCGGCACCTCGTTGACGACCCGGTTGCTGATGCGCTCCAGCAACGCGGCGGGCAGCCGAGCCCAGTCGGCCGTCATCGCGTCCTCACTGGTCACGGCACGAAGCACCACCGGGCAACCGTAGGTCCGCTCGTCGCCCTGGACCCCCACCGATCGAACATCCGCGAGCAGCACCGCGAAGACCTGCCAGATCTCGCGGTCGAGCCCGGCCCGGCGGATCTCCTCCCGGACCACCGCGTCGGCGGCACGCACGATGTCGAGCCGCTCGGGCGTCACCTCGCCGATGATCCGCACGGCGAGCCCGGGCCCGGGGAAAGGCTGGCGCCAGACGATCTCCTCGGGGAGCCCGAGTTCCTCACCTAGGTGGCGGACCTCGTCCTTGAAAAGCGTGCGCAGTGGCTCGACCAGCGCGAACTGCAGGTCGTCGGGAAGGCCACCGACATTGTGGTGGGACTTGATCTTTGCCGCGGTCGGCGAGCCCGACTCGATGACGTCGGGATACAGCGTGCCCTGCACAAGGAATCCGATCCTGGCGCCCTCGGCCTCGGCCCGCGCGTCGAGCTCGCGTGCGGCCTCCTCGAAGACCCGGATGAACTCGCGGCCGATGATCTTCCGCTTCTGCTCGGGATCGGTGACACCGGCCAGCGCCGCGGCGAACCGGTCGGCCGCCTTCACATGCACCAGTTCGACGCCGGTCGAGGCGACGAAGTCGCGTTCGACCTGCTCGGCCTCCCCCGCCCGGAGCAGGCCGTGGTCGACGAACACGCAGGTCAACGCATCCCCGACGGCCCGCTGCACCAACGCGGCCGCCACCGCCGAGTCGACGCCGCCAGACAGACCGCAGATGAGGCGTCCGCTGCCCACCTGCTTGCGCACCGCGGCGACCGCCTCGTCGACGATGTTGAGCATCGTCCAGGACGGCCGGCATCCCGCTCCCGCGAGCAGGAAGTGACGCAGGACGTCCATCCCCCGCTCGCTGTGGACGACCTCGGGATGGAACTGCACGCCGTAGAGGCGACGATCGGGATCCTCGAACGCCGCGACCGGCGTCGACGGGGTCGAGGCGGTCACCCTGAACCCGGGGGGCGCCGCCGTCACCGAGTCACCGTGGGACATCCACACCTGCTGGGAGACGGCGAGCCCGTCGAAGAGCACTCCGGGGTCRCTCACCTGCAGGCGGGTCGMCCCGTACTCGGCGGTGCCGGTACGCGCGACCGTCCCCTCCAGCGCCTGGGCCATCACCTGGTGGCCGTAGCAGATCCCGAGGACCGGGATCCCGGCAGAGAAGAGGGCCGGATCGACCCGCGGGGCGCCCGGCGAGTAGACCGACTTCGGGCCACCCGAAAGGATCAACGCTGCCGGACGGCGAGCCAGGATCTCCGCGACCGGCATATCCCACGGGACGATCTCCGAGTACACATGGCACTCACGCACACGGCGAGCGATCAACTGGGCGTACTGCGCGCCGAAGTCGATCACAAGAACGGTGTCGTATCCGGGATGTGCATCGGTGGAGCCATAGCTGCCACGAGGTGACTCGTTCACTCATCAAGCCTACGGACGCCGCCGCGGATGCGTGCCGGGTGGCACGCGCCGCCCGGCGGCGGCACATTGGAGGCGTCTTCGGCTCGTCCGGACGAACCGACCGGCGAAGGACTCGCGAAGTCCATGATGCGTGATCCGATCGAAAGGTCCATGAACGTCCTCACCCGCGATCGATGCGGCCAACCCATGGATCAGCTCGACCCACAGTGCCCACCGAGATGGGCATCGGTGACAAACTCGGGCGCAAACCGCCCACAACTGGCCCGTGACCCACAACGGGCGTACGGTGGGCGCCTTTCGGATGCTCACTACGTCCCGCTAAGGTGCGTTGTGAGGGACATCCGGGCCCGATACCGAGCCATCCTGGTACGACCTGTTCCGGGAGGCTGGCGGAGAGGTTGCGAAGGTACGTGCGCAGACAACCGATGGCCAGCAGCACGGGCATGGCCACAGACCAGCCGCCCATGGCTGCCGCTGGTTCGTCCGTGGAAGACAACGGACACCACGGCGACCAGCCCCCGACGCCGCCACGACCGGAACGAGCCGGTGGGCGCGGCCTTCGTCAGACGGTGACCGACCCGACCAACTGGCGGGTACGCACCAAGCTGATCGCGATTCTCGCCGTGCCAGTCGTGGCCATCCTGGTCAACTCCTCGATCCAGGCGGCCTCCGTGCTGACCAGCACTCGGGACGTCAACCGGATCCGCGACCTCATCGAGATCAACCGATCGGCGTCCACCCTCGTCCACGCCCTGCAGGAGGAGCGGACCTACACCGCCGGCAGGATCGCCTCCAGCGGCAGCAGCAGCGGTGGCGGCAGCGGGAGCAGTGCCGTGGCGTCCGTAGCCGCCCGGCAGACGGCGACGAACGACGCGCTCACCAGCTATCAGAACATCGTCAAGCGGCACGAGGGGTCCTTCGGGCCCGAGGTCCGCAACTCGCTGCGTGACACCACCAACGCCCTGGGCCATCTGGCCAACCTGCGCAAGGCCAGCACCACCATGGCGGACCCGAGCTCGGTGCGCGCCGCCTACTCGCCCCTGATCACCTCCCTGATCGATCTGGTGGTCCTGATCCCCCAGGGAAATGACGATCCGGCGCTGCTGCGCAGCGTCAACGCCGCCGACCACCTCGTTCGCGCGAACGAGGAAATCGCGACGACGCAGACCCTCGCGTACAGCGTCATCCTGAGCGCTGATCCATTCTCGACGGATGACTACCGCGAGTTCCTCACCGCTCACTCACAGCGGATCGAGCTCGTCCGCGCGTTCGAGGAAGACGCAACTCCCGCTCAGCTCGCCCGCTTCCGGGAGAAGCTCAACCCCGACGAGAGCCTGGACATCAAGAGCACTGATCTCTACACGGAGCAGATACTCGAGGCCACCACTGGCCAAAAGCTCGCGTCTCCGCCGTCAGAGAAGTGGGCTCGAGCCACCCAGGAATGGATCAACCTCAGCTCCGAGGTGGACGCCACCCTGTTCAACGACATCGATGATCGGGTGGACGAGCTGCGCGGCAGCATTCAGCGCGGCGCACTGCTCTCCGGTCTGCTGATCGTCTTCATTCTCGCCAGCGCCCTGCTGGCGGCCGTGGTCGTCGCCCGGTCGCTGGTCCGGCCGCTGCTCTCGCTGCGAACGGCCGCACTCGACGTCGCCGGCCGCCGGCTGCCCGAGGCCGTCCGCCGACTGCGCGACTCCAGTGATCAGACCCTCAACGACGACGTCGAGCCGATCGGTATCGACTCCGACGAGGAGATCGGTGAAGTCGCGCGGGCGTTCGACGCGGTCCACCGGGAGGCGGTCCGGCTCGCCTCCGAGCAGGCCGTCCTGCGGAACAACGTCAACGCGATGTTCGTGAACCTCTCCCGGCGAAGCCAGGGACTCGTCGAGCGGCAGCTCCGCCTGATCGACGACCTGGAGAACCGTGAGCAGGACCCGGACCAGCTAGCCAACCTCTTCAAGCTCGACCACCTCGCCACCCGTATGCGGCGGAACAACGAGTCGCTGCTGGTTCTCGCGGGCACGGACACCGCGCGGCGGTGGACCCACCCCGTCCCGGTCAACGAGGTCGTCCTCGCGGCCATCTCCGAGGTGGAGCAGTACACCCGGGTGAAGCAGACCGGTGCCGCGCCGGTCTCCATCGCCGGCAGCGGTGTGAGCGACGTCGTCCACCTGATCGCCGAGCTGCTCGAGAACGCCACGTCCTACTCGCCGCCGGTCACGGACGTCCTGGTCTCCAGCCACTCACTCGGCCCGGGTGCCGGCGCCATGATCGAGATCGAGGACCAGGGCATCGGCATGCCCGCGAAGGAGCTCGAGCGGGTCAACGACCGCCTCGCCAACCCGCCGGTCGTCGACGTCTCCGTCTCCCGGACCATGGGTCTGTTCGCCGTCGGCCGGCTGGCCAGCCGGCACGGCATCCGCGTCCAGCTGCGCGAGTCCGCCTCCGGCGGCATCACCGCGGTTGTCCGGCTGCCCGCGAAGCTGGTCACCGGTGACAGCGGTGCCACCCCGAGCGGCCCACGCCCGGCCGCCCTCAGCCCGGGCACGGGTGGTCGGGACGCCGCCGGCAACCCCTCCCTCCCGCCCGCGCGCGGCAACGCCCTTCCCCCCGCCCCCGAGCGCAACGGGCTGGGAGCAGGCCTGCAGACCACGAACTTCAGCCCCGTCGTCGATCCTGCGGCAGCCTCGGCGGCCGGCGGCTCCTCGTACGCGCCTGCCAGCAACGGGCTCGGCCGGGACCCCGGTTTCGGGCAGCCGACGAGCGGGGGCTTCGCCACCCCCGGCGGAGCGTCGCTGTTCGACGGCTCCCGCTCCGACCGGTCCGACCGGTCCGACCGCAACGGCCAGTACGCGCGTGACCCTCGCGGCTACCGGGACAACACCTCTGACCGGGCTCCCGCCGGTGCCGAACCAGGCGGCGGCGACTCGACCGGCGCCTACCCGATGCACGGGCGCGGCCCGGAGGACTCCGGCGAGTTCTCCCTGGAGGCCCTCAACTCCGGTCCGCTTCCGCTGCCCTACCGCGACGGCGCCGGCTACGGCGGGCCACACTCCGGCGAGCAGCCCCGCGCCTACGCGCCTCCAACGGGGCGACGTGAGCTGGAGCAGGCACCGGAGCCCGGCCCGGACCTCGCCGACACCGGTGGCTTCTCCACGGACACCGGCGGCTACTCCCTCGACACCGGTGGCTTCCCCCTCATGGATGGCCGCTACGACGAGGCACCGCCGTCCGGTCCGCTGCCCGTCGGGCCGGTCACCGGCCCCACCCAGATGTACAGCGAGCCGGACACCGACGCTCTGCAGCGGCCGGGCGGGGTCTTCAACCGGGCGCCCAGCCGACCCAGCCCCGAACCGAACGACGCGTTCCCCCAGACCGGCCCGAACCTCGCCGCGGCCTTCCGGAGCAACCGGGGGGTGGACCCGACGCAGAGCGGCCCGCTCGCCCGGACCGCCTTCGGGCGCGGAGAGGACACCGGCGAGATCGTCGCGGACGAGCAGGAGGGGGATGACGCCCTCACCACGCCGATCTTCGATTCGGTCTCGGCCTGGTTCCAGCGCCGGACGCCCGAGCCCGCCGACGGCGCGGCCAACGGCCAGCAGGCCCCGGTCCGGCCGGGCCCGGTCCGCGGTCAGGGCCCGGCCCGACCGGCGGCCGCATCGGTGTCGGGGACGCCTCTGCCACGGCGGCCCCAGCCGCAGGCACCAGCCCGCCCGGGTATGCCACCGGCGGCCGCACCGCGGGTACCGACGCGGGGCGAACCCCTTCTCGAATCCCCCGCTCGGGGGATGCGCCGCCCAGGGGCCGGGATTCCGGCACCCGCGGCGGCACAGGCGCCGCGGCCGATGCCGCAGACCGGGCCGCAGCGCCTGACCCCCACCGGGCCGGCCGCCGGCCAGACCGCCGACGGCTCCTGGTCTTCCGCGGGTGACGAGGGCTGGAAGGCCGCGGAGCAGCTCCGTCAGCCCAGCACCGGCGGCACCACACGGTCCGGACTTCCGGTTCGAGTTCCCATGACCCATCTCGTGCCCGGCAGCGCCGAACCAGCGCCCCGCCGGCGTCCCCCCGAGCCGACGACACGCTCGCCAGAGGCTGTCGGTGGACGGCTCGCCAGCTTCTACCAGGGCGTGCGGCAGGGACGTGATGTCGGAGTCGACACCACGAGGAACCCCCGACGTGACGCGCAGGAGGAACGGTGACACCCGTGAGTACCGAGGCTCAGAACCTCAACTGGTTGATCAACAACTTTGTTGACCGGGTTCCGGGCGTCGCCCACACCGTGGTGGTTTCCGCCGACGGACTGTTGTTGGCTGTTTCGGACGGTTTCCCCCGGGACCGGGCCGACCAGCTCGCCGCGGTCGCTTCTGGGCTGGTGAGCCTCACCGGCGGCGCCGCCCGGGTGTTCGAGGCCGGAGCCGTGACGCAGACCGTCGTCGAGATGGAACTCGGCTTCCTGTTCATCATGGCCATCAGCGACGGGGCCAGCATGGCGGTACTCGCCGCGCCGTCCTGTGACATCGGCCTGGTCGGCTACGAGATGGCATTGCTCGTCACCCGTGCCAAGGACGTCCTCACGCCGGCTCTGCGAGCCGAGCTGCAGGGAACGCTTCCGCGGTGAATGTGGGTAGGTCCAGGGAGTCAGGGTGAGCATCGATCCCGAGAACGCGCCCGGACCGGTCGTCCGCCCCTACGCGATGACCGGTGGGCGGACTCGGTCCCGTTACGAGCTCGCCATAGAGGCACTCGTCTTCACAACCCCGCTCGGTGAGGAGCGGGCACTAAGCCTCAACCTGGAGCAGCAGACCATCGCTGCCATGTGCCGGCAGGTGCGGTCAATCGCTGAGATCGCCGCCGGTCTGAGGGTGCCTCTCGGGGTCGCCCGCGTCCTGGTAGGCGACATGGCGGACGAAGGCTTCGTCCGCGTCCACCAGCAGCCGGACCGCGATGAGGCGCCGGATCTCGCGTTGCTCGAAAGGGTTCTCAGTGGCCTTCGAAAGCTCTGACCACAGACGGGTCAACTCCGCCGTCGCCACCACATCGGTCAAGATCGTGGTGGCGGGCGGGTTCGGCGCCGGCAAGACGACGTTCGTGGGCTCCGTGTCCGAGATCGTCCCGCTGCGCACCGAGGCCGTCATGACCGAGGCCGGCGCACACGTCGACGACCTCACTCATCTCGTTGACAAGACCACCACGACCGTGGCGATGGACTTCGGCCGTGTCTCCCTGGACGAGGACCTGATTCTCTATCTGTTCGGGACCCCCGGGCAGTACCGGTTCTGGTTCATGTGGGACGACATCGTCCGGGGTGCGATCGGCGCGATCGTGCTGGCGGACACCCGGCGCCTCGCGGACTGCTTCGCGGCGGTCGACTACTTCGAGCAGCGTCAGCTTCCCTTCGTCATCGGGGTGAACTGCTTCGACGGTGTCCTTCGGCACTCCATCGAGGATGTGCGGGAGGCGCTGCAGATCAGCCAGGCCGTTCCGATCATCACCTGCGACGCGCGTAACCGCGACTCGACCAAGAGCGCGCTGATCGCCGTCGTCGAGCACACGATGTCACGCGCGGCGGCGCGGACCTGACCCGCGGCCAGCGGTTTCGCGGGCCCGGTGCCCGGCACTGACAACGGCGTGGGGGCGCTCCCGTGATCGGGAGCGCCCCCACGCCGTTGTCGTGGACGTCGCGAATGGTGGAAAGCGGACGAGCGGAAAACCGACCTGGGGGCGGTGGGCCGCGGCTCGGTGAAGCCGCGGCCCGCCGCCCCCAGTCAGCTGTAGTCCACCGGTCAGGTGTTCATGCTCTGCAGGTCGACCATCCCGGTGCTGTCGGAATCCGCGGCGAGATTCAGCCCGTTGGCCTCGACGACATGCAGGGCGTAGGGGACGCTGGAGGACTGCTGCTTCGTCCACTTCCCGCCGGCCAGCGGAACTGTCGCGACGTTCTTGGGGATTCCGGTGTTCGGGGCGTTGTTGAAGCTGACGTTGCCGACGATCGTGCTCGCCTGCACTCCGGCGATCGCTGCGGCAACCGCACTGCGGTCATCGATGGAGTCGACGCTCTCGAGCGCCTGCGCGACGATCTCGAACAGTGCATGGATGAAACCGAGTGGCTGGGACCAGGTGCCCATGTCGAACTCGTTGGCCAGTTCCTCGGCCGTCCGCTTCGTCAGATAGCTGCGGTACTGGAACTTGGGCGACCAGCCGACCTCTGTCGTGAACCCGTCGGCCGCGAGACCGAGCGCCTCCACATCCGTCGGGAAGAGGAGGGTGCTCGACAGGGTGACGATGTGCGGTTTGTAGTCCTTCTCGTTGAGCAGTTTCCAGAAGGCCGAGAAGTCGGTGATGCTAGGGTTGCCGGCGATTATCGACACCTTGTTGGAGACGATACCGTTGACGAACTCGCCGAACGACTGGTCGCCGACGTTGTAGCGGTGCGTACCGGCAATCTGAAAACCATCGTCGGTGAGCTTCGACAACCCGTAGACGGAGTTGTTGAAGGCCTCGCCCTCCTGGTTGTTGGGGAGCAGCAGGGCGACGCTGTGCGGGACGTCGAGCGCCCGCCACATCGCCCGGTAGGCCCCCCGGAGCTCCGCCATCCCCCAGTAGACGTGGTACGTCCAGGAGAACGGTGTCTCGGCCTTGCCGCCGCGGCTGTAGAACCACGCCTCCCAGGGCACCGAGGTCGAAAGGCAGGGAACGCCCTGTGCCTCACAGACGTCGGACACCGGGTTCACGTTGTCCGCGCCGCCACCGACCAGCACGATGTCCACGTTGTCGACGAAGATCAGATCGGCCGCGGCCGCGGCCGCACGGTTCCGGTCGGACTGCCCGTCCCGAACGAAGATCTCCACCGGCAGCGTGTTGCGCCCGACCCGGGTGCCGTCGGCGAAGATGGTGTTCATGCTTTCGACGACGTGGGAGTCCACATCGGCGTAGCTTCGCAACGCCCCGGTGCGCGGACTGACCATGCCGATGCGCACCTTACGGGCCTCGCCGCCACCGGAACCGCCGCCACAGGCCGCCAGCAGGGCCGCCGCGGGCGCCGCGGCCGCGGCCATCCCGGCCACCTTGAGAATGCCGCGACGATCAACCAGCCGCCAGCCCTCCGGACGCATCTCGACCCGCGGGGCAGCCTGGACCGGCGGTGCCGTGTCCGGCGCCGATCCGATCGGATCTGGGAGGCCGGCACCTCCGTTGACCGAGACCTCCTGGGCGGCATCCCGCCGCCTGGCACCCGCAACGCGGTCAGACCAGAACATGACACACGATCCTGCCGCATGACCAAAAAATGGAATTCACCGGGTCCATCCCACTCCAACTCCGCCGCGAACGCCAGTGGGCAAGGCGGCCCCTTATGTCGGACTTCTACCGAAAGCCCTCACGGAGTGCAGCAGGCTCGATCCGTGCCGCCAACAATGATCTGTGCCGCGATCCGCGAAGCGCCGATACTCGGCCCTCGCACTTGCATTCCGCACAGCGGGTGCCGCACTCGTCAGCGTGCGCTCCGCCGGGCAGCCGCCGCGCCGGCCTGGAACCACTCAGTTCACGTAGCAGTACCGACGCGGCTTGCTCGGATCGTTCGCCACGGGCGCCAGGTAGAGCGTTCCCTGGGCGGCGCCACCGTTCATTTCGGAGAGGAGATGATCGGCCGACACCCCGGCGAGCGGCCCGCCGGTGAACTCGACCCGAGAGATCTTCGAACCCGACCGGTCGCCCTCAGACGGCGATATCGTGTACGTTCCCGGCGTATCGTTCCACGTGTATGTCAGTCCCGCCGCAGGGACGACAAGCACATCCGGGAGCACGTCACCAAGCATGTCGCCATTAGTGGCGCTCTCATTCTGCAGACGGCACCGCCAGGTGCCGTTGACCATGGCCTTTCCCGCGATCGCCTCCTGTGCGGTCGCGACCTGCGCCGCCGAGCTGGGATTCGTCGTCGTCTCCGCGCCCTGAGGCGATTTTTCCCCGCCGCCTCCGACGAGCACGGTGTAGAGGCCGACGACCAGCAGCGAAACCACCAGCGCGATACCAAGCGGGCCGATCCACCCGTGCCGCAGCCAGGCCAGCCGGTCCTGCGGCAGGCTCGGCTCGTCCGGCTCGTCGTCGAAATCCGCCGGTTCCAGCACCCCGACCGCACGCGTCGCGCGCCGATCGGCGGCGGCGCCGCCACGGGCCGTGCCGCTACCGCCAGCGCTACCGCTGCCGGCACGACCGCCACCACCGGCCGTGCCGCCATCACGGCCACGACCGCCACCGCCCGCCGTGCCGCCATCACGGCCACGACCGCCACGGCCGCCACGGCCGGGCTCGCCGTGGCCACCCCGACTGTCGAGGCTGTCGGCAGAATCCCCCCGCGACCTGCCTGCCAGGCCCGCGCCGTCGCCGTCGCGGCCGGCTCTGCCGGCGCTGCGCGCCGCCGACCGGCGATTGGGTGACGGCGGATCCTCGACCTCCGGCGCACCACTGGCGGCCTTGTTCGCGCGTGCCGCGCGGAACCGACCGGTGGGGGCCGCGTCGGCGGGGCTCTCCTCGGAACGCCCGGGGCCTCGCCGCTGCGAAGGCGCGGAGACCGCCTGCAGGCTGTTGGTGTCCGTCACCGGATTCGGGGTGCGCCGACGGTCAGCCGGCACTCCCCGTGCGCCCGTCCGGCGTACCGACCGGGACGGCTGCCACCCGGAATCATCGCTTGCGTCGGGCGTGCCTCCCCCTCGCCCGCGGCGCGTCACCAGCGACGTCATCTCGACCGCGCTCTCGGGCCGCCGTTCCCTGCCCGGTCTGGTCACCGGGCCGGCCTTCGGGCCCGTTGCCGCCCGCGGACCGGTTCCGGCTCCGCTATCCGGCCGCGGCGCCGGGGAGACTACGCCCGACTCCGCGCCCGCCCCGCCGGAACGCCCCGGCGGCAGCGCCGGAACGCCCCCTGTGTACGGAGGACGTCCCGTGGTGATGGTGTCCTCGACCGCCGGGCGTGCCGCCGGCGTACGCCACGGCCCGGACGGTGCCGCCTGACCGGGCAACGCCGGCTGACCGGGCAACCCTGTCGGTCCGGGGTCAAGGCCCGCCGGACTGGAACGGAGCGGCGGTGTGCCCGGTGCGGACCGCTCCAGATCGCCCCGCCCGACAGCGGGATGGTGACCGGACGTCGCCGTGGGGGCCTGCGCTGCCAGGGGGCGCGCAGGAGTGCTCCCGGCCGGTGGCGCGGCCGCCACGCCACCGGTTGACGGGCCACCGGCCGGCGCACCGCGGGTCGGGGAGAATCCGCCCGGCCCCTGAGCGGCTCCGGGATCGGTGCCATAGCCGCCTGGGCCGCCGAGGCGGTAGCTCGTCTCCAGGCCGGCAGAACCGTACTGGCCGGCAGCCGGTGCCGGCGTGTGCTGACTCCAGCCTGTGTCAGCACGGCCCTGGTAGCCATCGTGAGGTCGTTGCGACGGCTGGGAATGCCCGCCGGTCGACGGGCCCTGCCGCGGACGGTCACCGGTCAGCGGATCGCGGCCCAGCTGCCCGCCGGCCGGCGGGCCCGGCCGTTGGTGACCACCGGTCGGCGGGCCCTGCCGAGAGTGACCACCGGTCGATGAAGCCTCGCGGGGCGGCAGCGACGCACCCATCTGCTGCCCCGCACCCGACCCGTGCCCGTTCCAGGGGTCCACGGTGTTCTGCCCCGCCGTACCAGCAGCACCCGCCGCGCCGGCCCCGGCACCGCTGTCGGGCCGCGCCGGGTAGCCGGTCACCGGCCTGGGAAAACCACCCGTCTGATCGAGCCGCAGCGGCGCACCGCTCCTCGGCCCGCTCTGCGCCGGTGGCGGCGCCAGGTCGGACGTGTTCGGACGAGGCGGCTGGTAGCCGTTGTATCCGACCGGTTCGGCGCCGCGGCCCGGCCCGTCCAGCGGCGCGGGCTGTTCCGCGGGACGTGCCGGATAGGCCGACGGAAGAGCGAAGCTTCCGGTGGCGGGGTTGAGTCCACCCGACGAACCGGTGCTGTCACCGGCAGGAAGCCAGCCCCGCGAGGATGTGCCCGGGTCCGGGCCGCCGATACGCACCGATCCGGTGTCGGGGCTGATCGGACGGACCGGCGGGAAGGCCCCGCTCTCCGTCGGGTACCGCGGTGGTGGTGTCGGCTCGACGTACGTCTGTGTGGCCGGCCGGTAGCTCGGAGGCACCGGGAATCCGCCGGTGGCCGGCCGCTGTGGGTCGAGATCCGGTCGGACTGATCCGACGTCGACCGCCGGCACGCCACCGCTCCAGGTGGAGCTGACATCGAACGGATCACTGCTGCGAGGTGCGGCGCCACCGACGACAGGACCGCCACCGACGACAGGACCGCCGTYGACCGCAGAACCACCACCGGGCGACGTGCCACCGGAGACCATGGGCCCGCCGATGACCGGACCATCGACGACCGGACCGCCTGTCAGCGGGGAGCCGCCGCTCACATCGCGGTCGACGTCCCGCCAGGGTGTGACATCCCAGCCGACGTCCGCGGCCGCGGGCGGCCGGTAGGTGGTCGATTCCTCCGGCTCCCCGACACGTTCGACGGCGAAGAAGTCATCGTCGCGACGACCGCCGGTTGGTCGGTCCGTGCTGCCTGCTGTCACGGATCAATCACCCGCCTGCCGCCACGAGGGTTGGGCTCACGTGCCAGCGCCAAGCCCGCGCCCATCGTTGTCGCCTCATTGATTCCGCTCATCGACCGCCCTCGTCGGTGAGGCCATGACTGCGACCGCGAATGTGGCCACGACCTTTCCCGCGACCCCCGGGAGCCGCCGAACCGATAAGACGTGAACCGGCCGTAAACGGGATCATCACACTGTACACGGACACTCTCACCGCAGCGTACGGCAGGCCGTGTAGACCTCGCGCACGATGCGCTGGGAGTCCTCGGACTCGACATCGCGGCTGAAGGCCAGATACTGCTCCTGGCTGTACTTGTCCTCCAGTTTCTCCAGCGTGCAGGTGCAGTAACGCTCGTTGCCGTTGCTGACACCGAGGCAGGCGTCGATGTAGGTCTGACGGACCGTGGTGTCATAGCGACCCTCCGGTACAGCGGAGCCGGTCGCGGTTGTGCTCTTGTCGTCACCGCCCCCCAGGACGACGAAGCCGGCCACCCCGAGCGCGACGACGAGCACGACGGCGGTCGCGATCGCGATCGCCGTCGGCCGACGCAGCATCGCCGTGATCCGCCCGGTCAGACCCGCGAGACCCGGCGCCGGATCGACCCCGCCCACGACAGCGCCGTCGAAGCCGGGCTCGCCGTCCTCGGCGCCCGCCTCCCAGTCCCCGTTCGGGTCCAGCACGCCTACCGGACGAGGCCTGCTCCCGCGCCGCCGCGCCGCCGCACGGTCACGCCCCTCACGGCCATCGCCGGGATCACGGCCGCCGGGTGTGTCCGACGTGCCGTACCAGCCATCGGCGTCGGGAATCCACTCGTCGCCCGGATCCGAGGCGGGGTCCGAGCGCACGTCCGGGCCTGTCGTCGACGTCGGCCGGACGGGCGCGGTGCGCCGGGGAATGCCGTCGGTGTTCTCAGCGGGATCACGCGCGGTCTCCGGCGCCGCCCAGGCGGACCCGCCGGCGGCGCTCTGGGATGCCGTGGGCAGGGGAAGCGGATCTGTGCTGTCGCCACCGACCCGGGCCGGATCCGCGCCCGCACCGTCCGAGCGACGCGGCCCGCTGTCGCCCTGCACGCCGCGCGCGTGGTCGCCCCGCGTCTGGTCGCCCCGCGTCTGGTCGCCCCGCGTCTGGTCGCCCCGCATCTGGTCGAATCGGACCGGATCGGTGTGAGTCGGATCGGCACCGACGACCGAATCGGCACGGACGATCGGGTCAGTGCGTATCGGATCGACACGGACCGGATCGACCTGAATCGGGTCGGCACCGACCGGTCCAGGACTGACCAGATTCGTACCCACGACCTCCGCAGGACTCCCACCGACACGCGCCTCGGTCGAGCTCCCGTAGCCCGTGAAGGGCGAGGCAGTCCGGGTCGGCCCGGTATACGCCTCACCGGTGAAGATCGGACCGGTCGGTGTCGCGCGGTCGGCCGCGGGAACGGCCGGGCCCGCTTCGGGAGGGGTCCAGGCATCGATGGACATGCGGGTGACCGGACTCGCGGACGCCGAGTCCGCCACGCGGGCACGGAAGGCCGCGGTGCTCTCACCAGCCGCAGCCACGGAGCCCGCGGCGCCCACCGCGTGGCCGGCAACGGGGCGCGCGGCCTCGGCACGCCACCCGGCGGCGGATCCCTCGGACGCTGAGGGAACCGCCGCGGGCACGTCAGGACGCGGCGCAGCGTTCACCAGCCGCCAGGTCTGGGCGGTTTCGTCCCAAACGTAGGCGCCGTCGTCGCTGACCCAGCGGCCGTTCTCGTCGAGGCGCATCGGTCATCCTTCGATCCGGAGACGGACGGATCCCAGGGTGCCACGACGAACCGCACGCAAGGCGCCCGGGTCGACAGCGCGGGCGCCACGCGCCATCGGCCCGGCCCCTGTTGGCCCGCTCAGCCTCCGGCCGCGATCATGACCTCTGCCTTCTGGAATTCCTTCAGCGTCGCGTAGCCCGTTGTGGCCATTGCCGCGCGCAGCGCTCCGGCGATGTTCGCCACACCATCGTCGGCCGTGACACCACCGCCGGTGAGAATCTCCGCCACGGAGTGTGACGTCGTCACCGGTGCCCAGCGCCCACGAGGCAGGTCCGAATGAAGGATCTCCATCGACCAGGCCGCACCCTGGCCGGGAGCGTCCACCGCCTGCGCGAGCAGCGAATCCACCATGACGGCGTCTGCTCCGCATGCCACCGCCTTCGCCACGTCCCCGCCGGTACGGAGATCGCCGTGGGCGATGACGTGGACATAACGACCAMCGGACTCGTCGAGGTAGCGCATTCGCGCACCCGCCGCGTCGGCGATCGCCGTCGCCAGCGGTACACCGATTCCGAGGGTTGAGGCGGTGTCGTCACCCAGCCCGCCGCCGACTCCGACGATCACACCGGCCGCCCCCGTACGCATCAGATGCAGCGCCGTGGAGAAGGACGCACAGCCGCCGACCAGCACCGGAATGTCGAGCTGTCCTATGAACTGCTTCAGGTTGAGCGGCTCGGTACGACGCGACTGATGCTCCGCCGACACCGCCGTGCCATGGACGACCAGGAGGTCGACACCGGCAGCCACCACATAGGGGCACAGGGACCGCAGCTTCTGCGGCCGCAACGCGGCCGCCGTGACGACCCCGGCCTCCCGCATCTCCTGCAGACGCGCGCCGATGAGCTCGGGCTGCACAGGTGCGGCGTACAGCTCACGCAGACGCCGGGTGGCGGCGACCGCACCGGATTCGGCGCCGAGCGCCGCCACCTCGGCCAGGAGCGGCTCGGGATCCTCGTGCCGGGTCCACAGGCCTTCCAGGTGCAGCACCCCGAGCCCACCGAGACGCCCGAGGGCGATCGCCGACGCGGGAGAGGTGACCGCGTCGGCGGCCGCTGCGACGATCGGAAGCCCGAAGCGGTAGGCATCGATCTCCCAGCCGAGCGAGACGTCGGCTGGGTCGCGGGTTCGCCGCGACGGAACGATGCCCACGGCGTCCAGGCCGTAGGCCACCCGCGCGTTCTTCCCGATACCGATCTCGACGTCAGCCACCGCGTCCGGCCTCCTGGTCAACTAAGTAGTTCCGCCAACCACCCTGCCTACCAGACGGACAGCTGGCCGCGGCAGGAACGATGCTGGACAGGTACCTGGATCACCGAGCCGCTTCCATCTCACGGCCCACGGTCACGGATGCCGCAGGTCCGAACCGATGACGGAAAGGGCTCACCGGGTGTAGTTCGGCGCCTCGACCGTCATCTGGACGTCGTGGGCGTGGCTCTCGGTGAGCCCGGCGGAGGTGATCCGCACCAGTTGGCTGCGCTCCTGGAGATCACGGATCGTCGCCGACCCGGTGTACCCCATCGCGGCCCGAAGCCCGCCGATGAGCTGGTGCGCCATGCCCGCCAGCGAGCCACGGTAGGGAACCTGGCCCTCGACCCCTTCAGGGACGAGCTTGTCGTCGGACAGCACGTCGTCCTGGAAATAACGGTCCTTCGAGTAGGACCGGTTTCCGCCTCGGCTGCGCATGGCGCCGAGCGAGCCCATCCCCCGGTAGGACTTGTACTGCTTGCCGTTGATGAAGATGAGCTCGCCCGGGCTCTCGTCAACGCCCGCGAGCAGGCTGCCGAGCATCACCGTGTCGGCACCGACCGCGATCGCCTTCGCGATGTCACCGGAGTACTGCAGGCCGCCGTCCCCGATGACCGGCACGCCGGCCGCCCGGGCGGCCCGCGCGGCCTCGTAGATCGCGGTGACCTGCGGGACGCCGACGCCGGACACGATCCTGGTGGTGCAGATGGACCCCGGCCCGACACCCACCTTGACGGCGTCGGCACCGGCGGCGACAAGTGCGGCCGCGCCCGCGGCGGTGGCCACGTTGCCGCCGATGACGTCCAGCGGACGGCCGTCGGCCCCGGCACGCATCTCCGTCTTGATCCGCGCGATCATGTCGGGCACCGCGCGGTGGTGGCCGTGGGCCGTGTCGACGACCAGGAAGTCGACGCCCGCGGCGACCAGCACCTGGGCACGCTTGAACGCGTCCTCACCGACACCGATCGCGGCGCCGACCACGAGGCGGCCGTCCGCGTCCTTGGTGGCGTTGGGGTACTGCTCACGCTTGGTGAAGTCCTTCACCGTGATCAGGCCGCGAAGCCGGCCCGCCTCGTCGACGATCGGCAGTTTCTCGATCTTGTTGTGCCGCAGCAGGCCGAGCGCGTCGTCGGCGGAGACACCGACCGCGGCGGTGACCAGCGGCATCGGGGTCATGACGTCCCGGACCCGGCGCGAGTAGTCCCGCTCGAAACGGATATCGCGGTTGGTCACGATGCCGAGGAGCTGGCCGTCCGGCTGGGTCACCGGCACGCCCGATATGCGGTAACGCGCCATCAGCACGTTCGCTTCCTCGATCGTCGCCTCGGGCCCGCAGGTGATCGGCGCGGTGATCATGCCGGACTCGGAGCGCTTCACCATGTCGACCTGCTGCGCCTGGTCGTCGACCGAGAGGTTGCGGTGCAGCACACCGACGCCGCCCTGGCGGGCCATGGCGATCGCCATCCGCGCCTCGGTCACGGTGTCCATGGCCGAGGAGACCAGCGGGATGGCCAGCGAGATGTTGCGCGACAGGCGGGTGGCCGTGTCGACCGACGCCGGCACCACCTCGGACTCCGCCGGCAGGAGCAGCACATCGTCGTAGGTCAGCCCCAGCATCGCCAGTTTCGGCGGGAGGGCCGCTCCTTCGGCGCCGGGAGCGCCGGGAGCCGCGGAGGTGAAGCGGGCATCGGCCGATTGACCGAACGCCGAGTCGAGGTCGGGTTCCCCGCCCGCGCGCGTGGTCGGGGTCGTCGGGATGGCGGCGGAACCGTCCATGGCACCTTTCCGTTCGCGTCGGCCCCGCGCCAGCGGTGGCTTCCCCGCGGCGCGTGGGGGTTCCGCGCCCGGAAACCGGACGAGCCGGCAAACCCTGGGGGCACATCCATATGACCAGATGTACCGCCCGGAGCGACGTGTCGAGCACGCCGCGCGAGTGCGCGGCCCGCCGGCCGAGCGACGGTGATGCCCCCCATCGTAGAGGTCCCCCTACCGTTCCGAACTCCCCTGCGTGACCGAGAGCACCACAGATGCCACGCGCCGCCGACTCGACGCCGGGAGCGGACCGCTCCGTACCCGGTCCGTCGAAGTTCAGGTGGCTGAATACGAAATCAGCAAGCCCCTACCACAATGACCTTGTTTCCGTATCGGGTTTCGCGAAACACGAACCTTGCGGTCAGACAGGCCGAACACAGACCAGACCACCGGAGGCCGCACAGACACATCTCACCAGCTGCGCGAGCACCACTGGAAGCCATCCAGGACCGGACAGATTCGGGCATGTTGGACGAATGCCCCGCACGTCGGTGCCGGACTCGGTATCGGGACCACTAAGCTGGGGCTACAAGCGTAGCGTGTTCCTCGTGAGCAACGAGCCCCTCGACCCCTTCGCGGGCGACCCCGAGGACCCGGCGGCCGAGCTCGCGCAGCTCGATTCCGCCGAGGATCTGGACCTGCTTGAACCGCTGTCCCTCCGTGAGCGGGAAGAGATCCTCGCCGAGCTGGGCGACCTCGACGTCTTCCGGACGCTGCTCGAACCGCGTGGCTTCCGGGGACTTGTCGTCGACTGCGAGGGGTGCGCCGAGCCGCACTACTTCGACTGGGACCTGCTTGCCGGGAACCTGCGGCACCTTCTCGACGAGGGCCGCACCCGGGTGCACGAGCCTGCCTACGCTCCGGATCCCGCCTGCTACGTGAGCTGGGATTACGCACGCGGATTCGCGGATGGCGCCTACGAGGCCTCCACCGCGTCCGAGGCGGACACGCGGTGACCGGCTCAGCCGCCCGCTGACCAGGCGGCCGCGCTGGCGGGCCTCGTGGCCAGCCAGCCCGTGCCGACCGATGCCGCCCGCATGCCGGCCGGGCCCTGTCCTGGCCGGCACAGATGCCAGTCGCCCTTCGTCCGCGCTGGCCAGGCGGGCGTGCGCGCATGCCCTGAGCAGCTGGCGCGCTCCCAGGCGAACCTCTCGCTCTCCCAAGCGAACCTCTCCCGGCAAGTCAGGTGAATCCCGACGTCGGCTCGTGTTCGACGTCAGCTCGTGTTAGCGCCCGGTTGGCGGGTAGGTCGATGCTGCCGGCGGAGCGCGAGGCACCCGTGATCGATGGTGGTCTCGTGTCGTCGTCGGTGCCGGCGGTCGGACGTCCACGGGTCAGACCTGGTCGTGCCGTCCTCGCGTTCCCTGTCGGCGCCACCGGCGGTCGTCGTCCGTGCACGTGCGGGCCACGGCTGCTCAGGCGCGGATCACACCGCGGTAGTCCACCCGTGGCCAGATGCCAGGCAGACCAGGCCAGTTGCCAGGCAGACCAGATACCGGGCAAAGCGGGCGGCAGCGGGGGCGCGGCGCCGGCCGACCGGGTGAAATTCCAAGATCTCCAGTCGACGGCGGGCGGCTACGGTGACCGGGTAGTCGCGGCGCCAGCCGCTCAGGTCGAAAGGGGGGGTCAGACCTATGACCGACGTCCGACGACTTCCAGGCCCCGGTGCGGAGAAGTGGGAGTGGCAGCTCCACGGCGCCTGCCGAGGCGAGAGCACCGAGCTCTTCTTCCATCCCGAGGGCGAGCGCGGCCCGGCCCGAGCCGCGAGGGAAGCCGCGGCGAAGGCCATCTGCGCACGTTGTCCGGTCATCCGGGCCTGCGGAGAGCATGCCCTTGCGGCCCGGGAACCGTACGGCGTCTGGGGTGGAATGAGTGAGTCCGAACGGGAGGCCGTCCTGACCGGGCGCACCCGGCGAGGCGCGGCCCGTCACACGACGGCGCGGCCCGGTCTCGCACCGGCCTGCTGAAAGGTTCGATCACCGAGTACCGAGATCCCCGGGCCCGTCCTATGCCACGCCAGGACGGGCCCGGGGATCTCGCGTTTCCAGGGAACCCCACGGCCCCGGTGCACTCCCCTGAGCCAGAAGCACTCCTGCCACAGAAGCACTCCCCGGCCCTCGGCTGGCCGATTGGCTGCCCCCTGTTCGGACATCACCACCCATCCCCGGCGACCACCCGCGACGGGTGAGCGCCCCGTGATCAGGTGTCGGGTGCCTGACCCGGGTGGCGCCCGGCGCGACCTTGCTCGTGCGCACCGGTGGCGCTCGTGCACACCGGCGATAGCCACCGGAGAACGCCACCGGAGAACGACCGAGGCCCGGCCGGTCCTGATGACCGACCGGGCCTCGGCCACGGTGCTACCTCGCCGGTGCCGGCGGGTGGGCGACCCGCTGCTGCCGGGACGGGTCAGAAGCCCGGCCCGTGCGAGTGCGAGTGCCCGTGCCCACCGTGGGAGTGGGAGTGGCCCTGGGCCGCCGCGGGCGCCTCCGGCTTCTCCGCCACCAGGCTCTCGGTGGTGATGAGCAGCGCGGCGATGGACGCGGCGTTCGCCACCGCGGAGCGGGTGACCTTGACCGGGTCCACCACACCAGCTGCGACGAGGTCGCCGTAGTCGCCGGTGGCCGCGTTGAAGCCGACACCGGTTTCGGTCTCGCGGACCTTGGACACGATCACCGCGCCCTCGAGACCGGCGTTCCGCGCGATCCAGGTAAGCGGCGCGTCCAGCGACCGGCGCACGATCTGCACGCCGGACCGCTCGTCACCGGTGAGCCCGAGGTCGCCCTCGAGCACGGCGGCGGCGTCCACGAGCGCGGTCCCGCCGCCCGCCACGATGCCTTCCTCGACCGCGGCACGGGTCGCGGAGACCGCGTCCTCGAGGCGGTGCTTCTTCTCCTTGAGCTCGACCTCCGTCGCGGCGCCGACGCGGATGACCGCGACCCCGCCAGCGAGCTTGGCCAGCCGCTCCTGGAGCTTCTCCCGGTCCCAGTCGGAGTCCGAGAGCTCGATCTCCTGCTTGATCTGGCGGACCCGCTCACCGACGGTGTCGGCGTCGCCACCACCGTCGACGATGGTGGTGGTGTCCTTGTCGACGACGATCCGCCGGGCCCGGCCGAGGTCGGCCAGCGTGACCGAGTCGAGCTTGAGGCCGACCTCGGCAGCGACGACCTGACCGCCGGTGAGGACCGCGAGGTCCTGCAGCATCGCCTTGCGGCGGTCCCCGAAGCCGGGGGCCTTCACCGCGACGACTGTGAAGGTCTTGCGCACGGCGTTGACGACGAGGGTGGACAGCGCCTCGCCCTCGACATCCTCCGCGATGATCAGCAGCGGCTTGCGCTCCTGCACCACCTGCTCGAGCAGGGGCAGGATGTCGTTCAGGGCGCCGATCTTGCCAGGGTGCAGCAGCACGTAGGCGTCCTCGAGGACCGCCTCCATGCTCTCCTGGTCGGTCACGAAGTAGGGCGAGATGTAGCCCTTGTCGAACTGCATGCCCTCGGTGAGCTCGAGGTCCAGACCCATGGTCTGGCTCTCCTCGATGGTGATCACACCGTCCTTGCCGATCTTGTCCATCGCCTCGGCGATGAGCTCACCGACCTGGACGTCCTGCGCCGAGATGGCGGCGACCTGGGCGATCGTCTCCTTCGAGTCGACCTCGATCGCCGCCTTCAGCAGCGCCGACGAGACAGCCTCGACGGCCGCCTCGATGCCGGCCTTGAGCGACAGCGGGGAGGCGCCCGCGGTGACCAGCTTGAGGCCCTGGCGCACCATCTCCTGGGCCAGCACCGTCGCGGTCGTCGTGCCGTCACCGGCCACGTCGTTGGTCTTGGTGGCGACTTCCTTGGCGAGCTGCGCCCCCAGGTTCTGGTAGGGGTCGTCCAGCTCGACCTCGCGCGCGATCGTCACACCATCGTTGGTGATCGTCGGCGCGCCGTACGACTTGTCGATGACGACGTTGCGGCCACGCGGACCGATCGTCACCTTGACGGCGTCCGCGAGGGCGTTGACACCCTGCTCAAGCGAGCGGCGCGCGTCCTCGTTGAACGTCAGAATCTTCGGCATACCTGCGTGTCCCTCCGACACGGCGGCCTGGCGAAACAAGAAGGGCGTGCCCCGCCGGGGCCCCGGTGGATACCGGGGACCACCGGTGGGACACGCCCCGCCTGCTGTTGCCGGCGACCAGTCCTACTTCTCGATGATCGCGAGGACGTCCCGGGCGGAGAGCACCAGGTACTCTTCGCCGGAGTACTTGACCTCGGTGCCGCCGTACTTGCTGTAGAGCACGACGTCGCCGACCTTGACGTCGAGCGGGACGCGCTTGCCGTCCTCGAAACGACCCGGGCCCACGGCCAGGACAGTCCCCTCCTGGGGCTTCTCCTTCGCCGTGTCCGGGATCACGATGCCGGACGCGGTGGTCGTCTCGGCGTCCGAAGGCTGGACGACGATCCGGTCCTCGAGCGGCTTGATTGCAACCTTGGTGGCGGTGGTCGTCACGATCGACCTCCCCCTTCCTTCGCTGGATGAGAGAGCGACCCTGGCGGCCTGCCGTCGCGGGTGAACAGGCGCCTGTCGCTGGCACTCGCAAGTGCCGAGTGCCAACTTAGCACCCGCACCACGGACGTCAACCAAGACGGTCGGATCTGTCAAGACGGGAATCGGCCCGCTCGAACTGCCAGGCGTGCACCGTGCCTGTCACCAGCCCGACAGGAGGGTCCGGCAACGGCGGCCCGACCGTGTCAGCTTCCGGACCACCGCCACCGACGTGCAGAAGGATCACAACAAGACCCGCCGACGCCTCGCGCCCCAGGTAGATCTCGGCCTCCTGGTCACGCGCGGCACCCAGGGCCCAGGCCTCGAGGTCGGCCAATCGGCCCTCCGCCGCGCGGGCCTCCCACATCCAGGTCGTAGTCACCATGCCCAGGCCGTCATCCCCGCGCCCGGGGCCCGCCACCGGCGGAATCAGGGGCCGGCTCGCAGGCGTCACCCTCGGTCGCCGCCGCGGCTCGCATCGTCGCCTCGGCGGCCACACAGGCCGCGGCCCCCTTGGTCGGGTCCATCGCGACCAGATGCTCCGAGACGAGGCGCGCGAAGGCGACGAAGGCATCCCGGTCCGCAGGTGCCAGCGGCGCCAGAACATGGTCGTCGACGGCACGTAACGCGCCCCGCGCCCGGTGGTACTCGCCGACACCCAGCTCCGTGGCGACGATCATCCGCGCCCGCCGGTCGGTCGGCACCGGACGCCGCTCCACCAGCCCGGCGCGCTCCATCTCGTCGATGAGCCGCACCATCACGGTCCGGTCGATGTTGAAGCGGCGGGCCACCTCGATCTGGTTGTGGGCCACCCCCTCGACCGCCGATTCGAGGACGTAGAACCCCTTCATGCCACCGGGAAGCTGACCGACCGCGGCCACCGAGGCCGCCAGGTAGCCGTGGTGGATCTGACCGACGATCCACCGCAGGTCGTGGCGCACGCTGGCAGGCAGATCAAGATCGGCGCCATCCGCCGAACCGCAGTCATCGCGCGGAGCACAGCCGGAGCCACCGGCAGGCGGGCCGACCTCCAGCCGGTCCGTAGCCGACTCCGAGCACCGTGCATCGGCCGACGAAGGCACCGCGGAGGCACCACCCAACGACCGCTCCACGCTCACACAGTACCCCGATCAGTTGCCTAGCCGATCATCAACGACTCGTCTGCCACGCAGATAGGTGTTGACACAGATTATTTGGTGGAGCAATCATCTGCATGGACATCTACGCGACAGACGGCAGGGCGGAGGCAGCGGCGCAGACGTGCCATGCCGGCGCGGAGCCGCCCGGGCGACGTGTCCGCGTCTGCCCGGGAGCCCGTCGCCAGTCGTTCCTCACCGCGCGAGCGCCGGCCACGGCGCTCCGGGGTAGCCACCCCGATCCACGCAATGACGATCAAGGAGTTCCTGGTGCCCAATCTGCTTCACGTCGACTCCAGCTTCGCGCCGCAGGGGTCGGTCTCCCGAAGCGTCGCCGCGGCCTACGTCGAGGCCTGGCGCGAGCACAACCCGGAAGGTTCGGTAACGCACCGCGACCTGGCCGCCACCCCTCCCCCGCACCTGAGCTGGACGCTGGTGTCCAGCGGCTACACCGACCCCGAACAGCTCACCCCGGAGCAGGCCGAGGCCGTGCGGGTCCGCGAGGAGTACCTCGGCGAGGTCGAGAAGGCGGACGAGTACGTGATCTCCGTCCCGATGTACAACTACTCGTACCCGTCGACGATCAAGGCCTGGCTGGACCAGATCATCGTCATGGGGCGCACCACGCCCGGTGAGGCCGGTGGCGGTGTGCTCGCCGGCAAGAAGGTCACCGTCGTGACCGCGCAGGGTGGTTCCTACGCGCCCGGCACCCCCAAGGAGGGCTGGGACCACCAGGTTCCCTACCTGCGGCACGCCTTCGAAGCCCTCGGCGCCGACAACATCGAGTTCATCACCGTCGTGATGACCCTCGCGCCGGTCAACCCGGCGCTCGCGGAGTTCAAGGACCTCTTCGCGGCTTCCCTCGACTCCGCCGAGCAGGCCGCCCGGCGCCGCGCCACGAGCGACTGAGCCGTCGCCGCCACAGACCGGACCTTCCGCCGGCGGATCGCGGTCCAGGCAGGACCGCGATCCGGGCGGAACCTCGCAGTCGCCCCAGCGCCGTCGCCATCCGGAGATCCGCTCAGAGCGCCAGGGCGGAGGTCGCCGCAAGCTCCAGCGACGACGGTGCCACACCTGCTTCCACCCGCAGCGAGCCGAGCGCGGCCACCATCGCGCCGTTGTCGGTACACAGGCCCGGCCGCGGCACCCGCAGGGTGATTCCGGCGGCCTCACACCGCAGGGCCGCAAGCGCCCGCAGCCGGCTGTTCGCGGCGACTCCACCGCCGATCACCAGCGTGTCGACGTCGTGCGCACGGCAGGCGGCGACCGCCTTCGCGGTCAGCACGTCCGCGACCGCCTCCTGGAACGACGCCGCGACGTCCGCCACCGGCACCGGCTCCCCGGACCGCCGCCGTGCCTCGACCCAGCGCGCCACGGCCGTCTTGAGGCCGGAGAAGGAGAAATCGAAGGTTCCGTCCCCGGCCTTGGCGCGGGGGAAGGGAATGTCCGCCCGTCCCGCCCGAGCCGCCGCGTCGATCGGCGGGCCCCCCGGGAACGGCATGCCGAGCAGGCGAGCGACCTTGTCGTAGGCCTCGCCCGCGGCGTCGTCCACCGTGGCACCGAGCGGCACCACCGGTTCGGTCGCGAGATCGGGTACCAGCAGCAGCGAGCTGTGCCCCCCGGAAACCAGCAGTGCCACGGACGGACGCGGCAGCGGGCCGTGCTCCAGCGTGTCCACGGCGACGTGGGCGGCGAGGTGATGCACGCCGTGCAGCGGGACGCCGAGGGCGAGCGCATACGCCTTCGCCGCCGCGACGCCCACCAGCAGCGCCCCGGCCAGTCCTGGTCCCGCTGTCACCGCGACGGCGTCCACATCGCGGTGCCGCAGGCCGGCCTGGCCCAGCGCCCRCTCGATCGTCGGGACCATCGCCTCCAGGTGCGCGCGGGCCGCGATCTCGGGGACGACACCTCCGTAGCGGGCGTGCTCGTCGACCGACGACGCGAGCGCGTCGGCGAGCAGGACCCCGCCGCGGACCAGGCCGACCCCGGTCTCGTCGCAGGACGTCTCGATGCCAAGCACGAGCGGGCTGTCCCTGCTCGTCATCCTTCGCCTCCCACCACCACCACCACCGGCGGCGCCGACGCGCGACCGGCCACCCAGCGAACCACCACCCAGGTTCGACCCACCGCCCCGGTGCGAACCGTCACCCCGGTGCGAACCGTCACGATGCCGCCCTGTCCCGGGCGATCGTCGCCTCGATGCGGTCCAGCAACGCCCCATACCCGACGGTGTCGATCGGGCGGGCCCTCATGACATACGCGTCCCCACCCGAGGGCTGGTAGTAGCCCCGGCGGACACCGAGATCCACGAAGCCCAGGCTGGCGTACAGGGCGCGGGCCGCGACGTTGTCCGTCCGGACCTCCAGCCCGCAGCTGCGCGCACCACGACGGCGAGCCTCCCGGAGCTGGGCGATCATCAGCCGGGCTCCGAGACGGCGGCCACGCATCTCCGGCACGACACCGATGGTCTGGATGTAGGACTCGTCCCCCTGCAGGGCGAGACCCGAATATCCGACGATCGACCCGGCCGAGACCGCCACCAGATAGTTCCGGCTGTCACCCTGCGCAAGCTCGGACCAGAAGAGCTCGGCCGACCACGGATCGAGGTCGAAGACCCGCCGCTCGATCGATGCGATCCCGGCCAGATGCCACCAACGCATGGGCAGCAGTTCGACGTCGCCGGTGCCTGGAGACGGACTCACAGCCACCGCGGTCAACCCGCCGTCGCCCCGGCGGCCGCCGGGTCGCCAGCCCCGGCCTCCGTTGCCGCCGTGACGGTCTTGGGCGGACGAGGCTCGGCCGCGTCGGGCCGCCGCAGGTAGAGCGGCACCAGCGGTCCCGGTGCACGGCCATCGAGGATGGCCGCCGCCGCGACCCGGACGAGTAGCGGCGGCGCCGGACAGATCGACGCCCCGGCCGGACCAGCCGGACCAGCCGGACCGGCATCGGGCTGACCGGACTCACCGACGAGGCGCGTCACGGGCTCGAAGGAGGCGAAGGCCTCGGGATACAGCGCGACACCGGGACCCACCACCCGGCGCACCCCTGCAGCGAGCAGATCCGCCGCGACGGCGGCGGGCGCGCCGACGGCAGGCTCCCCCTGGCGCGCTCCATCCTGGTAGCGAGCCCAGAACACCTCGCGACGGCGGGCGTCGGTCACGACTCCCACCGGGCCCGCGGTCCCGAGGCCGATTCCGTCCAGCGAGCAGACGCCGTGTGCCGGGATACCGAGCGCCGCCGCGAAGGCCGACCCGGTCACCATGCCCACCCGAAGGCTGGTGAAGGGCCCCGGGCCCACGCCGACGACGACCGCGGCCACGTCGGGCGGCCGGACCCGGGCTTCGGTGAGGACGGCGCTCATCATGGGCGCCAGCAGCTCACCATGGCGGCGGGCGTCCCACACACATCTCTGCGCGAGCACCCGCTCGGGCCCCGACCCGACGGCCACCGAGGCCGGTGCGCCCAGCTCGACCAGCGCGACCGTGCAGGCCGCCGTCGAGGTGTCCAGCGCCAGGACCAGCATCGGTCCAGACTACGGACCCGCCGGACACCCCTGGCGCCCGGCACGCCCGGCGCCCGGGCACCCGATCGATCCGTACCCGAACCATCTACCCGGCCGCCGGCGTACCAGGACCTCCGGGCGCCTGCCCCGACTTCCCACGGCGCCCGAAACACGGGYCGGCCGACGCCATCCGCAGGAATTTCCGCCGACCGCCGGGAGCGCGTTTCCGAACATCCACGCACACCGGCACGGCCAGAAAACAAGGATATGACCGTCAGGAATATCTGCGGAAATTCAGAGAATGCCGTGCGAGACGCCGCCGCTGAACGCGGGCGAGCCGTGAACGAACCGCGACCGGCCGCCGCACGCGGAGCGGTCCGCCCCCCGCCGACCGATCCAGGAAATCACAACGGACAACCGGCCGACGGTCGGCGGCCGGTGTGCCGGCCTCGGTGTACCCGGCTCAGTGGCTGCGGCGGGCCGGGCCACCCGAGGGACGGTGCCGGATCCGCGGATCGACGCCGATCGACGGCAGGCCCGCGATCGGCGGCAGACCCGCACGGCCGTGAACCGACGAGGTGACAACGCCCGTGGTCCGCGGCGGACGGCCCAGGCGAGCGGAGCCCGACAGCGGGCCGGCAGGCGCCGCGACGGTGGGCGCCGCGACGGCGGGCAGCTGCGGTGCCGCCGGGCTGTGCGCGGGAACGCCGGGCGCCGGCGGGAACGACGATCGCAACGGGCTCCAGCCGGTGTAGCCGAGCATTCGCAGCGCCGAGGCGGTCAGCTTCTGCGCGACCTGCTCCACCGACCAGCCGAGAGTGTCCAGCAGGTCGACGATCACACGCTCGTCGAAGACCGAAGCCCACAGCAGGACCGCGTACTCGGCCTCCTGCGGCGRCAGCACGCCGGTCTCGGCCAGCCCGACCAGCACTGGTGCGAGCACCTCGTGCAGCCTGGAGACCAGGTCGTCCTGCCCCCGCAGCCGGGCGAGGTAGCCCTGCGCGGAGCGCACGTGCACCGCGGCCCGCCCCCACCGGGCGACCGAGCGGACCCAGACCTCGCAGACCACCTCGAAGTTGCCGAGGTGGTCGTCGCCGGTCGACAGGGCCCGGATGTCGGTCACCAGGACGTCGATGAGCTGCAGGTAGTAGACGTCCAGTGCGTCGTGGACGTCTGTGAAGTGCCGGTAGGCGGTCGCCGTCGACACTCCGGCCTCGGCCGCGAGATCCACCAGGCTGAAACGGCGTCCGTTGCGCGCGAGGAGTCGCCCCACCGCGTCGAGAAGGTCACGCCGGCTGGCCAGGAAGTCGCTTCGGGTCCTACGGGACCGGGCCGAGCGCTCAGCCGGAGCCTCTACAAGGTCGACAGCGGTGCTGCTGCGCACGCGCGCCCCTCTCACGGCCACAACTGGCCATCAACGGATCCTCGCGGTCATGACACGGGTGGGCCGCCGCATGCATGAACTTCGCGCCTACGCCGCCAATATAGCGGAACAACTCATCAACTACGGAACGTTGACTGTTTGTCCTTACGGGCCGCTTGCCGCGACACAACCAGCCACGAGGCGGTATGGGGAGCAGGCCTGGACCGGGCATTAACCGGGGGATACGCGATCTTAACATGATCTAGGACACCGAGCGCTGAGCCATGGTTCACCTGCGGTGACAGCCCTCATTCCGGAACTCGTCGGGGATTAACTACCGGCAAGAAGGCCGAATGTTCCCGGAATCACTTTCCCGCTTACCCGAACATGCCCACCCGAAAAGGTGCTACCGCCCCGGCGGGCCACCCCGGGCCGGCGGGTGCCGCCCGCGCGGGCGGCCCGGTTCACCGCACCCGAGGGCCTCGACACCGGCCAGTCCCCCGATCCGCCGCCGCCGGGCGCCCTCAGGACGCCACGGCATGGACTACTTCGCGGGCTGCGCCGCCCGCGGCACGTAGCCCGAGTCGCGCCGCCGCACGCCGCGGCGAGGCGCTTCCTCTCCGCATCGCCCGGCGCCCGGCAGGCGCCGACCGGCCCACCGCGGCAGCCGACCACCCGACGTCAACAGGTCGACGACTTTGACCCGGACGAACACGGGCACCAGAGCAGGTCCCCCGCAGAGCGGACGTCCACACGGTCCCGCCGATGGCACCAGCCGGCTAACGCCCGCGGAGGGAGGGGCTGCCTCCGCGGGTTGGGACGAACGTGCAGGTCAGCGCGGCGCCAGGCCGAGCGAAGCCAGACGCCGCGCCCAGTCGGCCCCGGCTGGGCGCAGGCGCACCCGTCGTACCTCGCCCGCCTCGTCACCCGCGGGCCGGCTTATCTCGATCCGCAGATGGGCACCCGCCAGCTGCTCCACCAACCCGGAGCCCCACTCGACGACGGTGACCGACCGTGCGAGGTCGGCGTCCAGGTCGAGATCGTCCACCTCCGCCACCCCGCCCAGCCGATAGGCGTCCACGTGGACCAGCGGCAGACGGCCATCCGGGTGGACTCGGGCCAGGACGAACGTCGGTGAGGTGACCTGCGCCCGAACCCCCAGGCCCGCCGCAAGGCCCTGCACGAAGACCGTCTTCCCGGCGCCCAGCGGACCGTCGAGAATGATCAGGTCACCGGGCTGCAGCACCGGTGCGAGCCGTGCTCCGATCGCCCGCATTCCGTCAGGATCCTCGGCCACGATCTCCGGGGCGACCTGCGTGGGAGGCGGCTGCGCCGACGTGGCGGATGTGCCGGGCGTGGCGGGCGTGGTCATCGGGTCGGGTCCGTTCCTGGTCGTGGCCCGGCCGGTTCGAGCACGGGCGGTGCGGCGCGGGCGGCGGGCGGCGGCGCACCCCGGGGCGCCTACCGCTCAGGTCACGGGCTCACTTGCCCGGGGACCCGGTGCCGCGGGTACCCGGACACGTTCCACCAGGCCGCGGATGACCTCGTTGGTGACGTCAGGGCATTCCAGCATGATCGCGTGCCCGGGGCCGGGCTCGATCCGCAGCTCGGCGTCGGGCAGCAGACGGGCGAGGACACGGCTGTGCTCGACCGGTGTCATGAGATCACCGTCGCCGACCAGGATGACAGTCGGGGTGCCGCGAAGACCCGCCACGGCCGCTACCTTGTCATGGTCGAGGAGGGTGGACATGAACGCCGCCATCACCGGGATCGGTGTGTCCCCGACCATCGTCTCGAGGAACGAGACGACCGACGGCGGCACCTCGGTCGAGCCGAAGGCGATGCGGCGGGTGATCTCCCAGGAGAAGTCACTGCCACGCCGACGCGCCCGCTCGAACAGCACGGGCGCACGCTGCATGCCGCCCAGCAGTGGCGGCAGCACCCGATGGACCCCTCCGGCGAGCAGTGACGGCACACCGAAGGTCAGCCGGGGCAGATCGCCCGCGCTGGTCGACAGCAGCGCCACCCCCACCACCCTGTCCCGGAACAGCTCGGGATGGGTGCCCGCCAACGCCATGATCGTCATACCGCCCATCGAATGGCCGATCAGCACGATCGRCCCCGTGGGAACCCGCTCGGTCAGCACCTGGTGCAGGTCTGCGGCGAGCTGGTCGATGGTGCAGTTTCCTGCCTCGGACGGCCCGGAACGCCCATGTGCCCGCTGGTCGTAGAACACCATCGGCCCCAGATCCCGCAGCGCACGGTGCTGGAACACCCACGAGTCGCTGTTCACGCAGAAGCCGTGGACGAAGACCAGGGTCGGCGCACCGGCGCCGTCCGCCGCACTCGGCCGTGGCTCCTGGGTGGTCTCCTCGACGTACAGCGCTACGCCATCCGACGCCGTGATGACCGTCGAGACCCGCCCGCCGATGGGCCCGACGCCGTCATCGTCCGGTAGATCCGGCACGGCGCGATGCCTACGGACCGTGCGCCGCTCGCTGATCAGGCCCGCCGCCAGCACCGCGCCGACGATGCCGGCGGTTCCGCCCCGGCGCGCGGCGCGGGATCCCACAACCACCCCGGCAGCCCGCGCGGCCGCCCGGGCCACGCCACCCGTGACAGCCGGTACCCCGGCCAGCCCGGAGCGGTGGGGACGACCGCGGGCATCGCCGACATCGGTGCCACCGCTCACGGCTGGGACACCCACCATCGCCCGCCCACCTCTCCACTCCACCGGATCCACTCGGCTGGACCCATCCGGCCGGATCAGCCCACCCGAAGTCGCACGCACGCCAGTCGCACCTGCACCAGTCACACATGCACCAATAGCGGCACGACGCACCGGTATGCCCGATGGTGCCATCCCGTCGGGTGTCACGCCACGCGTCCGTCGTGTCGGACACTCCGGCCCGATCCGGCCACCCAGGCCGTCGGCCTGCGCATACGCGCAAGGAGAAGGACCAGCGCGACCCGGCAGAAAGACGACAGAGGATCAACAAGATCCACAAGGACCTGACCCAGATCCTCCGCTAGCGTTGAGCACGTCGGGCCATGCGGTTGTGACCAGGGGAGGCCTCGTGAAGTTGCGGTGGCGCAAGAGCAAGCCGGCCACGTCGCCCGCGTACGGCGGCAGAGCTTTCGAGGTCGATGACGACCTCGAGGACGACCTCGACGAACTGGGCTCGGGTCTCGGCGACGCGGGAGCGGCGGGCCCCGCCCCGGCCGCGGGCGGGCCGGTCATGCTGACATTGACGACGCGCTCGGAGATCGAGCAGGCCGCCGAGCGTGCGGCCAACCCGCAGCCGGTCCGTCGCCGGATGGAGCGTGGGATGTTCGGCGGTGCCGCCACCGGCCACTCCCATGGCGGCGATTCCGGCGGTTCCTGCGGCAGCGGCGGCTGCGGCTGCTGACCGGCGGCCGCGGCTGCTGACACAGGGCGGCGGCTGCGGCTGCTGACGCAGTCAGTGTCGACCGGGGCGGCCAGCGCGCTGTTGCGGCGGCCAGCGCGGCTGGTACCGCCGATGGCTGTGCGCGGGCTGCGGTCCGGTCGGCGCGCCGGGCCGGATCAGCCTCCGGTGTAGACCCGTGGGACTCGAGCGCCGACCCGGGTGACGATCTCGTAGTTGATGGTGCCGAGCACGCGGGCCCAGTCGTCAGAGGTCGGCTCACCGTGGTGGCCCGGTCCGAAGAGCACGACGTCGTCGCCGGCAGCCACCGGGTCGACGCCCACATCCACCACGAACTGGTCCATGCACACGGTGCCGGCGATGCGGCGGCGCCGCCCACCGATCAGAACCTCGGCCGTGTTGGTCGCCGCGCGGGGGATCCCGTCGGCATAGCCGAGGGGGATGACGGCGAGGTTGGTCTCAGAGCGCGTCGTGTACCGGTGCGCGTAGGAGACCCCTGTCCCCTCCGGGACCCGCTTCACCAGCGCGGTTGTGGCCCGAAGGGTCATCGCGGGGCGCAGCCCGAACGCCGAGGGCGGCCCGACCTCGGGCCCGGGCGACAGGCCGTACACCGACACGCCCGGGCGGACCATGTCGAAATGCGCCTCCGGGGTGATCAGCGTCGCCGCCGAGTTCGCCAGATGCCGGATCTGCGGGTTCAGGCCGGCCTTGCGCGCCACGTCCACCGCGTCACCGAACCGACCGATCTGCGACTGGACGGTCGGGTGCCCGGGATCGTCGGCGAAGGCGAAGTGGCTCCAGACCCCGACGACGTCGAGGAGCCCCTCCCCTTCCAGGGCCGCGGCCGTGTCGCACAGGTTCGGCCAGTCCTCCGCGGTGGCACCGGCGCGCCCGAGACCCGTGTCGACCTTCAGGTGCACTCGCGCGGCTCTGCCGACCTGCCGCGCGGCTGCGGCAAGCTCGGCAAGTGCCCAGGTCGCTGACGCGGACAGGTCGATGTCGGCAGCGAGCCCCGCGGCCAGCCGCTCACCCGGGGCGGCCAGCCAGGAGAAGATCGGGGCGTTGATCCCGGCGGCGCGCAGGCCCAGCGCCTCCTCCAGGAACGCGGTGCCCAGCCAGCCCGCCCCGGCGTCCAGCGCCGCCCGCGCGCAGGGCACCATGCCGTGGCCGTAACCGTCCGCCTTGACCACGGCCATGGTCGTTGCGTTGCGTGCCCGGGCTACCAGCGCCGCCACCGAATCGCGAACAGCGTCAAGATCGATGGCCGCGTACGCGCGCGGCAGGTGCGACTGGCTCACGCCTCGACGCTAGCAAGCAGGTCCCCGATGGCCACTGTGAGCAGTGCCGGAATGTCGCTGGCAGCCAGCGGGCGCGGGCCCCGGCCGGCCGCGAGGCCATGCAGGTGGGCGCCCGCAGCGGCCGCCCACACCGGTGCCAGACCCGCGGCCAGCAGGGATCCGGTCAGCCCGGTGAGGACGTCGCCGGACCCGGCCGTTCCCAGCCACGGCGTGCCGGTCAGGTTGACGAACGCCTCCCCGCCGGCGCCGGCGACGATGGTTCGGTCCCCTTTGAGYAGCACCGTCGCACCAAGCTCGGCGGCTGCCCGGCGAACGGTTCCCAGCCGATCCGCGGCCAGGCGGGCCGGCACAGCGGAGGCGTCCCAACCCAGGGCGGTGGCGACCAGGCGGGCGAATTCGCCCTCGTGCGGCGTCAGGACGACCTCGTTCGTCCCGTCCTGGGCGGTTCGCTCCCGCAGCAGGGTGGGCCGGGCGGCGACAACGGCGGCGAGTGGCTCCAAAGCGCCGGCGTCGGCCAGCAGCGGGACGTCGGTGCGCTCCAGCAGCGCCGTCACGAGCCGTCCCGTGGTCTCGTCCGCCGGCAGGCCTGGCCCGATCGCCCACGCCTGGACCCTGCCCACACCGAGCGCCGCGTCGGCGTCCCCGGGCTCGATCACCGTTACCACCGCCTCGGGGTGCGCACGCAGGACGTGATCGGCGGCCCGCGCCTGCGCTGCCACCCGGAGGTAGCCCGCTCCCCCGCGCAACGCTCCACCGACGGCCAGCACGGCCGCGCCGGGATAGCGGTCGCTGCCGCCGACGAGCCCGAGGACGCCCCGGGTGTACTTCGAATCGGTGGCGAGCGGCACCGGAAGCAGCCGGGCCACGTCACCGTCCCGCAACGCGCGCAGATCGGCGGCGGGCAGCGTCAGCCCGATGTCGACCAGCTCGACCTGGCCCGTGTGCGTCGAGCCGGGTCCCACCAGCAGACCACGCTTGTAGGTGCCGAAGGTGACCGTGCTGCTGGCCCGCACGGCGCCGTCGGCCACCGCGCCGGTGTCGGCGTCGACACCGCTGGGCACGTCGACGGCAACCGTGCGCGCGGTGGGTGTCAGGCGGGTGAGCGCCGTGTACGGATCGCGTAGCGCGCCCCGGCCGCCGATACCCAGCAGGCCGTCCAGCACGATGTCCGCCGAGGCGAGCAGCTCCGCGGCCCGGTCACCGCCCAGCCCGTCGGGGCTCGCACCACCGCGGGAATGGCCAGCACGCGAACCGCCGGCACACGAACCAGCACCGCCGGAACCAGCAGCACCCGAAGCGGCGGCGTCCGAACCGGCACCGCGTGCGCCGGTCTCGGGTGGACCGGTGCGGTACAGGCGGCCACCCGCGGCGAGCAGGGCCGCCGTGCCCTCGGGATGGGTCCGTCCCGGTGCCAGTGCCTGGACAACCGCGCCCCGCGCGGCGAGCCGGGCACCGGCCCACAGCGCGTCGCCACCGTTGTCGCCGCCACCGGCGAGGACGACGACCCGGGCCCCGTACACCCGGCCCAGGCGCCGGCCGACATGGGCCACCAATCCGGACACAGCCCGTTGCATGAGGGCGCCTGCGGGCAGCGTGGCAAGCAGCGGTGCCTCCGCGGCCCGCACGTCGGCGACGGTGTGCGCTTCGAGCATGGCGCCATGCTCCCGCCTCGGGCACGCCGCCTGCACGCCCGGCCCGGCCGTACGGGTGCGGCGACCCGCCCGGCGGCAGGGCAGCGGAGTCGGCGCGGGCGACCCGGCTTTCGCGGGCTGCGCTCAGGCAGCCCCGTGCTGACGGCCGTGCCAGGCCACGGTGGCTTCCCAGAGCGCGTCGGCGACGGCGTCGCTCTCGTCCGCGGCGTCGAGGAGTGTCTCGACCAGCTCGGCCCGCGGAACGCGGCTCAAGAAGACCCTGATGGCCGCGTGCACGGGATCGTCGGCGAAGAGCTCCTCCCCGTGGCCTTCCTCGTCGTCATCGTCGTCGGCCATTCCGGCCGACCCGGTGGCAACCAGGGCGACCGCCACGGCATGGCGACAGAACACCCCGCCCGCGCTGTCGGAGCACGTACAGGTCGAGCCTGGGCCATCGTCGCCAGCCACCAGGCTGACCTGCTGGTGACCGTCGTCATCGACGGTGCCCGACGCGTTGGTGGGACGGATCCGGAGCTGCTCCACCCGGCCGAGCAGAGCAAGGCTGACGCCTTCCATGAAGACGGCCGTGCCAGCCCGCTGGGCACAGGCACGTTCCTCGAAGGCGGCCTCGAGCGGGGTGACCGCACCCTCGCCGTGGCCGTCACCCTCGGAAGCCGAAATGATCATTCTCTAATCCTACGGAACCGACGCACGTGCGCGCCGGCCAGGTGGGAGACCGTCTTGCCAGGCGTCCGCTCGCGATATATCGTGAGCTTACGCGAGACAACGCGATCCAAGATCAAGGAGATCAAGATGAGTTCGTACGCGATTCCAGGATGGGAAGCCGGCTGGGAGGGTTGGCGCAGGTTCGGTGCCTCCCGGCTGATCGACGCCGCCTACCAGGCGGCCTTCACCGAAACGAACTGCGACCCCACCCGTGAGCGCCACAGCCGTATGCACGGCGGTCCCGGGCCACGCGACCGAGGTGACCGTGGCGGGCATGGTGGCCGCGGCGGCCGCGGTGGGCGAGGCGGCGCAGGCGGGCCGTTCGGTCCCGGCGGACCGGGCGGGCCCGGGGGCGGCTGGCCGTTCGGCCGCGGTTTTCCGCCCGGCCCCGGCTTCGGCCGCGGGGCACGGGTTGGCCGCGGCGACGTCCGCGAGGCCCTGCTCGCACTGCTCGCCGAGGAGCCCATGCACGGGTACCAGATGATCGGCGAGCTGGCGAACCGCAGCGGTGGCATGTGGCGGCCGAGCCCCGGTTCGGTCTACCCCGTGCTGTCGATGCTCGCCGACGAGGGCCTGGTCCGCGCCGAGGAGCGGGACGGGCGCCGGGTGTTCCACCTCACCGACGCGGGCCGGGCCCACGTCGAGGCCCGTGGCGACGCGCCCAAGCCGTGGGAGACCGCGGCGGCGAGCGCCAACGACGACGTGTCCGCGCTGCGGAACCTGGCCTTCGGGGTCGGCGCGGCGGTGGTGCAGGTCGCCCAGGCCGGCGATGCCAGCCAGATCGCCGCGGCCCGGGAGCTGCTCACCGAGACCCGTCGGAACCTGTACCGCATCCTCGCCGGGGAACCGGCCGGCCCCGAGGCGGCCACGCAGACCGGCGGTGACGCGGGCGCGACCGGCACCGCACAGTCCGGCTCGACCGACGACGACGGCGACGGGAACCCGTCCGGTCGGCCCACGAAGGATCTGAGCTGACCGTTCGACGGCGTCGCCACCAGGCGCCGCCCGAAAGCTGGCTCGGTACCGGAGCGGAAACGCGAGCCCCGCGTCCCGCTCCGGTACCGCAGGCACCGGGTGTGCCCCGGCCACGGCCGGGGCCCGGTCCTACTCGACCGTGACGGACTTCGCCAGGTTGCGCGGCTGGTCGACGTCCAGGCCCCGGGCAAGCGCCAGCTCGCAGGCGAAGACCTGCAGCGGCAGGGTCGTGACCAGCGGCGCGAACAGCGAGGACGTCGCCGGCACCCGGATCAGATGATCAGCGTAGGGCTCGACATCGGTGTCGCCGTCCTCGGCGATCACGATCGTGCGCGCCCCGCGGGCCCGGACCTCCTGGATGTTCGACACCACCTTGCCGTGCAGGTTCGCCCGGCCCCGGGGTGAGGGCACCACCACCACGACGGGCAGCCCGGGCTCGATGAGCGCGATGGGGCCGTGCTTCAGCTCGCCCGCTGGGAACCCCTCGGCATGCATGTAGGCCAGTTCCTTGAGCTTGAGCGCGCCCTCGAGGGCGACCGGGTAGCCGACATGGCGGCCGAGGAAGAGCACCGCCTTCGCGTCGGCCAGGCTGCGGGCCAGCTCGCGTACCGGCTCGACCGTCCCCAGGGTGCGGCGCACCAGCTCCGGCATGCGCTGCAGCCGCTCCACATAGGCCGCGACCTCGTCGCCGTACAGGACGCCCCTGGTCTGGGCCAGGAACAGACCAACGAGCAGGCAGGCCGCGACCTGCCCCAGGAACGTCTTCGTCGCCGCGACACCGACCTCGGGGCCACAGCGGGTGTACAGGACGGCGTCCGACTCCCGCGGGATCGTCGAGCCGTTGGTGTTGCAGATCGCCAGCACCCGGGCCTTCTGCTCGCGGGCGTGCTTGACCGCCATCAGGGTGTCAAGCGTCTCCCCGCTCTGGCTGATCGCGATGACCAGGGTGGACCGGTCGAGGACCGGATCCCGGTAGCGGAACTCCGAGGCCATCTCGACCTCGYACGGCAGCCGCGTCCAGTGCTCGATGGCGTACTTGGCGATCAGCCCGGCGTGGTAGGCCGTCCCGCAGGCGACGATGAAGACCTTGTCGATGTCGCGAAAGTCCTGGTCGGAGAGACGCTCTTCGTCCAGGACGATCGCGCCCTCGCTGGAAAGCCGCCCGCGCAGGGTGTCAGCGAGCGCCTCGGGCTGCTCGCTGATCTCCTTGAGCATGAAGTACGGGAAGCCGCCCTTCTCCGCCGCGCTCGCGTCCCAGTCGACGTGATACCGACGGCCCTCGACCGGGGTGCCGTCGAAGTCGTAGACGGTCACACCATCTGGACGGGCCTCGACGACCTGGTCCTGGCCGATCTCCAGCGCCTCCCGGGTGTGCGCGATGAACGCGGAGACATCGCTGGCCAGGAAGGCCTCCCCGACACCGAGACCGACGACGAGGGGGCTGTTACGGCGCGCCCCGACCACCACGCCGGGATGGTCCTGATGCAGGACGACCAACGTGAAGGCGCCCTTCAGCCGGCGGCACACCACCCGCAGGGCCTCGGTGACCGGGTGCGCCGACGCGACCCGCTGCCCGGACCCCGACGCCGACGCCGACACCGGCGACACCGATGACGCCGCGGGGCCCGCGGCGGCCGCACGAGCGATCTCGATCTCCAGCAGATGTGCGACGACCTCGGTGTCGGTCTCGCTGCTCAGCTCATGGCCCGCGGCCTCGAGTTCCGCTCGCAGTTCGGCGAAGTTCTCGATGATCCCGTTGTGGATCACGGCGACCGCACCGGTGCAGTCGGTGTGGGGGTGCGCGTTCACGTCGGTGGGACCGCCATGGGTCGCCCACCGGGTGTGCCCCATGCCCGTCGTGCCGGGCATCTGCTCGCCGCTCTCGTCGAGGACCTTCTCCAGATTCGCCAGCCGGCCGGCGCGGCGTGCGGTTCGCAGCACCCCACCGCCGACGACGGCGACGCCCGCCGAGTCGTAGCCGCGGTATTCCAACCGGCGCAGTCCGCTCAGCACGACCTCAAGGGCCGGCTGCTCACCGACGTACCCAATGATCCCGCACATGTTGCTCAGCGTACGCAGTCCGGTCCGGGTACCGCGCATAGACCACTGGGACACCGCGGATGTCGGACGGAAGCCGCGCGCGTCCCGTCACAGCGGGTTGGCGCATCCGCCGCATGGAAGATCCCCGTCACTCGTGCCGGCCGACGCAGGACGGGCGACTTCAGGGACGCAGGACGGGCCAGTTCAGCGCAGGGCACGCTGGACGACATCCGCGAGCCGGTCCGCGAGCGAACGGGCGAGCTGGTCGGTCGGCGCCTCGACCATCACCCGGACCAGCGGCTCGGTGCCCGACGGGCGCAGCAGCACCCGCCCGCTGCCCCCGAGCTCCGCCTCCGCCTCCGCCACCGCGGCGCGCAGCTCCTCCGACGTCCCGGCCCGCGACCGGTCGACCCCGCGAACGTTCACGAGGACCTGCGGCAGCCTGGTCATCACCTTCGCCAGCTCGTCGAGCGGCTGGCCCTTCTCCGCCATCCGGCCGAGAACCTGCAGGGCGGTCAACAGCCCGTCGCCGGTACCGGCGTGTCGCAGGAAGACGACATGGCCGCTCTGCTCGCCACCCAGCGAATAGGAGCCCGACCGCATCGCCTCGAGCACGTAGCGGTCCCCGACCGGGGTGGTGACCACGTTGATTCCGGCCTCGCGCATCGCGTGGTGGAACCCGAGGTTGGACATGATGGTCACGACCACGGTGCCGTTACCCAGCTCACCGCGCTCGGCGAGCGCCACGGCACAGATGGCCAGGATCTGGTCACCGTCGACGATCTCGCCCAGCGCGTCGACGGCCAGGCAGCGGTCGGCGTCACCGTCGTGGGCGATACCCACGTCCGCGCCGTGCAGGCGGACGGCGTCGCGCAGGCTGTCCAGATGGGTCGCGCCGGAGCGGTCGTTGATGCGCAGGCCGTCGCCGTCCGCGTGCAGGGCGATCACGTCAGCTCCGGCGGCCCGCAGCACCCGGGGCGCGAGGTCGGAGGCGGCGCCCTGGGCGCAGTCCACCACGACCTTCAGGCCCTGCAGGCTGCCCGGCCCGGCTGGCAGGCTCGCGAGCAGGTGGTCGACATAGCCGTTCACGAGCGTGACGTCGTCACGGACCCGACCGACCTCTGCTCCCACCGGGCGGCGGGTGAGCGGGCCGGCCATCCGCCGTTCGATCGCGTCCTCGACCTCGTCGGGCAGTTTGAGGCCCCCGGCGGCGAAGAGCTTGATCCCGTTGTCGGGCATCGGGTTGTGGCTCGCGGACAGCATCACGCCGAGATCGGCGCCCGTCTGCGCGACCACATAGGAGACCACCGGGGTCGGCACCACGCCGATCCGCACGACGTCGGCACCGGAGCTGGCCAGACCGGCCACAACCGCCGCCTCGAGAAACTCGCCGGATGGGCGGGTGTCCCGGCCGACGATGACGACAGGGCGGTGGTCCGCCGACGAGGCGGCCCGGGCCACCGGTACGCCGTCCACCGGACGCTGCGGGGAGGCGTCCCGCGCGGCGACCTCCTCAACCGCGGCCGAAGCAAGCTCAAGTGCCTGCTGAGCCGTCAGGTCCGCGTTGGCGACGCCACGGACGCCATCGGTACCGAAAAGCCTCGCCATTGAGGCCTCCCCTGAAGTTGCAACGGCACCGGCGGGCGCTGTCGGCACACCGCGCGGAGATCGGCAAAGGACAGATCCGCAAAGGACAATCTCACGCCTACGGCCCGGCAGGATGCACCTGCCGGGCCGGGACACCGACCCGGGCTGTGAGGGACCACGGGCCGGTGCTGCGTCAGCGCTTGCTGTACTGAGGCGCCTTACGGGCCTTCTTGAGGCCGTACTTCTTGCGCTCCTTGATCCGGGCATCCCGGGTCAGGAAGCCGGCCTTCTTGAGCGCCGGGCGGGACTCCTCATCGGCGACGATCAGCGCCCGGGCGATGGCCAGGCGCAGCGCGCCCGCCTGCCCCGACACGCCGCCGCCGTGCAGGATGGCCACCACGTCGAAGGACTCGGCCCGCTCCAGGATCTTCAGCGGCTCGTTCACGAGCTGCTGGTGGACCTTGTTCGGGAAGTACTCCTCGAGCGTGCGCCCGTTGAGGCTCCAGTTGCCCGTCCCCGGGAGCAGCCGCACCCGGACGACGGCTTCCTTGCGCCGCCCGGTGGCGCGGGGGTTACCCTGGGCGTCGGTCACGACAGCCACGTCGCGTTCCTTCCTTGTCTGAAACCAGAACCGCGACTACTGCGCGACCTGCTTGATCTCGTAGGGGACCGGCTGCTGGGCCTGGTGCGGGTGCGTCGGCCCCGCGTAGACCTTCAGCTTGCTGCCCTGCGCACGACCGAGGCGGTTGTGCGGCAGCATCCCACGGATCGCCCGCTCGACGATCACGTGCGGGCGCGTGTCGAGCAGCTCGCCGTAGGAGGTGCTGCGCAGACCGCCCGGGAAGCCCGAGTGCCGGTGGTACTGGGCCTGCTCGCGCTTGTTGCCGGTCATCGCGACCTTGCCGGCGTTGATGACGACGACGAAGTCACCGGTGTCGATGTGCGGGGCGAAGTACGGCTTGTGCTTGCCGCGCAGGAGCTGGGCAGCCTGGCTGGCCAGCCGACCGAGCACGACGTCGGTGGCATCGATGACGTGCCACGCGCGCTGTACGTCCGCGGGCTTGGGCTGGTACGTGCGCACAGGTCTGCCTTCTCGTTCGGACGATCTCGCGGGGAGATCGTCGGGGTGTCGCCAGCTTGTGCTCCGCGGGGCGCGAAACACCGCGGAGCGAGGTGCACTGCCAGAAGTATGGGCTGACCTCAGCACCATGAGTCCATCAGCATGGAGTTAATCAGCACGCAGTTGAGCATGACCTGATCGACCGGGCTGATCCGCACGAGGCTGGAGGTCCGCAGCAGTCTTTGAGGTTACCAGGCGATCGGTCGTACCGGACCGCAGGCCCCCTCGACAACGCATGCGAGGGCACCGCGGCCGCACACATCTTCCGAGCAGCGCCCCGACATGGGCATATGCCGCGTTCGGATATTCTCACCCGATCCAGCCGGACGCGTCTGAACCGCGCGCGAGGGTCGAGAACTGCTCCGCAGCCGAGGCCCGACCCGTCACGACAGCGACGACGACATCGGGACGCCTCGCCGGCTGCGGGCCTGGGGGGATCAGTGAGGAGGGCACATGCCACCCGAACCCGCGGACAACGACTCGTTCACAGTGGCCGGCGGCCCGCCCTACCCGGGACCCACGCCACAGGCGGCTCCTGTGCCCGGCCCGGGCCCGTCGGATCCCGGCTCGCCCGGTCCGTTCGGCTCGCCCGTTCCGTTCGACCTGTCCGGGCAGCCCGGCCAGTCCGGGCCTGACGACGGCGCGCCGCCGACCGGCGGCTGGACCCCACCGGTCGATGACCCGCTCTTCGGTCCCATGCCGACCTACGCGACCGGGGCCTATCCCCTCGCCGGCCAGCAGCAGGGGGGCTACCCGGTCGCCGCGTATCCGCCCGCGGGCGCCCGGCCCGACCAGGTCGCAGCGGGCTGGCCGGGCGCGGAGCCCTCCTCCGGCGGCATCCGGATCGGGCCGCCGACCGGCGGCCAGCCGGTGGCCGGCGGCCAGCCGGTGGCCGGCGGCGCGGGCCCTGAGCAGACGACGGGCTATTCCTTCCATCTCCGGGCCGCGACCAGCCCGCTGCCGACGCTGCCAGAGCGTCCCGCGGCTCCTGACGGTGCGACCACCGCGGACCTGTCACCCGCCGCCGGGCGGCCGGCCAGTGCGGACGAGGCCTTCGACGGGCCGGAATCGGAGCATCCGACCGGCCCACTCGCCATCCCCGCGGCCACGCCCTACCCCGAGGACGAACCGCGCCCGCGCCCCCGCAGCGCCGGCGGCGGCGAGGCACCCGTGGCGGACGGCCGCGGCGACGCCTCAGGGCGGGCCAGGCCAGCCCGCCTGCAGGTCGCGCTGAGCCGCCAGCGGGCCGCCCAGGATGCCCAGTACGACCAGCACGGCCCGAACGGCCCGAACGGCCCGAACGCGCGGGACGACGAGGAAGAACCCGAGGAGCCGTCGGAGGCGGCCGGCCGATTCCGGATCCCGGCGGAGTACGCGCCGACGCGGCGGCGCCCCCGCGCTCTGGTCGCCGTGGCGACCGCAGTCGTGCTCACCCTCGTCGCCGCGGTCGCGGTGGTCATGCTGACCAGGGGCGACACCTCGGCCACCGAGGACCCCCGGCCCGCGACCCCGACCGTCGACCCGAACTTCATCAACAGCGCCAGCTCCGACTCCCGGCCGGTGGGTTCGAACGAGTTCTTCCCGGACAAGGAGGTCACCGTCCAGGGGCGGACGTACACCCGGATCGCCGGCAGTGTCGTCGACGGCTGCCCGGACCTGACCGGAGAGCTCACCACCGCGCTCAAGGACGGCAGGTGCACCCAACTCGTCCGGGCGTTGTACCTGAGCACGCCGGCGGCCGGCGAGAAGCAGGTGCTCGCGGGGATGTCCGTGTTCGTGCTGGACGAGCAGAGCACCGCGCAGTCCTCGGCCACCATCGCGGCTGAGCGCAGGGGCGGCGTCGCGCCGCTGCCGATCCCGGAGGGTTCGGTGCGCGACGCGCGGATCACCGGCCCGAACGGGGACAACTCGTGGCGCGCCGCGATCGCGAGTGGCCACTACATGATCCTCACCCAGCTCGCCTATGTCGACGGCAGCCAGGGCGCGGCCGACGACGTTCCGCTGCGCAGCGCCATCACCGATCTGGGCCTGATCGCCAAGGAGCCCATCGCCCAGCGCATGGTCACCGGCAGCGCGGGCAGCAGCGGCGCCGGCAGCAGCAGTGGCGCCGGAGGCACTGCCCCGACCGGGACCGTGTCACCCACGCCGGCTCCGACAGCGAGCGCCAGCGCCCGCTGAGCGGCCCGTGCCAGCCAGGCGGCGCGCAGCCCCGGCAGCCCTGCCGGGGCGCGCCCGGCAACATGCAGGTGTCAGCCCGACGCGGACGTCGGGACGCGCACCGCTCGGGTCACCTGGGCCCGGGCGGCGAGCAGAGCGTCCGGCGGGTACCTGACCTCGACCAGTGTCAGGCCGTGGGCGGGCAGCACCGTGACCCCGGAATCACGCACGCCCCGGCCGAGCACGGCGGCCGCCCACTCCGGTCGGTGGCGGCCTTCTCCAACCGCCACGAGCGCCCCGACCAGCGCGCGCACCATCGAGTGGCAGAACGCGTCCGCCTCGACATCGGCCTGGATGACGCCCTCCACTCGGGAGACATCCAGGCGCAGCAGGGTCCGCACCGTCGTCGCACCCTCCCGTCGTCGACAGAACGCGGCGAAGTCGTGCTCCCCCAGCAGCAGCAACGCGGCCTCGGCCATCGCGGGGACGTCCAGCGGGCGCGGCGTGGCCAGAGTGTCGAACCGACGCAGCGGATCCGCCCCGAACGGCGCGTCGGTGATCCGGTAGACGTACCGGCGGGACAACGCGGAGAACCGGGCGTCGAAGCCCGGCGGGGCGGGAGCGAGACCCTTCACCCGGACGGCGCGGTCGAGCACGCCGTTGAGCCTGCGGGCGAGCCCGCCGACGGGAGTGCCCGCGGGAAGGTCGACGTGCGCCACCTGGCCGATCGCGTGCACACCGGAGTCGGTGCGGCCCGCGACCGTGAGCCGGACCGCTGGCAGCCTCGCCACCCGCATCAGCGCGTCCTCGACGTCGCCCTGTACGGTGCGCTGACCCGGCTGGCGCGCCCAGCCGGCGAAGGGCGTGCCGTCGTAGGCGAGGTCCAGCCGTAGTCGGAGCAGTCCGTCGGCCGGGTTCATGAGCGGGCCTCCCCCCTGTGCAACCGTCGGGAGCATCGTCGCGGACTTCTGGCTCACAGAGCTCCCTCAGGAGCTCCACCAGCGGCAGAGCAGAAGCCCGCCGCCCCATGGGCGACGGGCTTCTGCTGTTACGAACGAACCTGCGCTGCGCGCTCAGCTCTCCGGCTTCGCGTCGCCCTGCGTCTCGGAGGACACGGCCTCGGGTGCGGTGTCGGCGGCCTGTGCCTCGGCCGCGACCGCGGCGGCGGTCGGCGACTCGTTCTTCAGGTCGTCGGCCGCCTCGGCGGTCGCACCGGTCGGCGCCTTGCGGGCCGCGAACCGGGTACCGCGGGCGCGCTCGGCCTCCGCGACCGCCGACTGGCCGACGGTCAGCGCCTCGACCAGCTCGATGCGCGCCATCGGAGCGGCGTCGCCACGGCGCGGGCCCAGCTTCACGATGCGGGTGTAGCCACCGTTGCGGTCCGCGTAGCGCGGGCCGATCTCCGTGAAGAGGGTGTGGACGACCGAGTTGTTCCGGACGACCCGCATGACCCTGCGCCGTGCGTGCAGGTCACCGCGCTTCGCGTGGGTGACCAGGCGCTCGGCGTAGGGACGCAGCCGGCGCGCCTTGGCCTCAGTGGTCGTGATGCCACCGTGCTCGAACAGCGCGGTGGCGAGGTTGGCCAGCAGCAGCCGCTCATGTGCGGGACTACCGCCGAGCCGGGCGCCCTTGGTTGGCGTGGGCATGATGGGTGCTCCTCGTTCCTTTCGCTGTTCTCCGGGCGCCGCCGGGAAGCACGGCTGGGCTCCCGGTCGACGTACGCCCGGGGCTCCGACCGAATCGGGGCCCCGGGGCGCACGGTCGGATCAGTACTGTTCGGTCTCGACGAACTCGCGACCGTCGTCGGACGGGTCGGAGAACGACGGGTTGTACGTGTCGGTGCCGTAGGTGTCGACCGCCTGACGCGGGTCGAACCCGGGCGGGGAGTCCTTGAGCTGCAGGCCCATGGCACCCAGCTTCGTCTTCACCTCGTCGATCGACTTCTGCCCGAAGTTGCGGATGTCGAGCAGATCCGCCTCGCTGCGGGACACCAGCTCACCGATGGTGTGGATGCCCTCGCGCTTGAGGCAGTTGTAGGAGCGGACGGTCAGGTCCATCTCCTCGATCGGCAGCGCCAGGTCGGCGGCCAGGGCGGCGTCCGCCGCGGACGGGCCGATGTCGACGCCCTCCGCCTCGGCGTTGAGCTCCTGAGCCAGCCCGAACAGGCCGACGAGGGTCTTACCGGCGCTGGCCATCGCATCCCGCGGCGAGATCGACTGCTTGGTCTCGACGTCGACGATGAGCCGGTCGAAGTCCGTGCGCTGCTCGACACGGGTCGCCTCGACCTTGTAGGTGACCTTCAGCACCGGCGAGTAGATCGAGTCGATCGGAATGCGCCCGATCTCCTGGCCAGGCTGCTTGTTCTGCGCGGCGCTGACATAGCCACGGCCCCGCTCGACGGTCAGCTCGATCTCGAGCTTGCCCTTGTCGTTGAGGGTGGCCAGGTGCAGGTCGGGGTTGTGCACCTCGACGCCGGCCGGCGGGGCGATGTCCGCCGCGGTGACGTCACCGGGGCCCTGCTTGCGCAGGTACATCACCGTCGGCTCGTCGTTGTCGGAGCTGACGACCAGTTCCTTCAGGTTCAGGATCAGGTCGGTGACGTCCTCCTTCACCCCGGGGACCGTCGAGAACTCGTGGAGGACACCGTCCACCCGGATGCTCGTCACGGAGGCGCCCGGGATCGAGGACAGCAGCGTGCGGCGCAGCGAGTTCCCGAGGGTGTAGCCGAAGCCCGGCTCCAGAGGCTCGATCACGAAACGTGACCGGAACTCCGTGATCGGATCCTCGACGAGGGTGGGACGCTGAGCGATCAGCATGAGATCTTCCTTCCGGACACGGCGACCGCCATATGACGCCGTGGAAGCCCCCAACGGGGGTTGACACAGGGACATCGGTCCATCCCCGTGCCTGTCAACAGTACGCCCGGTCGCCAACAGGCCGGGACAAGCCCCCGGACCGGGTGCCGACGCGAATCCGGCGCCGGCACAGGGCCGGCGCCGGATCTCACGACTACTTCGAGTAAAGCTCGACGATCAGCTGCTCCTGCACCTGGGTGTCGATCACCTGGCGCGCGGGCAGCGAGTGGACGAGCAGCCGCATCTGGCTCGGGATGGCCTCGATCCACGGCGGGACGGTACGCCCGGTCCCCGCGGTCTCACGGGCCACGATGAACGGCGTGAGCTCACGCGACTTCGGCGCGATCTCAACGATGTCGTTCTCGGTGACCCGGTAGCTCGGGATGTCGACCTTGCGCCCGTTGACCTGCACGTGACCGTGCCGGACAGCCTGGCGCGCGGCGTCGCGGGACGGCGCGAAGCCACCCCGGTAAACCACGTTGTCGAGCCGGGACTCGAGGATCTTCAGCAGCTCGTCACCGGTCTTGCCGGCACGGCGGTTCGCCTCGTCGTAGTAGCCCCGGAACTGCTTCTCCAGGACGCCGTAGATGCGCGCGCACTTCTGCTTCTCGCGCTTCTGGAGCAGGTACTCGGAGTCCTTGGTGCGCCCGCGGCCGTGCTCGCCCGGCGGGTACGGCCGGATCTCGATCGGGCACTTCGGGGTCTCGCACTTGCTGCCCTTGAGGAACAGCTTCGTCTTCTCGCGGCGGCAACGCTTGCAGTCCGCGCCGGTGTAACGGGCCATGCTCGTCCTTCTCTCTCGTATCCCTGGCGCGGAGCTCAGACCCGGCGACGCTTCGGCGGGCGGCAGCCGTTGTGCGGGGTGGGGGTGACGTCCTGGATCGCGCCGACTTCCAGGCCAGCGGCCTGCAGCGAACGGATCGCGGTCTCCCGGCCGGAGCCGGGGCCCTTGACGAAGACGTCAACCTTGCGCATCCCGTGCTCCTGCGCCTTGCGGGCCGCGTTCTCAGCGGCCATCTGCGCGGCATACGGGGTGGACTTGCGGGAGCCCTTGAAGCCGACGTGGCCGGCCGAGGCCCAGGAGATCACGTTGCCACTGGGGTCCGTGATCGAGACGATCGTGTTGTTGAACGTGCTCTTGATGTGAGCGTGCCCGTGGGCGACGTTCTTCTTTTCCTTGCGCCGGACTTTCTTGACGCCGGCGGCGCGTGTCTTGGGAGGCATAACCCGTGGTCTCCGTCTACGAGGTCGTCGGTCAGCGGTCGTGACGCCCGGGCCGGCGCGAAAGCGAAAGTGGCCCGAGCGGAACCGATGACTACTTCTTGCCGGCCTTCTTCTTCCCGGCGATGGCGCGGCGCGGGCCCTTGCGGGTACGCGCGTTGGTGTGCGTCCGCTGGCCGTGGACGGGAAGGTTGCGGCGGTGACGGAGACCCTGGTAGCAGCCGATCTCCATCTTGCGGCGAATGTCCTGCTTGATCTCGCGGTTGAGGTCACCCTCGACGCGGTAGTTCGCGTCGATCCACTCCCGGAGCTTCTGGACCTCTTCGTCGGTGAGGTCGCGAACCCGGGTGTCCGGGTTGACGCCGGTGGCGGCGAGAGTCTCCTTGGAACGGCTACGGCCGATCCCGAAGATGTAGGTCAGTGCGATCTCGACCCGCTTCTCGCGGGGAAGGTCGACACCTGACAGGCGTGCCATGACGCGATGGTTCCTTCCTGCATCCGGAGGTCTCGGGCGACACCCTCCTCGCCGGGACGACCACACCTTGACGGCGAAAATCAGCCCGTAGTCGACGAGGCCCCGGCCTCCGACCGGGGGTGGAACCGCATGATGCGGTCTGGTGTCGCTTCTGCTGGCAGGCTGCGAACCTGCCGGTTGTCGGCGGCGAGCTCAGGCCCGCCGCCAGTGAGCGTTTTCCATCTCGAGGTGCACGGCCATGGGGCCGCAGCGCCGGGTCGACGACGGAAAACGCCCAGTCATCAGCCCTGGCGCTGCTTGTGACGCAGGTTGTCGCAGATGACCATGACACGCCCGTGACGGCGGATCACCTTGCACTTGTCGCAGATCTTCTTGACGCTCGGCTTGACCTTCACGGCCGCGAGAACCTCCACACGCAGCTGTGGGCCGCGCTTGCTGGTGGGATGACGACTACTTGTAGCGGTAGACGATGCGACCGCGGGACAGGTCGTATGGCGAGAGCTCCACCACCACCCGGTCCTCCGGGAGGATACGGATGTAGTGCTGGCGCATCTTGCCACTGATGTGGGCGAGAACGCGATGACCGTTCTGGAGCTCCACCCGGAACATCGCGTTCGGGAGCGGCTCCACTACTCGGCCTTCGATCTCGATGGCCCCGTCCTTCTTCGGCATGTCCTCCGCTGTCCTGACGTCGACGCTTGGGATGACGGACCCTGCCCCTGATGGACCCTGACCCGTATGGACCGGCGCCGCACCCCAGAGAGCACCACGCGAGATCATCGCGCCAGGTCACCGCGCGGGCTCGCCGTGTGAACGACGAACACCGACAACGCTTGAGACCGTCGACTCCTGAGTGTACGTGCCCGGCCCGTCAAGGGCCAACAGGGGGCCCGCCGACCTCAGCCCGCGCCCTCGTGACCGTCGACCATCCCGGGGCCACCAACCCGTCGAGGCGTCCGCGAGCCGTGGCGTCCCGGCGGCCGCGCGGCGTCGGCCGGGGCGTCAGCCGGTCGGGGCGTCAGCCGGCTGGCCGCAGGCCACACCGAGCGCGGCGAAGCGCGCCACGCCGCCATCCGGCTCGGTCAGGACCCACGGCCCACGCGGAGTCACCGCCACCGAGTGTTCGGTGTGGGCAGCGAGCGACCCATCCTTCGTCGCGACCGTCCACTCGTCCGAGAGAATCACCGTGTCCGGCGAACCGAGAGTGATCATCGGCTCGATGGCCAGCGCCACCCCCTCGACCAGCTTCAGGCCACGCCCAGGCCGGCCGTAGTTCAGCACGTGCGGCGGCTGGTGCATCTCCGTGCCGATGCCGTGACCGCCGTAGTGGTCCACGATGCCGTAGCCATGCGGGGTGATGTGGCGCTCCACCGCGTTGCTGATGTCGGTCAGCCTGCCGCCGAGCTGGGCGGCCGCCAGGCCCCGCCACAGCGCCTCGTCACAGACCCGCAGCATGTCGAGCACCTCGGGGGCCACCTCGCCGACGGGGACGGTGATCGCCGAGTCTCCGTGCCAGCCGTCGACGATCGCTCCGCAGTCGATCGAGACGATGTCACCCTCGCGCAGCACCCGCCGCCGGCTCGGGATCGCATGCACGACCTCGTTGTTCACCGAGCTGCAGATCGACGCGGGGTAGGGCGGGTGGGCGTAGCCCTTGAAGGACGGAATGCCGCCGTCGGCCCGGATCGTCTTCTCCGCGAGTTCGTCCAGATCGGCCGTGGTAACCCCGGGCGCGACCGCTTCCCGCAGCTTGGCCAGGGTTTTCGCGACGAGCAGCCCGGCCACCCGCATCTTGGCGATCTCAGATGCCGTCTTGATCTGGACATGCTCTCGTCGTGCCACGGTCTGACCGGTCCCGTCCTCAGTAGTGTTCGCCCTGTTCAGCAACCCAGCCGAGCCGTCAGTCCCACTGGGGGCGTGCCGCCACGGGGCAGGGCCGGTGGGCCCTGGCCGGCCGGCTCGGCTCCGCAGGCCTGGTCATCGCCTCCCGGCGCCGGGAGGCGAGCCAGGCCCCGCGGAAACTGGCTTCCGCGCCGACAGGCCCCACCTCTTCCTCGACGATAACCGCCCGGAGCCGCCGCGACGTGGCCGCGGTCGAGTCCGGGCCGCCCGGTTCGTGACCAGGCGCCCCGCGCAGGTGCCGACTGCTCCAGCCCGAGCAGTCGGCCCGCTCATCCGCCGGCAGGGTCCGCCGACGCGGATCAGTCGGCACAGTGGCGTCAGTCGGCGCAGTGGGGTCAGTCGGCGTAGTGGCGCAGCGCGTCCAAGGCGCGATCGGTCACGTTGTCCACCGGCCCGGTCGCGTCGATACCGATGAGAACGCCCTTGGCCGCGTAGTAGGCGACGAGTGGAGCTGTCTGCTCCGCGTACACCTCCAGGCGGTGGCGAACGGTCTCCGAACGGTCGTCGTCCCGCTGGAACAGCTCACCCGAGCAGCGGTCGCAGACCCCTTCGTCGCGGGGCGGATCGAAGTCGAGATGCCAGATGTGCCCGCAGTTGCGGCAGGTGCGACGACCGGAGAGCCGGCGCACCACCTCGTCGTCGTCGACGACGAGCTCAAGCACGACGTCGAGGCGGGTGCCCATCTCGTCCAGCATGCCGCCGAGCACCTCGGCCTGCGGCACGTTGCGGGGGAAGCCGTCCAAGAGGAAGCCCTTGACCGCGTCGTCCTCGGCGAGCCGGTTGCGCACCATACCGATGGTGATCTCGTCGGGGACGAGGTCACCGGCATCCATGTAGGTCTTCGCCAGGACACCCAGCTCGGTGCCTTCGCGCACGTTCGCCCGGAAGATGTCACCGGTCGAGATCTTCGGAATGGACCTCGCCTGGGCTATGAAGGCGGCCTGCGTTCCCTTACCTGCACCGGGCGGTCCGACCAGTACGAGGCGCACTACCGGAGGAATCCTTCGTAGTTGCGCAGCATCAGCTGGCTTTCAATCTGTTTCACGGTTTCCAGCCCCACTCCCACCATGATCAGCACCGACGTACCAGCGAACGGGAAGGGCTGGTCCTTGGTCAGGTTGAGAAGCGCCAACGGCAACACCGTGATGACCCCCAGGAACAACGAGCCAGGGAGGGTGATGCGGGACAGCACGTGGTCCAGGTATTCGGCCGTCGGGCGGCCGGGCCGGATCCCCGGGATGAACCCGCCGTACTTCTTCATGTTGTCCGCGACCTCCGTCGGATTGAAGGTGATCGCGACGTAGAAGTACGTGAAGAAGATGATCAGCGCGCCGTAGGCCACGAGATAGAGCGGGTGGTCGCCGCGGGAGAGGTAGCGCTGCTCGAAATCCTGGAATGTCTGGTTGCTCCACACCTGGCCCAGCAGCTGCGGGAGCTGAAGGAGCGACGAGGCGAAGATGACCGGGATGATGCCGGCCTGGTTCACCTTGATCGGCAGATAGGTAGAGGTCCCGCCGTACATGCGGCGCCCGATGAGGCGCTTCGCGTACTGGACGGGGATCCGACGCTGCGACTGCTCGACGAAGATGACGAACACGACGATCGCGAGGCCCAGCAGGATCACCAGGCCGAAGACGAGGCCGCCGGCGACCTGGAGGATGCGCCCGCCCTGCGAGGGCAGCTGCGCGGCGATCGAGGTGAAGATCAGCAGCGACATGCCGTTACCCACGCCGCGGGCCGTGATCAGCTCGCCCATCCACATGATGACCGACGTGCCGGCGGTCATCGTGATCACGATGGTGGCGATACGGAAGAGGCTGGTGTCCGGAATGATGGCGGCGCTGCAGCTCGGGAAGAGCCGACCGCTGCGCGCCAGCGCCACGATGCCGGTGGCCTGCAGAACCCCCAGCGCGATCGTCAGATAACGGGTGTACTGAGTGAGCTTTTGCTCACCCGAACTGCCTTCCTTCTTCAGCTGCTCAAGCCGCGGGATGACCACGACGAGCAGCTGGATGATGATGCTCGACGTGATGTACGGCATGATGCCGAGCGCGAAGACCGACAGCTGCAGGAGTGCGCCACCGCTGAACAGGTTGATCAGCGAGTAGACGTTGCTGCTGTCCTCGCTGGCCGCATCCAGACAGGAGTTCACCGCCGCTGTGGAGACGCCGGGCGACGGCATGACGCTGCCCAGCCGGAACAGGACGACGATGCCTGCGGTAAAGAGCAGCTTCTTCCGCAGGTCGGGCGTGCGGAAGGCCCGCGTGAAGGCGGTGAGCACGTCTCCTCCTGCTGTTCCTACGGCTGACGGGACGGCGCGGCGTTTGGTGCAGATCTCCGGCGGCCCTGGAAGCAGACCGTACGCGGTGAGGCGACTCTAACAGCACCTGAGGCTCACTCGTCCGGACATCACGCGCGGTAGGCACTGGTGTACCGGGATCCCGGTGCGCAAACCACTGCCAAACCACGCCAAGCCCAAACCACTGCCGAGCCGGCGTGTGCCGGTATCCGTACAGTGGCCTGTCCTGCCCGGGTCACGCGGCGAGATGTGCTTACAACCACCTCGCCGCGCGGCCCGGCAAAGCACGAACGCCTCGGGACGGGCGTGGGTACGCCCGTCCCGAGGCGCTGTCAGACCTGGGTGACGCTGCCGCCGGCGGCCTCGATCTTCTGCTTGGCCGAGCCGGAGAAAGCGTGCGCGGTGACCTGAACGGCCACGCCGATCTCCCCGTCGCCGAGGACCTTCACCAACGACTTCGAGCGGACGGCGCCGGCGGCCACCAGCTCGTCGACGCCGACCGTGCCACCCTCGGGGAACAGCTCCTCGATCGTGGCGACGTTCACCACCTGGTACTCGGTACGGAAACGGTTACGGAAGCCCTTCAGCTTCGGAACCCGCATATGCAGTGGCATCTGGCCACCCTCGAAGCGGGCCGGAACCTGCTTACGGGCCTTGGAACCCTTCGTACCACGCCCCGCGGTCTTTCCCTTGGAGCCCTCACCGCGGCCCACCCGCTGCTTCTTCTTGTGGGCACCAGGCGCCGGGCGAAGGTGATGGACCTTCAGCCCGAGCGCACGGGGCTCCTGGGCACCGGCGGAATCCGCCTTCTCGAGCGTCTGCTCGGCCATCAGGAGTCCACCTCCTCGACCCGCACGAGATGGGTCACGGTAGCGATCATCCCACGAACCTCGGGACGATCCTCACGAACAGTGCTGCCGTTGATACGGCGCAGGCCCAGCGTCCGCAGCGTCTCACGCTGGTTGCGGGTTCCGCCGATCTCGGAGCGGATCTGGGTGATGCGCAGCTTCGCCATTACGCACCGACCCCAGCCGCCCGCGCGCGAAGCATAGCCGGCGGAGCGACGTCCTCCAGCGGCAGCCCACGACGAGCGGCGATCTCCTCAGGCCGCATCAGCCCGCGCAGCGCCGCGACGGTCGCGTGCACGATGTTGATCGGGTTCGAGGACCCCAGCGACTTCGACAGCACGTCGTGCACACCGGCGCACTCCAGCACCGCACGCACCGGGCCACCGGCGATGACACCGGTACCCGGCGAGGCCGGCTTGAGCAGCACGACACCGGCGGCGTCCTCACCCTGCACCGGGTGCGGGATGGTGGAGCCGATCCGCGGAACCTTGAAGAAGTGCTTCTTGGCCTCCTCGACCCCCTTGGCGATAGCCGCCGGGACCTCCTTGGCCTTGCCGTAGCCGACGCCGACGGTCCCGTCCGCGTCACCGACGACGACGAGCGCCGTGAAGCTGAAGCGGCGCCCGCCCTTCACGACCTTCGCCACCCGGTTGATGGCGACGACCCGCTCGACATAAGCGGTCTTCTCCTGCGCCGGGCCACCGCCCGAACGGTCGCGGCGCTCGCGGCGGTCGGAACCGCCGGAGCCGCCTCCGCGGCGCTGCTGGCCTGGCATCTAGAACATCTCCCTAGTAGCTGTGGTCATCAGAAGTTCAGCCCGCCTTCGCGGGCCGCGTCCGCCAACGCGGCGATCCGGCCGTGGTAGGTGCGACCACCGCGGTCGAACACCACGGCCTCGATCCCGGCGGCGCGGGCACGCTCCGCGACGAGGCGGCCGACCTCGCGGGCCTTGGCGCTCTTGTCTCCCTCGGAGGCGCGCAGACCGTCCTCCAGCGTGGAGGCCGAGGCCAACGTGTGCCCGGCGACGTCGTCGATGACCTGGGCGTAGATGTGCCGCGAGGACCGGGTGACGACGAGACGCGGGCGGACCGGGGTGCCCGACACCTTCTTGCGCACACGAACGTGGCGGCGGAGCTTGGCCGTCCGCCGACGCGCGCTGGCGCTGAGGCTCACTGCCATGTCTGTCTACCTACTTCCCGGTCTTCCCGACCTTGCGGCGAACGACCTCGCCCTGGTAGCGCACGCCCTTGCCCTTGTAGGGGTCCGGCTTGCGCAGCCCGCGAATCTTGGCGGAGACCTCGCCGACCAGCTGCTTGTCGATGCCGTGCACGACGAAGCGGGTCGGGGCCTGCACCTCGAACCGGATGCCCTCGGGCGCCTTCACCGGAACCGGGTGGCTGTAGCCGAGAGCGAACTCCAGATCCGAGCCCTTGGCCTGGACTCGGTAACCGACACCGACGATCTCCAGCGTCTTGGAGTAACCGGTGGTGACCCCGACGACCATGTTGGAGACGAGCGTCCGGGTGAGGCCGTGCAGAGCGCGGCTACGCCGCTCGTCGTTGGGCCGGCTGACGACGATCTGACCGTCCTCGCGGGCGACCTCGATCGGCTCGACGACAGTGTGACTCAGGGTCCCCTTGGGGCCCTTCACCGTCACCGTCGGGCCATCGAGAGTCACCTCGACGCCGCTGGGAACACTGATGGGCTGGCGCCCGATCCGTGACATCGTTCGCCTTCCTTACCAGACGTAGGCGAGGACTTCCCCGCCCACGCCCCGCTTGCCGGCCTGCCTGTCGGTCAGCAGCCCCGACGAGGTAGAGATGATTGCGACACCCAGGCCGCCAAGGACCTTCGGCAGATTCGTCGACTTCGCGTAGACGCGCAGACCCGGCTTGCTGATCCGCTTCACGCCCGCGATGGAACGCTCCCGGTTCGGGCCGTACTTGAGGTCGACGATCAGAGTCCTGCCGACCGCGCCCGGCGGTGCGTCCTCGACGTGCCAGCCGGTGATGTAACCCTCCTGCTGGAGGATCTCGGCGATGTGAGTCTTGATCTTGCTGTGCGGCATCACCACCCGGTCGTGATAAGCCCGGTTGGCGTTGCGGACACGGGTGAGCATGTCCGCGATCGGATCAGTCATCGTCATGGCTTGACGCCTTTCTCACGGCGGTTCCCGGTGCTCGCACCGGAGCCGGTCGGGCCTACCGCGATCGTGTGGGTACTACCAGGAGCCCCGGGTAACCCCCCGGGAGCTCCTTCCAACTGCCCTGAGCTCCGTCTACTACCAGGAGCTCTTGGTGACGCCCGGCAGCTCGCCCCGGTGGGCCATCTGCCGCAGGCACACCCGGCACAGCCCGAACACCCGGTAGACCGAGCGCGGGCGGCCACACCGCTGGCAGCGGGTGTAGCCACGCACGGCGTACTTGGGCTTGCGGGCGGCCTTCTCGACCAGCGCCTTCTTCGCCATCTCTCAGCTCTCCCGGAACGGGAAGCCCAGCGCGCGCAGCAGCGCCCGGCCCTCGTCGTCGTTGGTCGCGGTGGTCACGACCGTGATGTCCATACCGCGGACCYGGTCGATCTTGTCGATGTCGATCTCGTGGAAGATCGACTGCTCGGTCACACCGAACGTGTAGTTGCCCGCGCCGTCGAACTGCTTGGGCGACAGCCCGCGGAAGTCGCGAATGCGGGGCAGCGCGATCGAGACCAGGCGGTCGAGGAACTCCCACATCCGGTCACCGCGCAGGGTCACCTTCGCCCCGATTGGCTGGCCCTCGCGCAGCTTGAACTGGGCGATCGACTTCTTGGCCCGACGGATCGCCGGCTTCTGGCCGGTGATGGCCGTGAGGTCCCGGGTGGCTCCGTCGATCAGCTTCGCGTCCCGGGCGGCGTCGCCGACACCCATGTTGACGACGACCTTCACCACGCCTGGGATCTGCATGACGTTGCCGTAGGAGAACTGCTCCCGCAGAGCCGGGGAGATCTCCTCGCGGTACCGCTGCTTCAGCCGAGGGACCGGCCGGGCTTCCGTGGTCACACTCATGTCTCGTTTCCTAGCCTTGCGCCGGGGGCCTAGAGCTCGGCACCGGTGCGGCGCGAGATCCGGACCTTGGTGCCGTCCTCGTTGATGCGGTAACCGACACGGGTCGGCTTGCCATCCGACGGATCGACGATCATCACGTTGCTCACGTGGATCGGCGCTTCCTGGGTGACGATTCCCCCGGACTGCGAGCCACGTGCGCTCTGCTGGACCCGGGTGTGCTTCGTGATCCGGTTCGCGCCCTCGACGACGACCTTGTTCTGGTCGGGGAGAGCCCGGATGACCTTGCCCTTGAGGCCCCGGTCCTTGCCAGTGATGATCTGGACCGTGTCGCCCTTCTTAATCTTCAAACCGGCCACGGTCTAGAGCACCTCCGGCGCCAGCGAAATAATCTTCATGAAACGCTTGTCCCGCAGCTCACGGCCGACCGGGCCGAAAATGCGGGTACCGCGGGGGTCTCCCCCGTCTCGGATGAGGACCGCCGCGTTCTCGTCGAACCGGATGTAGGAGCCGTCCGGCCGCCGCCGCTCCTTGGTGGTGCGCACCACGACCGCCTTGACCACGTCGCCGCGCTTCACGCCGGCGCCGGGCAGGGCGTCCTTCACCGTTCCGACGATGATGTCGCCGATCCCCGCGTAACGACGCCCAGAGCCGCCGAGAACCCGGATGCACAGAATCTCCCTGGCTCCGGTGTTGTCGGCGACCCGAAGTCGCGACTCCTGCTGAATCACTTTCCGCTCCTGATCACCCGTTGCCGCCGTTGCAATCCCTCGTACGAGGCGATGAGGGCCGCCTGTGGTGCGGCACCGCCTCGCGCCGGCACCCGGCCGGCCGTCCCCGTGGTCACGGCACCCTCGGGGCCGGATCCGGCGAGAGAATCCGGATCACTGCCGGGCCGATCACCGCCGGGCTGTGGTGGCGCGCGCCGATCACGACCCGCGCCACCACTGCCATCAGGCCGCCTCGGACCTACTTGGCCTTCTCGAGGACCTCGACGACCCGCCAGCGCTTGGTGGCCGACAGGGGCCGCGTCTCCATCAGCAGAACGCGGTCGCCGACACCGACGGTGCCGGCCTCGTCGTGCGCCTTGACCCTCTTCGTACGACGGATCGTCTTGCCGTAGAGCGGGTGCTGGACCCGGTCCTCGACCGCGACGACAACCGTCTTCTCCATCTTGTCGCTGATCACCAGACCCTCACGCACCTTGCGGAAACCCCGCGCGGCGGCCTCGTCGGTGGCGGCAGCGGTGGTGCTGCTTTCCGTGCTCACTTCTTCTCCGCTCACTGCGCTCACGCCCGATCCGTGCCGGCGTCGTCCAACGCGACGGCCGGGTCATCGCTCAGCCCGAGCTCACGCTCGCGCATAACCGTGTAGATCCGCGCGATGTCCTGACGGATGTCGCGCAGCCGCCGGTTGTTGCGCAGCTGACCAGTCGCGGCCTGGAACCGGAGGTTGAACAGCTCCTCCTTGGCCTCCCGCAACTTGTCCACCAGCTCGCCGGCGGACAGGGCGCGCAGATCGTCCGCTGTCGTGACGGCCATCAGGCACCACCCTCACGGGTCACGAAACGGCACTTCATCGGCAGCTTGTGGATGGCGCGGCGCATCGCCTCACGGGCGACGGGCTCCTGGACACCGGACAGCTCGAACATGATGCGTCCGGGCTTGACGTTGGCAACCCACCACTCCGGCGAGCCCTTACCGGAACCCATCCGGGTCTCGGCCGGCTTCTTGGTCAGCGGACGGTCCGGGTAGATGTTGATCCAGACCTTTCCACCACGCCGGATGTGCCGGGTCATCGCGATACGCGCCGACTCGATCTGCCGGTTCGTCACGTAGGCCGGCTCCAAGGCCTGGATCGCGTACTCGCCGAAGGCGATCCTCGTGCCGCCCTTGGCCGCGCCCGTCCGCTTGGGGTGGTGCTGCTTGCGGTGCGCGACCTTCCGGGGAATGAGCATGTTTCCTAACCCTCCGCCTTCTCCGGCGCGCCCTGGGCCTCGGCGACCACCGGGGCCGACGTCACCTCGGGCGCGACCGCCTCGGGCGCCGCCGGGCTGGCCGGCGTGCTCTCGGTCGCGGTCTTCTCGCCCGAGGTCTTCTCGCCCGACGCCTTCTCCGCCGCTGCGCCACCGGCTCCGCCGCTGCCGCCACGACCGCGGCGCTCACCCGCGCGGGCAGCCGCCCGGCCGGCGTCCGTACCGCCCTGCGTGGTGCCCGACGAACCCGAGCGCGGGCCACGGCGCGGACGGTCGCGACGCTGCTGACGAAGCAGCGCCTCCTGCGCCTCCCGCTCCGCGCGGCTCTGGACGACGTCGCCCTTGTAGATCCAGACCTTCACGCCGATGCGGCCGAAGTTCGTCCTGGCCTCGTAGAAGCCGTAGTCGATGTCCGCACGCAGCGTGTGCAGCGGCACCCGGCCCTCGCGGTAGAACTCCGACCGGCTCATCTCGGCGCCGCCCAGGCGGCCCGAGCACTGAACCCGGATGCCCTTCGCGCCGCCCTTCATCGCCGACTGCATCGCCTTGCGCATCGCCCGCCGGAAGCTGACCCGGCTGGACAGCTGCTCGGCGACGCCCTGGGCGACGAGCTGCGCGTCGGTCTCGGGGTTCTTGACCTCGAGGATGTTGAGCTGCACCTGCTTGCCGGTGAGCTTCTCCAGGTCACCGCGGATGCGGTCGGCCTCGGCGCCGCGACGACCGATCACGATGCCCGGACGGGCGGTGTGGATGTCCACCCGCAGCCGGCCCTGGGTGCGCTCGATGTCGACGCGGCTGATGCCGGCCCGCTCCATACCGCGGGACATCATCTTGCGGATCTTGACGTCCTCACCGACGTACGCCTTGTACTGCTTGTCGGCGTACCAGCGGGAGGTGAACTCCGACGTGATGCCAAGTCGGAACCCGTGCGGGTTTACCTTCTGCCCCACTACCGGGCCCTCCTTGTCGTCCTGGCGCCGGCGCCCGTCGCGACCGGTTCCCGGCTCTCCACCACGACCGTGATGTGGCTGGTGCGCTTACGGATCCGGTACGCACGGCCCTGCGCGCGGGGCCGGATGCGCTTGAGCGTCGGCCCCTCGTCGACGTAGGCGGCGCTGATCCACAGCGTCGCCGGGTCCAGGGAGTGGTTGTTCTCGGCGTTCGCCACCGCGCTCGCGACGACCTTGTAGACGTCGGTGCTCGCGGCCTGCGGGGCGAACCGCAGGATGTCGAGCGCCTCGCCGGCCGCCCGGCCGCGGACCAGGTCGACGACCCGGCGCGCCTTGGTCGGGGAGGTGTGGACGTACCGGGCGGTCGCCTTGGCTCCGGGCAGGCCGGCGCGGGTCAGGCCCTCGACGAGGTCGTCAGCCACGACGTGACCTCCGGTCCTCCTTGACGTGCCCGCGGAACGTGCGCGTCGGGGCGAACTCGCCAAGCTTGTGGCCGACCATGCCCTCGGTGATGAACACCGGGACGTGCTTGCGGCCGTCGTGCACGGCGATGGTGTGGCCCAGCATGTCGGGGATCACGGTCGAGCGTCGCGACCAGGTCCTGATGACGTGCTTGGTGCCCTTCTCGTTCTGGGCGTCCACCTTCTTGAGCAGGTGGTCGTCGACGAACGGGCCCTTCTTAAGACTGCGTGGCATGGCTGTGTCTCCTCCTTCCTGCTCAGTGGTGGGGGTGGATCGAGGTGGCCGGCACGCTCATTGTTACCGCCGCCTGTTCTGCTTGCGCCGACGTACGATCATCGCGTCGCTGGACTTCTTGGTCCGCCGGGTCCGGCCCTCGGGACGGCCCTTCGGGTTGACCGGGTGGCGGCCACCGGAGGTCTTGCCCTCACCACCACCGTGCGGGTGGTCGACCGGGTTCATGGCGACACCACGCACGGTGGGCCGACGGCCCTTCCAGCGCATACGGCCGGCCTTGCCCCAGTTGATGTTGCTCTGCTCGGCGTTGCCGACCTCGCCGACGGTCGCGCGGCAGCGCACGTCGACGTTGCGGATCTCACCGGAGGGCATCCGGAGCTGGGCGTACGGGCCGTCCTTGGCGACGAGCTGCACACTGGCGCCGGCGCTGCGGGCGATCTTGGCGCCGCCGCCGGGGCGCAGCTCGATCGCGTGCACCACGGTGCCGGTCGGGATGTTGCGCAGCGGCAGGGCGTTGCCCGGCTTGATGTCGGCGCCGACGCCCGAGCTCACCATGTCGCCCTGGCGCAGCTTCACCGGGGCGAGGATGTAGCGCTTCTCGCCGTCCAGGTAGTGCAGCAGCGCGATGCGCGCGGTGCGGTTCGGGTCGTACTCGATGTGCGCGACCTTGGCCGGCACGCCGTCCTTGTCCCGGCGGAAGTCGATGAGCCGGTAGGCGCGCTTGTGGCCACCGCCCTGGTGCCGGGTGGTGATCCGCCCGTGGACGTTACGACCGCCCTTGGAGTGCAGCGGCCGGACGAGGGACTTCTCGGGGTGATCACGGGTGATCTCGACGAAGTCGGCGACGCTCGACCCACGACGCCCCGGCGTCGTCGGCTTGTACCTACGAATACCCATGCTCTACTTCCGATCCGACGCCGGGCTGTGCGGCACCCGGGTGAGCCCCACGCGGGTGTCAGGCACCGGGGCCTCCGAAGATCTCGATGGTGTCACCGGGCGCGAGGCTCACGAGCGCACGCTTCGTGGCCGGGCGGTGTCCCCAGCCGGACTTGGTCCGCTTGCGCTTGCCCTGCCGGTTGATCGTGTTGACGCTGGTGACCCGCACGTTGAAGATCTTCTGCACGGCGAGCTTGATCTGCGTCTTGTTGGCGTCGGGGCGGACGATGAACGTGTAGACGTTCTCGTCGAGCAGGCCGTAGCTCTTCTCGGAGACGACCGGGCGAAGAATGATGTCACGCGGGTCGGGGATCACTTGTCCTCCTGCTCGCCGGCCGAGATCGCCGGACGGGAGCCACGCGCGAGGAACGCGGCGAGCGCGCCCTCGGTGAACACCACGTCGTCGCTCACCAGCACGTCGTACGTGTTGAGCTGGCCCGGGTCGAGCAGGTGCACGGCCTCGACGTTGCGCAGGCTGAGCCAGGTCAGCTCGTCCGAACGCTGCGCGACGACCAGCACCCGGCGGGCGTCGACCAGGCTGGTCAGCGCCTTGAAGGCGGCCTTCGTGGACGGCGCGTCGCCGGCGACCAGTGCGGAGACCACGTGCACCCGGTCGTTGCGGGCCCGGTCGGACAGGGCCCCGCGCAGCGCGGCGGCCTTCATCTTCTTGGGCGTGCGCTGCTCGTAGCTGCGCGGCGTCGGGCCGTGGACGATTCCACCACCGGTGAACTGCGGCGCACGCAGCGAACCCTGCCGCGCCCGGCCGGTGCCCTTCTGGCGGTACGGCTTGCGACCACCACCGCGAACCTCGCCGCGGGTCTTGGTGGAGTGCGTGCCCTGTCGTGCCGCGGCGAGCTGCGCCACCACGACCTGGTGGATGAGCGGCACGTTGAGCGGCACGTCGAAGACGGCGCCCGGCAGCTCGACGCTGCCCGCGTCGCCACCCGCCGGCGCGTGCACCGGGACCGTGCGGTCGACCGGCGCATCCACCTCGACGGAGGCTTCCTCAGTCACTGTTGCCGTCGCGCTCATGCCGAGGCCTCCTCAGCGGTGCCAGCGGTCGCACCTTCGGCCACCGGAGCGAGCGGCTCCGGCGCGGGCCGCTTGGCCGCGCTGCGCACGAAGACCAGACCGCCGTCGGGGCCGGGGACCGCACCCTTGATCAGCAGAAAACCACGCTCGGTGTCCACGGCGTGGATGGTCAGCCCGGCCACGGTGACCCGGGCGTGCCCCATCCGACCGGCCATCCGCAGGCCCTTGAAGACCCGGCCCGGGGTGGCACAGCCACCGACCGATCCCGGGGAGCGGTGCTTGCGCTCGACGCCGTGACCGGCGCCCAGGCCCTTGAAGCCGTGCCGCTTCATGACACCGGCGAAGCCCTTGCCCTTGGAGGTGCCGGTGACGTCGACGACCTGACCGGCGTCGAACAGCTCACCGGTCAGCTCCTGGCCGGCCCGGTAGTTGCCGGCGTCCGCCGTGCGGAGCTCCACCAGGTGCCGCCGGGGGGTGACCCCGGAGGTCTCGAAGTGGCCTCGCAGCGGCTTGTTGATCCGACGCGGGTCGATCTCGCCGAAGCCGAGCTGGACGGCGGAGTAGCCGTCGTTGTCGAGCGTCTTGACCTGAGTCACGACGTTGGGGCCGGCCTGAATGACGGTGACCGGCACGACGCGGTTGTTCGCGTCCCATACCTGGGTCATCCCGAGCTTGGTGCCCAGGAGCCCTCTGTAATTGCGGTTGAGCATGACTGGCGCCGGCCCCTCTTACAGCTTGATCTCGATGTCCACGCCGGCGGGCAGGTCGAGGCGCATCAGCGAGTCGACCGTCTTCGGCGTCGGGTCAAGGATGTCGATCAGCCGCTTGTGCGTCCGCATCTCGAAGTGCTCGCGGCTGTCCTTGTACTTGTGCGGCGACCGGATGACGCAGTAGACGTTCTTCTCCGTCGGCAGCGGCACCGGACCCGCGACCTGCGCACCGGTACGCGTCACGGTCTCGACGATCTTCCGCGCCGAGCTGTCGATGACCTCGTGGTCATAGGCCTTGAGCCGGATGCGGATCTTCTGTGCCGCCATGGTGGGCTTCGCCTGTCCTGTCTGTCTCGTCCGGCCGGTATCACTACCGGGTCCCCGTCGACCTGTCCGGCGCTGCGCGGCGCGGGCTGCCGTCGGGATCGACGGCCTGCCCGGCCGGGCCGGATTCGTGCCGGGTGTACCGCCTTGTCTGACGCCTATCGGTTCCGCAACGCGGCCCGCAGGCAACTTCCGTGCCCGGTCTCGCGCTGACCCGGGGCGATCGGAGTCGCCCCGGCGTGCCGCCGGGCAGCAAGAGCGGGCGGCGGGGCCCCGTGGGGCACCCGCCGCCCGCCGCTACTACTTGATGACCTTCAGAACCTGGCCCGCGCCGACGGTCCGGCCACCCTCGCGGATGGCGAAGCGCAGACCTTCCTCCATGGCGATCGGCTGGATGAGCTCGACCGTCATCTCGGTGTTGTCGCCCGGCATGACCATCTCGGTGCCCTCGGGGAGGGTCACGACGCCGGTCACGTCGGTGGTGCGGAAGTAGAACTGCGGCCGGTAGTTCTTGAAGAACGGCGTGTGCCGCCCACCCTCGTCCTTGTTGAGGATGTAGACGCGCGCCTCGAACACCGTGTGCGGGGTGATCGACTTCGGCTTGACGATGACCTGGCCGCGCTCGACGTCCTCGCGCTTGATGCCACGCAGGAGCAGACCGACGTTGTCACCGGCCTGGCCCTCGTCGAGCAGCTTGCGGAACATCTCGACGCCGGTCACGGTCGTCGTCGTGGTCGCGTCCTTGATACCGACGATCTCGACGGTCTCGTTGACCTTGACGATTCCACGCTCGATACGGCCGGTGACGACCGTGCCACGACCGGTGATCGTGAAGACGTCCTCGATCGGCATGAGGAACGGCCGGTCGATGTCACGCTCGGGCTCGGGGATGGACTCGTCCACCGCCGCCATGAGCTCGAGGAGCTTCGCGCCCCACTCCTTGTCGCCCTCCAGCGCCTTGAGCGCGGAGACGCGGATGACCGGCACGTCGTCGCCGGGGAACTCGTAGGTGTTCAGGAGCTCCCGGACCTCGAGCTCGACGAGCTCGAGGATCTCCTCGTCGTCGACCATGTCGGCCTTGTTCAGCGCGACGACGATGTAAGGCACGCCGACCTGGCGGGCGAGGAGCACGTGCTCCTTCGTCTGCGGCATCGGGCCGTCGGTCGCCGAGACCACCAGGATCGCGCCGTCCATCTGCGCGGCACCGGTGATCATGTTCTTGATGTAGTCGGCGTGGCCGGGGCAGTCGACGTGCGCGTAGTGCCGCGCGTCGGTCTGGTACTCGACGTGCGCGATCGAGATCGTGATACCGCGGGCCTTCTCCTCCGGCGCCTTGTCGATCTGGTCGAACGGCGTGAAGGGGTTGAGGTCCGGGTGCGCGTCGTGCAGAACCTTGGTGATGGCTGCCGTCAGCGTCGTCTTGCCATGGTCGATGTGACCGATGGTGCCGATGTTGACGTGCGGCTTGGTCCGCTCGAACTTCTGCTTCGCCACTGGTGTCCCTCCAAGGACGGGTGGTGTCGTGCGTGTCTCGTCGTCAGTGGGCCGGCACTGTCGTCAGTGGTGCCGGCACGGGGCCCGCTTGGAAGGCCTGACTACTCGCCCCTTGCCTTCGCGATGATCTCCTTGGCGACGTTCGCGGGAACCTCGGCATAGGAGTCGAACTGCATCGAGTAACTCGCCCGACCGGAGGTCTTCGAACGCAGGTCGCCGACGTACCCGAACATCTCCGAGAGCGGGACCAGGGCCTTGACGATGCGGGAACCGCCTCGCTCGTCCATCGCCTGGATCTGCCCACGGCGTGAGTTCAGGTCGCCGATCACGTCACCCATGTGGTCCTCGGGTGTCGTGACCTCGACCGACATCAGCGGCTCGAGGATGACCGGGTCAGCCTTGCGCGCCGCGTCCTTGAAGGCCATCGAGCCGGCGATCTTGAAGGCGAGCTCCGAGGAGTCCACCTCGTGGAACTGACCGTCCCGCAGGGTGACCTTGACGTCCACCAGCGGGTAGCCGGCCAGGACGCCGAACTCCATGGCCTCCTGGCAGCCGGCGTCCACCGAGGGGATGAACTCCTTGGGGATGCGACCGCCGGTGACCTTGTTCGAGAACTCGTAACCGCCGCCGTCGCCGCCGGAAGGCTCGAGGTCGATGATCACGCGGGCGTACTGACCGGAGCCACCCGTCTGCTTCTTGTGGGTGTAGTCGACCTTCTCCACCTTGCGGCGGATGGTCTCCCGGTAGGCCACCTGCGGCTTACCGACGTTGGCCTCGACACCGAACTCGCGGCGCATCCGGTCGACCAGGACGTCGAGGTGCAGCTCGCCCATCCCGGCGATGACCGTCTGGCCGGTCTCCTCGTCGGTGCGGACCTGGAAGGTCGGGTCCTCTTCGGCGAGACGCTGGATCGCGGTGCCCAGCTTCTGCTGGTCGGCCTTGGTCTTCGGCTCGATGGCGACGTCGATGACCGGGGCAGGGAAGATCATCGACTCGAGGATGACCGGCGAGTTCGGGTCGCACAGCGTGTCACCGGTGGTGGTGTTCTTCAGGCCCACCACGGCGACGATCTGGCCGGCGCCCGCGCCCTCGCGGTCCTCCCGGTGGTTGGCGTGCATCTGGAGGATGCGGCCGATCCGCTCCTTGCGGTCCTTGGTCGAGTTCAGGACCGCGGAACCACCACTGATCTTGCCGGAGTACACCCGGATGTAGGTCAGCTTGCCGACGTACGGGTCCGACATGATCTTGAAGGCGAGAGCGGAGAACGGCTCGCTCTCGTCGGCCTTGCGGACGACCTCGGTGTCCTCGTTACCGACCGAGTGGCCGGTGACCGAGCCGATGTCGGTCGGCGAGGGCAGGAAGTCGATGACCGCGTCGAGCATGGGCTGGACGCCCTTGTTCTTGAACGCGGAACCGCAGAGCACAGGGTTGATCTTGCTGCTGACGGTCGCCCGCCGCAGCGCCGCCATGAGCTGCTCCTCGGTGGGCTCGACGCCCTCGAGGTAGAGCTCCATGAGCTCGTCGTCGTTCTCGGAGACGGTCTCGACCAGCTTCTCCCGCCATTCCTGCGCGGCTTCGGCGTGGTCTTCGGGGATGTCGACCGTCTCGTACGAGGCGCCCTTGTCCTCGGTGTGCCAGAGCAGGCCCTTCATGCGGATCAGGTCGATCACGCCGCGGAAGTCGGCCTCGACACCCCAGGGCAGCTGGATGACGGCGGGCGTCGCGTCCAGCCGGTCGATCATCATGTCGACGCAGCGGTGGAACTCGGCGCCGACCCGGTCCATCTTGTTGACGAACGCGATCCGCGGGACGTCGTAGCGGTCGGCCTGCTTCCACACCGTCTCGCTCTGCGGCTCGACGCCGGCGACGGCGTCGAACACGGCGACCGCACCGTCGAGGACCCGCAGCGACCGCTCCACCTCGACGGTGAAGTCGACGTGGCCCGGAGTGTCAATGATGTTGATGGTGTGATCGCGCCACGAGCAGGTGGTGGCGGCGGAGGTGATGGTGATCCCCCGCTCCTGCTCCTGCTCCATCCAGTCCATCGTGGCGCCACCCTCGTGGACTTCACCGATCTTGTAGTTCACACCGGTGTAGTAGAGGATCCGCTCGGTGGTCGTGGTCTTGCCCGCGTCGATGTGGGCCATGATCCCGATGTTGCGGGTCGCGGCCAGCGCGGCACGTACGTCAGCAGACATGATGGCTTACCAGCGGTAGTGGGCGAAGGCCTTGTTGGACTCCGCCATCTTGTGGGTGTCCTCCCGGCGCTTCACGCTCGCGCCGAGGCCGTTGCTCGCGTCGATCAGCTCGTTCATCAGACGCTCGGTCATCGTCTTCTCACGACGGCCACGGGCGTACCCGACGATCCAGCGCAGAGCCAGCGTGGTGCTGCGGCCCGCGCGAACCTCGACCGGCACCTGGTAGGTGGCGCCACCGACTCGGCGGCTGCGCACCTCAAGGGTGGGCTTGACGTTGTCCAACGCGCGCTTGAGCGTGACGACCGGGTCGTTGCCGGTCTTGTTCTTGGCGCCCTCGAGCGCGCCGTAGACGATGCGCTCCGCCACCGACTTCTTGCCGCTCAGCAGCACCTTGTTGACCAGAGCGGTCACCAGCGGCGAGCCGTAGACCGGGTCGACAACGACGGCGTGCTTGGGCGCGGGCCCCTTGCGCGGCATCAGCCCTTCTCCTTCTTCGCGCCGTAGCGGCTGCGAGCCTGCTTCCGGTTACGGACGCCCTGCGTGTCGAGAGCGCCACGGACAATCTTGTAGCGAACGCCCGGAAGGTCCTTCACTCGGCCACCGCGCACCAGGACGATCGAGTGCTCCTGCAGGTTGTGACCAACCCCGGGGATGTAGGCGGTGACCTCGATCCCGCTGTTCAGCCGGACTCGAGCGACCTTGCGCAGCGCCGAGTTCGGCTTCTTGGGCGTGGTCGTGTAGACGCGGGTGCACACGCCACGACGCTGCGGGCTCCCCTTGAGTGCCGGGGTCTTGGTCTTCTCGACCTTGTCCTGCCGGCCCTTGCGGACCAACTGCTGGATCGTGGGCAACGCCGCTCCCGTTCCTTCGTGCCTCGTCGTACTCGTCGGCAGCCATCCCGGATGGCCGGCCTGTCTGCCTGCTGTGTAACGGTGCCGCTCCTGGCCGTCTGGCACGGAGTGTGAGCGCCGGTGTGCCCCTCTGCCGACCCACGCGGTCGGGCGTGTCGCACCTTCCGAACGATTCGGATGATCCGAACTGTCCCAGAAGGAGCGCGCCCACCCGACTGCCAGTCGGCCCGAACCTGACAGTCACCGACGGCTGCCTGATCACCTGGCCGCCCGGTTCATGCGGACCTCAGTCCAGCAGGAACCTAGCGGCTGGTTCTCGGCGCCACGGCGCCACGACAGGGCGCAGGACACACGCCAGAGCCACGTGGGCTCCAGCCACAGGCACCAACATTACTCCACGCCCGCGTCAAGTGTCGAACGGGGTATCAGCCGACGACCACGACACCCGGGATCGGGCAACCGATGCCCTGGCCTGCGGCTTCTCCGTCCACCGCAAGGCCCACACCGACGGGTCCGATCATCGGTGCGCTACCGGTGTCTTTCTGCCGTGTTGCCCGCGAGTGTTGTTGGAATGTTTGCGACCGGCACTGCTCGTCCCGGCCGTCGCCGGTGGTCATCCCGGTCGTTGCCGACGGGCCGATGACTCGTGGTTCTCGTCGCGACTCGCCACGGCTGCCCAGCTCACCCAAGCCGCCCCGGTCCAGGCCGAGCCGCCCGATCCACCCCAGGACGCCCCTGTCAGCCGTGACTCGCCGGAGCGGCCGATTCCTCGCCCGCAGAGCCCCGGCCGGCCTGGACACCGGAACCAGACCCGGCCGGCCAGCGCTGAAAGGCCCGGTGGAACCGATGACGGACGACGGCCGTGCGGACCTCAGAACAGCCGAAATCCTCGACTCCTGCCTGGCGGCGGCCGCGTAACAGCGGCGGCAGCCAGCGGCGGCTACGGCGCGGAGCCATTTCTTGTAACCGCGATCCCCGGTCCTTCGCCCGGCCCGTCGGATGGCTGGGCGGCGCCGAGGTGAAGGATGGCACCGTGCGCAGTTCTCCGTCGTTTCCCGCCGCCTCCGAGCCACCGACCGCCGCCCCGACGCCCGGCGCGGCCCGCACAGGCGGCACAGGCGACACGGCCGGCACAGGCGGCGCAGGCGACACGGCCGGCACGGCAACCCGCCAGCGGGAGCTGCCGGCCCGGCCCAGCCGTGCGGAGGTGCTCGCCGCCTACGGCAGGACCGTCCCCGACCTCGTCGGCCCCGAGACCCGGGTGCTGCTGTGCGGCATCAACCCGTCGCTGGAGTCCGGAGCGACCGGATTCCATTTCGGGACGCCGAGCAATCGACTGTGGCCGGTCCTGCACCTGGCCGGCTTCACCCCCAGACGGCTGCATCCATCGGAGACCGACGAACTGCGGGGCTGCGGCATCGGCATCACCAATCTGGTGCACCGGGCCACGGCGCGTGCCGACGAGATCGACGACGGCGAGGTGCGGGCGGGCGTGGCAACCCTCACCGCGCTGGTGGAACGGGTCCAGCCGGAGTGGGTGGCATTCCTGGGGCTGGCCGCCTACCGCATCGGCTTCGGCCGGCGGGYGGCGAAGGTGGGCCGGCAGGCGGAGCGCCTCGGCCCGGCCGGCGCATGGCTGCTGCCGAACCCCAGCGGCCTCAACGCCCACTATCAGCTCCCGGACCTGGTGCGCGTCTACGGCGAGCTGCGCGAGGCGGTGAGCGGGTCAGGCCCGCTCCCGCCCGGCTGAGCCGCCGAGGCTCTCCACCGTGACGGTGGGATAGGGATCGGCCAGCCGGCCGAGATCCGACGCGTCGCCGGTGAGGATCACACCACCACCGGCCTCGACAGCGGCGGCCACCGCGTGCGCGTCGGCGAGATACCGGGAACCGAGCCCGGCCTGGGCCAGCACCGCGCCGACGAGCCGGGCCATCGAGCGGTCGGTGTCGCGCAGGCACAGCGCCTCGGCATCCCGGGCGAGCAGGGCGTCCACCGCGGCGCTGCGGCCCGCGCCGCGGTAGAGCTCGGCGAGGACAGCGGAGGGCACGACGACGTCGCGGTCGAGCCGCGCCGCCGCCCGCAGCCAGTTCCGGACCTGAGCACGGCTGCGGTGGTCGCGCTGGAGCAGCGCGTTGACCGCCTCCGCGTCCAGCACGAGCCTCACGCCGACGGACCCCCGAGCAGCCGCATGTAGCCCTCGGTCTCCCGCTCGTCCGCCGCCGGATCACGCTCGGGCGCCTCGGCGTCGAGGCGGTCGACGAGGGCCGCCAGGGCCCGCTGACGCCGCCGCCGGTGCAGTTCGTCCCGCAGCGCCAGGTTGACCTGTGCCGAGAGGTTCTCCCCGGTGGCCTCCAGCTCGGCGACGAGGTCCGCGTCCAGCGTGATCGAGACCTTGCGCTTGGCCGACGAGCCGGAGACGCCTGGCTGGAGCCTGCTCATTTCCAACACCGCCACCGTCATGGATCAATCCTACTGTGATCCTACTGTGATCCCACCCCGAGCGCACGCCCCGTGACACGCCCAGGAACGCGAAAAGCCCGGCAGGCCCACCTGATGTGGGCCTGCCGGGCCGGGCCGCCGTCACACCGGCCGGGCGGGCTGGTCGGCCCGCCCGGAGCGGATCAGCGGTAGTCGCCGGAGCTGCGGTAGTCGAACTCGTCCAGCGGGACGGCCTGGCCGGAGCCGGCACCGAACGCGCCGTACTCGACCGAGCCGCCGTCGTCGTAGCCGCTGACGGAGTACATCGCCGCACGCGCCTCGTCGGTCGGCTCCACCCGGATGTTGCGGTACCGGGAGATACCGGTACCCGCCGGGATGAGCTTTCCGATGATGACGTTCTCCTTGAGGCCGACCAACGAGTCCGAACGGGCGTTGATCGCCGCGTCGGTGAGCACCCGGGTGGTCTCCTGGAAGGAGGCCGCCGACAGCCACGACTCGGTGGCCAGCGACGCCTTGGTGATACCCATGAGCACCGGACGGGCCGAGGCCGGCTGACCGCCGGTCTCCACCACGCGGCGGTTCTCGCTCTCGAACCGGGCCCGCTCGACGAGCTCGCCGGGCAGCAGCGCGGTCTCCCCCGACTCCAGCACGTTCACCCGCTTGAGCATCTGGCGGATGATGATCTCGATGTGCTTGTCGTGGATCGACACACCCTGCGACCGGTACACCTCCTGCACCTGGTCGACCAGGTGCAGCTGCACCTGGCGCGGGCCGAGGATGCGCAGCACCTCGTGCGGGTCGACGGCACCGTCGATGAGCTGGGCGCCGACATCGACCCGCTCGCCCTCCCGCACCCGCAGCCGGGAGCGGCGGGACACCGGGTAGGCGATCTCCTCGCTGCCGTCGTCGGGGACGATGACGACCTTGAAGGTCTTCTCCGTCTCCTCGATCTTTACCCGGCCGACCACCTCGCTGATCGGGGCCTTGCCCTTGGGGCTACGGGCCTCGAACAGCTCGACGACTCGGGGCAGACCCTGGGTGATGTCGTCACCGGCGACACCACCCGAGTGGAAGGTACGCATCGTCAGCTGCGTACCCGGCTCACCGATCGACTGGGCCGCGACGATACCGACGGCCTCACCGACGTCCACCAGCTTGCCGGTGGCCAGCGAGCGGCCGTAGCACTGCGCGCAGACGCCCATCCGCGACTCGCAGGTGAGCGCCGAGCGCACCCGCACCGTCTCGATGCCGGCCTCGATGATCTGGCCGATGACCACGTCACCCGCGTCGGCCCCGGCCGGGACGACGACCTCGCCCTGGGCGTCGACGGCGTCGGAGGCCAGCGTGCGGGCGTACGCGGAGGTCTCCGCGTAACGGTCGCGCACCAGCGTTCCGTCCGGGCCCTTGCGCGCGATCCGGGTGAGGATGCCACGCTCGGTGCCACAGTCGTCATCGCGCACGATGACGTCCTGGCTGACGTCGACCAGACGACGGGTCAGGTAGCCGGAGTCGGCGGTCCGCAGGGCGGTGTCCGCGAGACCCTTACGGGCACCGTGCGTCGAGATGAAGTACTCGAGCACGGTGAGGCCTTCGCGGAAGTTCGCCTTGATCGGCCGCGGGATGATCTCACCCTTGGGGTTGGAGACCAGGCCACGCATGCCGGCGAGCTGCCGGATCTGCATCATGTTTCCGGCGGCCCCGGAGTTGACCAGCGTGTAGACCGGGTTGGTCTCCGGGAAGTTCGCCTCCATGGCCTCGGCGATCTTGTTCGTCGCCTCGGTCCAGATCTGGACCAGCTCGCTGCGGCGCTCCTCGTCGGAGAGGAAACCGCGGTCGAACTGCTTCTGCACCCGGTCGGCCCGCTGCTCGTACTCGTCGAGGATCTCGCCCTTGTTCGGCGGGGCGATGACGTCCTCGATCGCGACCGTCACACCGGACCGGGTGGCCCAGTAGAAGCCGGCGCTCTTGAGGGCGTCCAGCGTCGCCGCCACCTGGATCTTCGGGTACCGCTCGGCCAGGTCGTTGACGATCGCGGCCTGTGCCTTCTTGTTCAGCTGGGCGTTGATGAAGGGGTAGCCCTCCGGCAGCGCCTCGTTGAGCAGGCAGCGCCCGAACGTGGTCTCCAGGGTGAACGGGTCACCCGGCAACCAGTCCGCCGGCGGCACCCAGTCGGTCGGCGGCGTGCTCTCCCGCAGCCGCACCTGGATGCGGGCCTGCAGCTGGATCTCACGCGCGTCGAAGGCCATCTGCGCCTCGGCCACGCCGGAGAAGTACCGGCCCTCGCCGAGCGCGCCGTCAGCCATCCGGGACAGGTGGAACACCCCGGTGACCATGTCGAGGCTGGGCATGGCCAGCGGACGTCCCGACGCCGGCGACAGGATGTTGTTGCTCGACAGCATCAGGATCCGCGCCTCGGCCTGCGCCTCGGCGGACAGCGGCAGGTGCACCGCCATCTGGTCACCGTCGAAGTCGGCGTTGAAGGCGGTGCAGACCAGCGGGTGGATCTGGATCGCCTTGCCCTCGACCAGCTGCGGCTCGAACGCCTGGATGCCGAGCCGGTGCAGGRTCGGCGCCCGGTTGAGCAGCACGGGGTGCTCGGTGATGACCTCTTCGAGCACGTCCCACACGACGGGGCGGGCCCGCTCGACCATGCGCTTCGCCGACTTGATGTTCTGCGCGTGGTTGAGGTCGACCAGCCGCTTCATCACGAACGGCTTGAACAGCTCCAGCGCCATCTGCTTGGGCAGGCCGCACTGGTGCAGCTTCAGCTGCGGGCCGACGACGATGACCGAACGGCCGGAGTAGTCGACCCGCTTGCCGAGCAGGTTCTGGCGGAACCGGCCCTGCTTGCCCTTGAGCATGTCGGACAGCGACTTGAGCGGACGGTTGCCGGGCCCGGTGACGGGCCGGCCGCGGCGGCCGTTGTCGAACAGCGCGTCGACGGCCTCCTGCAGCATCCGCTTCTCGTTGTTGACGATGATCTCGGGCGCGCCGAGGTCGAGCAGCCGCTTCAGCCGGTTGTTCCGGTTGATGACCCGGCGGTACAGGTCGTTCAGGTCGGACGTCGCGAACCGGCCACCGTCGAGCTGCACCATCGGGCGCAGGTCCGGCGGGATGACCGGGACGCAGTCCAGCACCATCCCCATCGGGGAGTTGCGGGTGTTGAGGAACGCCGACACGACCTTGAGCCGCTTGAGCGCGCGGGCCTTCTTCTGCCCCTTGCCGCTGCGGATGGTCTCGCGCAGCGACTCCGCCTCGGAGGCCAGGTCGAACTCGGAGAGCCGGCGCTGCAGCGCCTCGGCGCCCATGCCGCCCTCGAAGTACTGGCCGAACCGGTCGCGCAGCTCGCGGTAGAGCAGCTCGTCCGGTTCCAGGTCCTGGACCTTCATGTTCTTGAAGCGCTCGAAGACCCGCTCGAGGTCGTCGATCTTGCGCTGCGAACGGTCCCGGATCTGGCGCATCTCGCGCTCGGCCGACTCGCGGACCTTGCGGCGCGCGTCGCCCTTGGCCCCTTCGGCCTCCAGCTGCGCGAGGTCCTCCTCCAGCTTGCGCTGGCGGGTCTCGACGTCGGCGTTCTTCTTGTCCTCGAGCTGCTGCTTCTCGACGCCGATACGGGCCTCGAGAGTCGGCAGGTCGCGGTGCCGACCGTCGGCGTCGACCTTGGTGATCATGTAGGCGGCGAAGTAGATGACCTTTTCCAGGTCCTTCGGCGCCAGGTCCAGCAGGTAGCCGAGACGGCTCGGCACACCCTTGAAGTACCAGATGTGGGTCACCGGGGCGGCGAGCTCGATGTGGCCCATCCGCTCACGACGCACCTTGGCGCGGGTTACCTCGACGCCACAGCGCTCACAGATGATGCCCTTGAACCGGACCCGCTTGTACTTCCCGCAGTAGCACTCCCAGTCCCGGGTCGGACCGAAGATCTTCTCGCAGAAGAGCCCGTCCTTCTCCGGCTTGAGGGTGCGGTAGTTGATCGTCTCCGGCTTCTTGACCTCACCGAACGACCACTGGCGGATGTCGTCCGCGGTGGCCAGACCGATGCGCAGCTCGTCGAAGAAGTTGACGTCCAGCAAGACTGTCGCCTGCTCTCTCTTTCTCAGTCGGGACGCTGCCGGGGCCCCCGGTCAGGCACCGGTGGGTGCCGCGCCGGGTGGCACGAGTGGACGGGGTCGGGGGCCTGGCCTGGCTAGACCAGGCCCCCCGTCACGTCAGACCTCCTCGACGCTGCTCGGCTCACGCCGCGACAGATCGATACCGAGCTCCTCCGCCGCGCGGAAGACGTCCTCGTCGGTGTCCCGCATCTCGATCGAGACACCGTCGCTGGACAGCACCTCGACGTTGAGGCACAGCGACTGCATCTCCTTGATGAGGACCTTGAACGACTCCGGGATACCGGGTTCCGGGATGTTCTCGCCCTTGACGATGGCCTCGTAGACCTTGACGCGGCCCACGACGTCGTCGGACTTGATCGTCAGCAGCTCCTGCAGGGCGTAGGCGGCGCCGTACGCCTCCAACGCCCACACCTCCATCTCGCCGAACCGCTGGCCACCGAACTGCGCCTTACCACCGAGCGGCTGCTGCGTGATCATCGAGTAGGGGCCGGTCGACCGGGCGTGGATCTTGTCGTCGACCAGGTGCAGGAGCTTGAGGATGTAGATGTAGCCGACCGCCACCGGGTACGGGTAGGGCTCCCCCGTGCGGCCGTCGAACAGCTCGGCCTTGCCCGAGGAGCCGATGAGCTGCGTACCGTCCCGGTTCGGCAGGGTGGCGTCGAGCAGGCCGGTGATCTCCTCCTCGCGGGCGCCGTCGAAGACCGGCGTCGCCACGTTCGTTCCGGGCGGGGCGGCGTCGGCGCCGATACCGCGCAGGCGCTCCTTCCAGTCCTCGGAGCCGGAGTCGACCTGCCACCCGGTCTTGGCCACCCACCCGAGGTGGGTCTCCAGGATCTGGCCGATGTTCATACGCCGCGGCACGCCGTGCGGGTTCAGGACGACGTCGACCGCGGTGCCGTCGGAGAGGAAGGGCATGTCCTCGACGGGCAGGATCTTGGCGATGACACCCTTGTTGCCGTGGCGGCCGGCGAGCTTGTCACCATCGGTGATCTTCCGCTTCTGGGCCACGTAGACGCGGACCAGCTCGTTCACACCCGGCGGCAGCTCGTCGCCGTCCTCCCGGGAGAACACGCGGACGCCGATGACCTTGCCGGACTCGCCGTGCGGCACCTTCAGCGAGGTGTCACGGACCTCCCGCGCCTTCTCACCGAAGATCGCGCGCAGCAGGCGCTCCTCCGGGGTCAGCTCGGTCTCACCCTTCGGGGTGACCTTGCCGACCAGCACGTCACCGGGCGAGACCTCGGCACCGATCCGGATGATGCCGCGCTCGTCGAGGTCCGCCAGGACCTCCTCGGCCACGTTCGGGATGTCCCGGGTGATCTCCTCCGGGCCCAGCTTGGTGTCCCGGGCGTCGACCTCGTGCTCCTCGATGTGGATCGAGGAGAGGACGTCGTCCTGGACGAGGCGCTGGGAGAGGATGATCGCGTCCTCGTAGTTGTGCCCCTCCCACGGCATGAAGGCGACGAGCAGGTTCTTGCCCAGCGCCATCTCGCCGTTGTCGGTGCACGGACCGTCCGCGATGACCTGGCCGGCCTCGACCCGGTCCCCCTCGAAGACGATCGGCTTCTGGTTGATGCAGGTGCCCTGGTTCGACCGGCGGAACTTCGCCAGCCGGTAGGTGCGCCGGGTGCCGTCGTCGTGCATGACGGTGATGTAGTCGGCCGACAGGTCCTCGACCACACCGGACTGCGCGCAGACGACGACGTCACCGGCGTCCTTGGCCGCGCGGGCCTCCATGCCGGTCCCGACCAGCGGGGACTCCGAACGCAGCAGCGGAACCGACTGGCGCTGCATGTTCGAGCCCATCAGGGCGCGGTTGGCGTCGTCGTGCTCGAGGAACGGGATCATGGCCGTCGCCACCGACACCATCTGGCGCGGCGAGACGTCCATGTAGTCGACCTCGTCCGGCGGGATGAACTCGACCTCACCGCCCTTACGGCGGACCAGGACGCGCTCCTCGGCGAACGAGCCGTCCGCGTTCAGCGGGGTGTTCGCCTGCGCCTTGACGTGCCGGTCCTCCTCGTCCGCGGTCAGGTAGTCGATCTGGCCGGTGACCCGGCCGTTCTCCACCTTGCGGTACGGGGTCTCGACGAAGCCGAACGGGTTGACCCGCGCGAACGTCGACAGCGAGCCGATCAGACCGATGTTCGGGCCTTCCGGCGTCTCGATCGGGCACATCCGGCCGTAGTGGCTGGGGTGCACGTCACGGACCTCGAAGCCGGCCCGCTCCCGGGACAGACCGCCGGGGCCCAGCGCCGACAGACGGCGCTTGTGGGTCAGGCCGGCCAGCGGGTTGGTCTGGTCCATGAACTGGGACAGCTGGCTGGTGCCGAAGAACTCCTTGATGGAGGCGACGACCGGCCGGATGTTGATCAGGGTCTGCGGCGTGATCGCCTCGACGTCCTGGGTCGTCATGCGCTCGCGCACGACGCGCTCCATCCGGGCGAGGCCCAGGCGGACCTGGTTCTGGATGAGCTCGCCGACGGTGCGCAGACGCCGGTTACCGAAGTGGTCGATGTCGTCGACCTCGTAGGTGTCCGGCTCCTGGCCCGCGTGCAGCTTGACGATGTACTCGATCGTGCGGACGACGTCGTCCTCGGTGAGGACGCCGACGTCGTACGCGACCTCGAGCTCCAGCTTCTTGTTGACCTTGTAGCGACCGACCTTGGCCAGGTCGTAGCGCTTCGGGTTGAAGAAGAGGTTCTCCAGCAGGGTCTGCGCCGACTCCCGCGTCGGCGGCTCGCCCGGGCGCAGCTTCCGGTAGATGTCGAGCAGCGCGTCGTCCTGGCTGGAGGTGTGGTCCTTCTCCAGCGTCACCCGCATCGACGGGAACTCGCCGAACCGCTCCAGGATGCGCGCCTCGTCCCAGCCCAGCGCCTTGAGCAGCACGGTGACCGACTGGCGGCGCTTGCGGTCGATGCGCACGCCGACGGTGTCCCGCTTGTCGATCTCGAACTCGAGCCAGGCCCCCCGCGAGGGGATGATCTTGCAGGAGAAAAGGTCCTTGTCGGACGCCTTGTCGATCGCCTTCTCGAAGTAGACGCCCGGGGAACGGACGAGCTGGCTGACCACCACGCGCTCGGTGCCGTTGATGACGAACGTGCCCTTCGGCGTCATGAGCGGGAAATCGCCCATGAACACCGTCTGGCTCTTGATCTCGCCAGTGGTGTTGTTGGTGAACTCGGCGGTGACGAACAACGGCGCCGAGAACGTCATGTCCTTGTCCTTGCACTCCTCGACGGAGTACTTGGGAGGCTCGAACCTGTGATCCCGGAAGGACAGGGACATCGAGCCGGAGAAGTCCTCGATCGGGGAGATCTCCTCGAAGACCTCCTCGAGCCCGGAGGTGATGGGAACGTCGTCCTTACCGGCGTCGATGCTCTCCTGGACCCGCTCYGCCCAGGCGTCGTTACCGATCAGCCAATCGAACGACTGCGTCTGCAGGGCGAGAAGATCCGGGACCTCGAGAGGCTCGATGATCTTGGCGAACGAGATGCGGGAGGCGGAACGCGAGGCGGCCAAGGTGGTCCTTCCGGTGGCCTGATCGTGGGGCTGGCGTCGCGGATGTCAAGGATCCGTTTGGGGGTGGTCAGGTGATCAGTGTCTCGCTACGGTTATGCGGAACATCGGCGGGGGGTGCCCCGGCAATGCGACGATCCCGAGAGAGAGGCTCCTTCGCCGATACGACAGTCCGTCGGGCAATGCCCGCCCCCGCGGACGCCTGCGCGAACGGGGCGGTCGGGCCGAACCGGCCGAGTGGATCGAGCGGAGCAGCCGGGGCAGAGGTCCACGGGGCATCCGGGCCAGCGAGGGCTCCGGGCACGACAAAGCCGCCGCGGGTCTGGTCGGCAGGCGCTGGAATGCCCAGGCGCCGCCGGCGCGGCGGTCTCGGATCGGTGTGTCGGTGCAAGGGCGAGAAGTCTCGTTCGGGTCTCGTTGCGGACAGCCGGGCCGCCGTGCTCGCGAACGAGGCACGGCCACGCCGCTCTCGCGTCACCCGAACCCGCTGAGGCGGCGAGCCCTCGGCCACTGGGCCAGAGAGCCGCGGACCGCTCCGCAGCGCGAACCCGATCACCCGATGGGGCCGGATCCCGATGTCGAACGTGTTACCGACGAGCCCGATGTAACGAGAAAGACAGCGCAAACTAGCAGTGTAGCCGAGGGCTTCACTGCTGGCAAGGACGAGACATGATCAAGTCACGCGCCGCTTCCCGACGAAGGTTCGCAAAACGATGGAACTCCGTTGCCCGGGAGCTCGTCAAGGGCCCGAAGCCAACATCGTCTCGGGCAAGGGCCCGCGCTGACTGGCAGTTCCGGCCGAGGCCGGCCCCGGAGGCGGGGTCAGCCCGCCGCCGAGAGCCCGCCCGCCGCATACGGACATGCGTCGTGAAAAGGCCATTCATGCATGAAGACGGCGATTCGAGCAGGCGGTCCGCCTCCCGGCCCGGCCGCCCGCAGGCCGCCAGCCCCCCGCACCTCGTCACGCTGCGCACCGGCCCCGACCGACGGACAGCACATAGGTCTTACCACCGATGGCGCCCGTCTGACGCCCGCCACCAGTCGGCGTCGCCGCTGCGACCAAGTACGGCCTGAGGATCGCGGTCGCCAGGACGGCGATCCTCGGCTCTTCGAGCTGCCGCTACTGCCGCCGCCGCGGCCACTGCCGTCGGCCAGGACTTGAGGATCCTGGCCGCGAGAGAGCCTGTAGCAGAATCCTGAGATGCGGCGGATCCGAGTTACCGGCGTGGGCCTGGCGGAACCGCGCCGATGGAACGCGAACCTCCGCCCGCACGGGCACCCATCGAGGATCCCGCGCCTCCCGCACAGCATCGGCAATTCACCTCATGAGGCGCAGAAGGGGCGCAGGGCTGCCTGGTGACCCGCAAGAAGGAAGAATCTTGGTCGTCGGAACGACCAGAACCGTTCACTCCTGCGACCCGCCAAACCGGGCCTACCAGGACCGGGCCTACCAGGACCGGGCCTGCCGGGCTACCTGGCACTCGGAGGTCCGGCCGCGTTCGAGGAGCGCGAACCTTTCCGCCCACCGATTAGCGATCTTGATGGGCGCCAGCCTGCGACAGGCTCGCGAACGACCAGAATCCTCAACGCTTCGGGCCGCCACTGCGGCTGCCGCCTGCCCGTGGCGACAGCAGCCGCGTCCGCCCGCGTACCGATCTTGACTGGCGCGATTCCGCGATCGACTGGTCGCCGGAACGACGCCGGCCCCCGGCCGGCGACCCGCAGCCGCACAGACACACCACCGGACGCGGCGAAGCCCCGCCCTGGAGAAGTCCAGGACGGGGCTTCAGATTCCACAGGTGCCGCTGGCGGCACCCGGCGAACTACTTGACGGTGACCGTGGCGCCAGCGCCCTCGAGAGCCGCCTTGGCCTTCTCAGCGGCCTCCTTGGCAACCTTCTCGAGGACGGGCTTCGGCGCGCCGTCGACGAGGTCCTTGGCCTCCTTGAGGCCCAGGCTGGTGAGCGCGCGGACCTCCTTGATGACCTGGATCTTCTTGTCGCCGACGGCCTCGAGGATCACGTCGAACTCGTCCTGCTCCTCGGCCGCGGCAGCCTCGCCGCCGCCGCCACCGGCAGCCGGCGCGGCCGCGACGGCGACCGGAGCGGCAGCGGTCACGCCGAAGGTGTCCTCGAACTCCTTCACGAACTCGGAGAGCTCGAGGAGAGTCATCTCCTTGAAGGCGTCGAGAAGCTCGGTGGTCGAAAGCTTCGCCATGGTGGCGGTTCCTTCCTGGTAATGCCGATCAGGTGATCCGGCGCCCGGTCAGCCGGGCCTTCGTGCGGGGGATGGTCCGTGGTGAGCGGGGATCGCTCAGGCGTCGGTGGCAGCTGCCTCGGCCGCGGCCGGCTCGGCGCCGGCCGTCGCCTCGCGCTGCGCGCGCAGCGCCTCGGCGAGGCGGGCGACCTGGGACAGCGGAGCCGCGAACAGGCCGACCGCCTTCGCCAGGGAGCCGTTCATCGCCCCGGCCAGCTTGGCGAGCAGCACCTCGCGGGATTCCAGGTCGGCGAGCTTGCGGATCTCGTCCGCGGTCATCGCCTTGCCCTCGACGAACCCGCCCTTGACGATCAGGGCCGGGTTGGCGCGGGCGAAGTCCCGCAGCCCCTTCGCCGCCTCGACGGGGTCGCCCCCGACGAAGGCCACGGCGGTCGGGCCGACGAGCAGGTCATCGAGGCCGGAGACCCCGGCCTGCTCTGCCGCGATCTTGGTGAGGGTGTTCTTGACCACCGCGTAACGAGTGGTCTCGCCGAGGGTGCGACGCAGCTCGGTGAGCTGGCTCACCGTGAGGCCGCGATACTCGGTCAGCACCGCGGCGGTCGAACCACGGAACTCCTCGGCGATCTCCGCCACGGCGGCGGTCTTCTCCGAGTTCGCCATCGGGCTCCTTCAGGTGTCGGCCGGCCATGCCGACAAGCCCTGGAAACAACGAACGCCCCGGCGCAGCGAGGCGCGGGGGCGTCAAGAACATCCGACTGTGCCCGGGAGGCTGGCGGCCCATCGGAGTGGACGACCAGCGAACCTGACGGTCTTCGTTACGACTTCCCGTTCGCCACCTGCGCGGGCCGCTCGGAAATCCGAGCCTTCGGCCTCCAGTGCCTGGATCCCGCGACAACCGGAACCCTGACAGCTGAAGAACGACCAGCGGTCTTCGGTGTGGAACTGTTCGCAATGGTAGCAGGCATCGGCGCAGGAACGAACGAAGGGGCACGCCCGAAAAACGGTGCGTGCCCCTTCGGAGTCCGCGCGCGACGCCCGCGCGCGATGTCGACGCGCGACGTCTGCGACGCCCGGTCAGACCGGGGTCTCCTCCAGGAGGTTGCGGGTCCGGTTCGGGTCCACCGGGATACCGGGGCCCATCGTCGTCGCGAAGGTGATCTTCTTGAGGTAACGGCCCTTCGCCGCGGACGGCTTGACCCGGACGATCTCGTCCAGCGCCACGCCGTAGTTCTCGATGAGCTGCGCCTCCGAGAAGCTCACCTTGCCGATGACGATGTGCAGGTTGCCCTGCTTGTCGACCCGGAAGTTGATCTTACCGCCCTTGATGTCACCGACGACCTTGGCCACGTCTAGGGTGACCGTCCCGGTCTTCGGGTTGGGCATCAGGCCACGCGGGCCGAGGATACGGGCGATCCGGCCGACCTTCGCCATCTGGTCCGGCGTGGCGACCGTGGCGTCGAAGTCGAGGAAGCCCTCCTGGATCCGCGCGACCAGGTCGTCGCTGCCGACGACATCCGCACCGGCGGCGGTGGCCTCGGCGGCCTTCTCACCGGCGGCGAAGACGGCGACCCGCGGCGACTTCCCGGTGCCGTGCGGCAGGTTGACCGTGCCGCGGACCATCTGGTCCGCCTTGCGCGGGTCCACACCGAGACGGATCGCGACCTCGACGGTCGCGTCGTACTTCGTGGAGGACGTCTCGCGGGCCAGCTTCGCGGCCTCGAGCGGGCTGTAGAGAGCGGCCCGGTCGATCTTCTCAGCCGCGGCGCGGTACGCCTTGCTGCGCTTCATGTGCTCTCCCTGTGGTGTTGGCGGGTCCTGGCCACCCGACACCGGGCCCGGCGTGATCCCGGACAGGGTCGGAACGGAACAGGCCCTCCCACATGACTCGCCGTGACGGAGTCGTCGCGGCGTCGCGTTCGTGGTCGTGCAGTGTTCGTGGTTGTGCAGCGCCCGTGGTCGTAGAGCTCCGTGGTCACACGGCGACCACGGAAGGGGCTCACTCGCCGACGGTGATACCCATCGACCGAGCGGTGCCCGCGATGATCTTCTCTGCCGCCTCGAGGCTGTTCGCGTTCAGGTCGGGCAGCTTCGTCTGGGCGATCTCACGGACCTGGGCCGGCGTCAGCTTCGCGACCTTGACCCGGTGCGGCGTGCCGCTGCCCTTGTCGACACCGGCGGCCTTGAGGATCAGCCGCGCGGCCGGCGGGGTCTTGGTGACGAAGGTGAAGGAACGGTCGTCGTACACCGTGATCTCGACCGGCACGACGTTGCCGGCCTGCGACTCGGTGGCCGCGTTGTACTGCTTGCAGAACTCCATGATGTTCACGCCGTGCTGGCCGAGGGCCGGGCCGACCGGCGGGGCCGGGGTCGCCTTGCCGGCGTTGATCTGGAGCTTGATCAGCGCAGTGATCTTCTTCTTCTTGGGAGGCATCTGTTCGTCTTCCTACCGGAGTTCTACGGAGCGGATCAGATCTTCGCGACCTGGTTGAACTGGAGCTCGACCGGCGTCTCCCGACCGAAGATGGAGACAAGCACCTTGAGGCGCTGCGCGTCGAGGTTGATCTCGCTGATGGTGGCAGGCAGGGTGGCGAACGGGCCGTCCATGACCGTGACGGACTCCCCGACCTCGAACTCCTGGGCCTTGACCGTCTCGACCTTCTTCTCCTTCGGCGCGACCGGCGCGAGGATGGCGACCACCTCTTCGCGGCGCAGCGGCGAAGGCCGGTTCGTGAGGCCCACGAACCCGGTCACACCCGGCGTGTTCCGGACCGCCGACCAGGACTGGTCGGTGAGATCCATCCGGACGTAGATGTAGCCGGGGTACTTCTTCTGCAGGACGAGCTGGCGCTTGCCGTTCTTGACCACCGGGACCTCCTCGGTGGGCACCTCGATCTGGAAGATGTAGTCCTCCATGTTGAGGCTGGAGATCCGGGTCTCGAGATTGGCCTTGACCTTGTTCTCGTAACCCGCGTAGGAGTGCACGACGTACCACTCGCCCGGCGCCTCCTCCAGCGCACGGAGCAGGTCGTCGGCGTCGTCCTCCGCCGGCTCGGCCTCGGCGGCCGGGGCCGTCTCCGCCGCCGAGGGCACGTCCGCCTCCGCCTGGTCGGCCGACTCGGCCTGGTCTACCGACTCGGCGTCGTCCACGTCGGGTTCGGCCGCGGCATCCGTGCTCGCGACCTCGTCGCGCTCGAACGCCGCGACGGGGTCGAGGCGTTCGAGCGCCTCCCCCTGCTCGGAGGAAGCGTGCTCGGGAGACTGGGACACGCGGCCGATCCTTTTCTCGTGGACGGATGCACTGGTGGGTGGTTCTGTCGCTGACGGCCGTCACCCGCCGAACGGCCCTTCTGGACTGGACCCGCCCGCGGTGCCCGCCTGTGGCCGGCACCTCAACCCGCGCACGACGCGACGGGGCGAACCGGATCAGGCCGGAACCGGCCAGGCCAGGCACTGGGCCACGCCGACCATCGGTCAGCCCGGCTCGGAGCCCGACGCGGCCTCGGTATCAGCCGAAGACCGCGAGGACCGCCTTCGTCAGGCCGAAGTCAAGGCCAGCAACGAAGGCCGTCATCACCGTGACGAAGACGAGCACGACGATCACGTAGGTGACCAGCTCGCTACGCCCCGGGTAGACGACCTTGCGGAGCTCCCCGATGACCTCGCGGACGAACTGACGAATCCTGCGGACAATCGAGAACGGCGACCGACGACGGTCAGCCCGCGCGGACCGGCCGGCCCGCGGTGCCGCGTCACGCGTATCGGTCGCCACTCAGCTCCACCCACTCGTTCGTCGGTCCAACGCAGGGGCGACAGGACTCGAACCTGCAACCGCCGGTTTTGGAGACCGGTGCTCTACCAATTGAGCCACGCCCCTTAGACGTACTCGAACTTTTGGGCCCGCAAGCGGGCCCGACAGACCGAGCGGATCGAGCATACCCCGTCATCGCCCAGAAGCTCGCCACACGGTGCTCTTGGACGTCCGCTAGTCGCCCCAGGACGGGCCGGACGGGCCGGCCCCAGACCGCTCCCCCGTGGCAGCATGGCGACCCATGAGCAGGATCTCCCACCGCATCGCAGGCATCGCGCCCTCCGCGACCCTAGCCGTCGACGCGACCGCCAAGGCGATGCGCGCCGCGGGCAGGGACGTGATCGGCTTCGGTGCCGGCGAGCCCGATTTTCCCACGCCCGAGCACATCGTCGCCGCCGCGGAGAAGGCGTGCCGCGCACCGGCCATGCACCGCTACACCCCGGCCGCGGGCCTGCCGGACCTGCGTGAGGCCGTCGCGGAGAAGACCAGGCGGGATTCCAACCTGGTCATCGAGCCGAGTCAGGTCCTCATCACCAACGGCGGCAAGCAGGCCGTCTACCAGTCGTTCGCGACCCTGCTCGACCCCGGCGACGAGGTCCTCCTGCCGGCGCCCTACTGGACGACCTATCCCGAGGCGATCCGACTCGCCGGCGGTGTCCCCGTCGATGTCGTGACCGGCCCTGACGCCGGTTATCGGGTGACCGTCGAGCAGCTCGAGGCCGCCCGGACCCCCCGCACCAAGGTTCTCCTGTTCTGCTCGCCGTCGAACCCGACCGGCGCCGTCCACACGCCGGAGGAAGTCCGCGCCATCGGCCGTTGGGCAGCCGAGGCCGGCATCTACGTGATCAGCGACGAGATCTACGAGCACCTCGTCTACGGCGACGCGCGCTTCTCCTCGATGCCCGTCGAGGCACCGGAGCTCGGCGACCGGTGGATCGTCGTCAACGGTGTGGCCAAGACCTACGCGATGACCGGTTGGCGGGTCGGCTGGATGATCGCCCCGCTCGACATCATCAAGGCAGCCACCAACATGCAGTCCCACGCCACGTCGAACGTCTGCAACGTCGCGCAGGCCGCGGCGCTCGCGGCCGTCGCGGGTCCCCTCGACGCCGTCTACGAGATGCGGACGGCGTTCGACCGCCGCCGCAAGACCATGCACGAGATGCTCGTCCAGATCCCGGGCGTGCAGTGCCCGCTCCCGGACGGCGCCTTCTACGCCTACCCGTCACTGGAGGGCGTGATCGGCCGCACCCTGCGGGGGAAGACCCCGACCACCTCCGGCGACCTGTGCCAGCTCATCCTGGAGGAGGCCGGCGTCGCGATCGTCCCCGGCGAGGCCTTCGGCACCCCGAACTTCGCCAGGCTGTCCTACGCCCTCGGGGACAACGACCTGGTCGAGGGTGTCCGGCGGCTCGCGGCGCTGCTGGCCGAGGCGGCCTGAGCGGCTCCCGAAGCACTCCGAGTTCCCAGCACGGGCCCCGCGGCGAGCCGCCGCGGGGCCCGTGCCCGTCTCGTGGCCTCACAGCCGTCTCACGGCCTCACAGCCGGCCCCTGAGCTGGCCGCCGCTCCCACTCGCCTGCGGGCTGCCCGACCCGCCGACGGGGCCCGGCCACCGCTCAGGAAAGCTGGACCGTCGCCCGCGCGGCCATGAGGACCTTGGCACCCTGGTGGCGAACTGTGAGGTTCACCACGACGCGGCCACCGTCCAGCTTCTTCTCGACAACGCCCTGGACCGAGACCTGGGCGCCCTCGTCGTCGTCAGGCACCACAATCGGTGAGGAAAACTTCACACCGTACTCGAGCACCGCCCCCGGATCACCGGCCCAGTCGGTGACCAGACGACCCGCGGTGGCCATCGTCAGCATGCCGTGCGCGAGCACCCCCGGCAGCCCCGCCTCCTGGGCCACCCGCTCGTTCCAGTGGATGGGGTTGAAGTCTCCCGAGGCACCGGCGTACCGCACCAGATCGGACCGGCGCAGGGTGAAGATCCGGTCACCGATCTCGGTGCCCACGGCAACCTCGTCATAGCTGACAGTGCTGACGGTGGAAGGCATCCACAGCTCCGATCGGTCGTTCACCGCGGCGGAGCCGTGCCGCGGGACACCAGACTGCAGGTCCCCTCGGCGACGAGCTCGCCGCTCGTCGTCAGGAAGTCGTACGCCGTGACGAGCACCTCGTTGCGCCCGACCGGCCGAATGGAGGCCAGCGTCGACCGCACGACCAGCTCGTCGCCGGCCACCAACGGCCGGTGGAAGGTGAATCTCTGCTCGCCGTGCACGACGAGCGAGTAGTCCAGCCCCAGCGCCGGATCGTCGGTCGGCAGGCCGAGGCTTCCCGGAATGGTGGTGACCAGGAACGTCGGCGGCGCGAGCAGATCGGCGTGACCGGCTGCCTTCGCCGCCGCCACGTCGTGGTACAGCGGATTGTCGTCGCCGATCGCACGGGCGAACTGGCGGATGTGCTCACGGCCCACCTGGAAGGGCACCTCGGACGTGTAGCTACGACCGACGAAGTCCTGGTTCAACGGCACAGCACGCTCCGATCTCGACGAGGGCCCGACGTCGGCGGGATCGGATCGGGCCACGCCGGTCCATCCGACCGGTTCAGGACCCTACCGGGCGCGGCGTCGTGCCAGCCTGGACAGAGGCCAGAACAGCAAAGAACCCGGGCGGGTCCGAGAGATTTCGGACCCGCCCGGGCAAACATCTCTGACGGTCACCGGCGGAAGCTGAAAAGCCGCCAGTGCCGGGAACGGCGACGCGATCCACCGCCTGCCGCGAGAGTGTGACCTCGATCGGTCAGCGGGTCTCGCGGTGCTCCGTGTGCGTGCGGCAGTTCGGGCAGAACTTGCGCAGCTCGAGACGGTCGGGGTCGTTCCGCCGGTTCTTGCGCGTGATGTAGTTGCGGTGCTTGCACACCTGACACGCCATTGTGATCTTCGGACGAACGTCGGTGGCAGCCACGGCGAGAGGCCTCTTCCTGTCTCGAATGCTTACAAGCCAAGGGGTCGCGACTCACCAGACCCCCTGGGGGTTACACGGTGCGCCGCGACCCGATGGTAGCGGTGGCCGGACTTGAACCGGCGACACAGCGATTATGAGCCGCTTGCTCTGCCAGACTGAGCTACACCGCCAGGACGGATCACCGCCGGGCGAAGACCCGAAGACAGTATAAGCGGACGTACCACTTACTGCCGATCACGATCCCACCCGGCACCGGACCGCCTGAGCCCCTTTACGGAATCGAACCGTAGACCTTCTCCTTACCATGGAGACGCTCTGCCGACTGAGCTAAAGGGGCGTGTTCGCGGGACTCACGTTACACGACTCCGGAGCCTTCGTGGCGGGCGGGCCCCCATCAGTTTGACGAGCCGACACATGGTCAGCCGGGCAGGCCGCCAACCCACCCCACAACACCCCACTCCTCGCAACATCTCCCCTTGATCACAACTCTCGACCGCCACCCCTGATCGCCGCCGCGCGACTGCGGGACGTCACGACGCCGTCGACCACCCACCGTCGGGTTGTCGACGCTGCGCGACGACTTCGACGGACGAAGCACCATCAAGGCCGCATCGGCACGGATCCGAGTGACGGCCAGCCCGACACGCCTCCCACGTCGATAGCTGTAAGTAATCACTCGAGTGCTTAGCGTGTGCCATGCCCCCGGATACGCGCCCTTCCGGGAGCTCCCGCAGCCGCTGCCGCGCCGCCGAGCATCGAGGTTTGCCCATGCCGCCCACGCACCGTCCGCCCCGAGACTCCCGAACACCGGATGCGGCACCCGACGTCCCAGCTGGGCCGCACCCGCGAGCGATGGCCAGCCGGCCGGTTCCGTGGGGTGGGCTGCACGTCCCGGCAGGAGCGTCCCTGCCGCCCGGGACGTCCTACGCGACGCTGCACGCCGCGTTCCAGGCTCAGCCGAGGCCCGCCGACCGGAAGCCGGCCACGGACAGGGCCCGCGCGAGGATGACGGTCGGCCGGGAGGAGATCGGCCGCGAGGCGACCGGCGCCGAGGCGACCGGCGCCGAGGCGACCGGCGCCGAGGCGACCGGCGCCGAGGCGACCGGCGCCGAGGCGACCGGCGCGGAGGCGACCGGCGCGGAGGCGACCGGCCGGCCCGGTGGCCAGGATGACGACGAGCCGGCTGTGATCCATCGCTCGGTCGCCGCCTGGCGGCTGCGCAACGCCCGCCGGTTCTCCGTGCGCGTTCTCAGCGCGGCGACGGTCGCCGTCACCGCGGTCGCGTTGTCCGCACCGACCGCCTCCGCGGCACCGTCTCCCACCTGGCCCAAGGGCGTCGACATCGCCTCGTGGCAGCACCCCGGCTCGGCACCGATCGACTGGAACGCGGTCAAGGCCTCCGGGGTGAGCTTCGCGATCGTGAAGGCCACCGAAGGCACCGAGTACACCAACCCGTACTTCGCCGCGGACCGCGACGCGGCCGGGCTGGCGGGGCTCACCGTGGGCGCCTACCACTACGCCCGCCCGGCGGCCCCGATCTCCACCGCGGTCGACCAGGCACGGCACTTCCTGGCTGTGACAGGTCTCACTCGCTCGGCCGGGCATCTGGCCCCCGTCCTCGACCTCGAGACGACCGGCGGCCTGGACCCGGTCGCGCTCGCCGCGTGGACCCGGGCCTTCCTCGAGGAGATCGAGACCCAGACCGGCCGCGCACCCATCATCTACACCTACCGGTCGTTCTGGACGGACCACATGGCCGACACGGACGACTTCGCCCTCTATCCGTTCTGGTTCGCGATCTACAACAACGAGGACACTCCGGGATGGCTACCCGGGGGCTGGTCCAACTGGGCGATCTGGCAGTACAGCTCGTCCGGCGACGTCCCGGGCATCATCGGGAACGTCGACATGAACGCCGCCTGCTGCTCGCCCGCCTCTCTGGCCGCGCTCGCCGACGGAACCCAGTCCGAGCTCGACAAGAGGTACGCCTCGGGCGGTCTCATGCGGATAGCCCTGGGCGCCCCGACCAACACGGAGCTCGCGGCCGGCGGCGGCGGACGCTGGCGGCCGTTCACGAACGGACTGCTCTTCTGGTCGGTCCGGTCCGGAGCACGGGCGCTGCACGGCGAGGTGGCCCGGAAGTACCTGGCCCTCGGCGGCTCCGACAGCTTCCTGAAGCGCCCGCTGAGCGACGTCGAGTGGGCCGCGGCACCCGGCGCGCATCAGGCGATGTTCGAAGGCGGCTGGATCTACTGGAGCCTGGCCACCGGCGCGCACGAGGTGCACGGCCAGATCCTGCGGCACTACCTGGATCTCGGCGGTTCCGTGTCGAGCCTGGGGCTGCCGGTCACGGACGAGTACTCGGTGCCCGGCGGCCGGGAGAGCGCGTTCCAGTTCGGCCGGCTGCGTTGGATGGCGGCGACGAACTCGGTCGCGCTGCTGCCGGCCACAGTTGGCGCCACAGGTGCGGCCCCTGYCGCCGGAGCCCCTGCCGCCGGAGCCGCAGCCGCGGGAGCGGGAGCCGCCGGGGCCGCGGGTACCGCGCTGGCGCCCTGAGYACGGGTCGGCGCGGTGCCACGGATCGCGCCGGTGCGCGCGGATCGTGGGAGTCGGCCGGGCGCGGGGAGTGACGTAGGCCAGCGGGGGTATCTGACTCGCGTGCGGCGCAGGGTGGCCGCCTGGCTACAGAAAGCGTTGCCGCGCAGCCGGGAGGACCAGATGGTAGACCTGCGGCAGGCACGCAGCACGGACGGTTGGCTGATCTTCGCCGCCGTCGTCATGTTCATCGTCGGTTTCCACAACCTCATCTACGGCATCGCGTCCCTGCGCGACTACGTCGTGGTGGTGGACAACCTGAGCTCCAGCTCGAACGGCAACGGAGTGATCTACGCCGGCACCACGTTCTGGGGCTGGCTCTGGATCGCGGTCGGCATCGTCGAGATGTGCATCGCGTTCGCCATCGCGGCCGGCAACGAGCTCGCCCGCTGGGTCGGAATCATCATCGCCGCGCTGAACGCCATCGGTCAGCTGGCCTTCCTCGCCGCGTTCCCGGTCTGGTCGGTGGTCATCATCGCGCTCGACATCCTGGTGATCTACGCGCTGGCGACCTACCCGAGCCGGGTCAGCACAGGCGGAGCGGTGCAGCCCTACCCAGGAGACCGTCCCGGCCTGGCGCGGGGCTCCGCGGAGCAGGTCCGCAGCGGCGCCTACGCGGGTAGCTCCAGCGGTGCCGGTCCGCGAACCCGAGGTGGCGCCGTCGCGACCGGCGACGGAGACCGCGCGGCAGGTGACAGCGGTGGCGCGGCGCGCAACAGTGGCGCCGGCGGCGACTTCTTCCAGCCGACCACCGCCGGCCCGGGCACCCGCTCCGGCGCCGGAACCTCCGAACACCTCGGAGCCGAACGCCCGGACACCGGCTACCGGAACGTCCAGGGCGACGTCGGTCACCGAGGCGGCGAGGAACCGCCGACCCGGACCGATGACCTCGACCGATGACGTCCTGACCGTCCCTGACGTCCTGGTAGTCCCTGACGTCCTGGCCAGGTCATCGACGTCCTGACCGCCGGGGCCGCCGCGGCACCTGTCACCGCGGCGGCCTCGGCACGACCTGGGCCCGCCACTGCTGGCAGCGCCCGACGAACTCGGCGAGATGCCTCGCCGCGAACCGGCCTGCGTCCCAGTTCGAGGCCAACACCGGTACCTGCGCCACGGGTCCCCGCCACAGGTACGCGACAGCGACTTCGCCACCTACCAGCGAAACCTCGCGTGCCTCGTAGTAGTCGCCCTCGAACAGGTCGAGCAGTTCACGTTCCGCCCAGGTGAGGCCGTGCAGGCAGGCGCCGGCGCAGATCTCGGTGGGACCGGCGGGAACCAGCCCCGGATAGGTCTGGCTCCGCAGCTCCGCAGCCCGCCACCCCGCGGCCGAGGCCGGGCTCATGACCGGACGCCGCGCGAGCAGTGCCTCGACGACCTCGGGAAACCGCAGCGTTCCGTAGACGAACAGCGTCGGTGCCCGGCCCGGACCGCCCGCGCTGCCGACGCCGCTGCCCGGAACGCCCCCGGTCACCCCCGAGGCTCCGCCGCTTCAAGGTCGGCCCGGGTGAGTGCGGGGCGCAGCGTGAGACCGATCTCGGCGAGCCGCTCGCGACCGCCCTCCTGCCGGTCGATGACGCACAGGACGTCCTCCACGATCGCGCCCTGCTCCCGCAGCACCCGGGTGGCGTCCAGCACGGCACCGCCGCTGGTCACGACATCCTCGACCAGAACGACCCGCCGGCCCGCGATCTCGCCGCCCTCGGCGATCTGCCGGGTGCCGTACTCCTTGGCCTTCTTGCGCACGAACCTGGCCGGCAGGCCGGTCCGCGCCGAAAGCAGTGTCACCAGCGGGATGCCGCCGAGCTCGAGCCCACCGAGAAGTTCCGTCCCGGCCGGGAGGTGCTCCGCCATCGCGGCAGCAATCTCCGCCAGCAGCGCGGGCTCAGCCTCGAACAGGTACTTGTCGAAGTACTCCGTACTGGTGCGCCCCGACCGTAGGACGAAGGTGCCGGTCAGATGGGATGCCGCCCGGACTCGGGCAGCCAGCGCGTCGATGTCGGCCACAACTGGCGACTCTACGGCTCGCCCGCCGACACGCTCGGGGTGTCGGCGGAGCGAGGCGGGCCCCGGTTGCGCGGCGAGCCGCCGGGGTCCTGGTCGTGCGTGGTGTATGCAGCGCGCCATCAACTCAGCCGCGGCCAAGGCTCTCCAGGTCGAGCGTTGACTGGCCGGACAGGGCAGTGAGGGTTTCGCGGAGGCGGGTCGCCTGGTCGAGCCACTCGGGCCCATCGGCGTCGTCCCAGAGTTCCCTATGTTCGCAGTCGCTGGCGAGCACACGGTCCACCGCCTGAATGGCAAGCGGGACCAGGCTGGCGCGAAGAGGCGGGAGGGGCTCCTTCGGGCCGTGGTTCGAATCGACGGGTTCGGTGCCTGTGAAGCGAGCGGCGATCAGCGCCGCCGAGGCGATGGCGGCCGTCGCACCTGGGTACTCCAGGTAGTCGTCCTCTTCGATGGCGTGGCTCAACGCCTGGGCTAGTGCGGCCCCCCGATCTTCATAGGCCAGGTCATCAAGGTCGCCGGCGAAGTCCGCAGCGTCATCGTTGGCGAACGGTCCAGGTCCCCAAACGCCCATCGATCTCCCTCACGTAGCTGTGGCGAGCGTGATCCCTTCGGTGTGCCGGCGGGCTTGTCCCCACCATCGGGTGGGCAGGAGATTGTCCACAACCGGCCGGTAGCGACCATGATCAGGCGGGAACAACCGGGAACGCGGAACAGGCCCCGGAGATACCTCCAGGGCCTGTGTCTCAGTTGTTCCCCGGATTAACCGGGGCGGTGGCAGGTGATGGATTCGAACCATCGTAGGCTGAGCCGACGGTTTTACAGACCGCTCCCTTTGGCCACTCGGGCAACCTGCCGTACTCGGCAAGCATACCGGTTGCTCCGAGCATGCTGACGGGAGGGTCCCCGACTACATCCCCGACGGGCCCCGCGACGCGTGCCCGCGGGTCGCGGGGCCCGTCGCCCGCACCGAACGACTCGACCCAGGAGGTCCGTGCCCGTGGCAGATCCGTCCTTCGACATCGTCAGCAAGGTCGACACCCAGGAGATCGACAACGCGGTCAACCAGACGGCGAAGGAGATCAGGACCCGGTTCGACTTCCGCGACACCGGCGCGTCCGCGGAGCTCTCCGGCGAGGCGATCCAGCTGCAGGCCAACAGCGAGGAGCGGGTCAAGGCCGTCCTGGACGTGCTCCAGGAGAAGTGCGTGAAGCGCGGCATCTCGCTCAAGTCCCTGGAGTACGGCGAGCCCCGACAGTCCGGCAAGGAGTTCCGGCTGACGGTCACCGTGCAGCAGGGCATCGCGGACGACAAGGCCAAGGCGATCGCGAAGAAGATCCGTGCGGACGGGCCGAAGGGCGTGCAGGCGCAGATCCAGGGTGACCAGCTGCGCGTCACCGGGAAGAAGCGGGATGACCTGCAGCGGGTCATCCAGCTCCTCAAGGAGGAGGACTTCGAGGTCCCGCTGCAGTTTGTCAACTACCGCTGAACCGTGGCCCGCGCATCTGGTGGCAGCCGACGAATGTGAGATTGAGCCTTTACCGTCATCGACTCGGACCTGTGGCGCCCCTGGTCCTGGCCCTGGAGACGGAAAAGGCTCACCGTTTCGTCAGCAACAGTCGCGCACGCGACAGCCCGTACCGGGCAAATTCACGCGCATATGCACGGGAAGAAGCGTGTGCGAGGATTCCGGCGGCTGACCGGGCCGGGAGCGCTTCGGGCGCTCCCGGCGATGTTCCCCAGAAAAAGTGCACCCCGCCCGATGGGGGGTTTCGGGCGGGGTGCAGGCGGCGGAACCTGGGGGGTACGCTCCGCCGCTGTCCTGGGAACTTTGAGACTACTCTCATTCGCGCGGCGCAGCGTGCCTTCCGCGGGTCTCTCTATTTCACCACAGTGAACTTGATGTGCCCGACATGTGGCTTCTCACACCCGCCCGTCGTACCCGTTCCATGCCGGGCGCACCCATCCGGTCCGCGGTCGGGGCCGGGAGCGGACCGAACGGACCCGACCGGGCCGCCCTACCGGTACGGATTCATCCGGGCGCGCTGCTCCAACCGGGCGATTCGCTCGGTTAGCGGCGGATGGGTCGAGAACAGCTTGGCCACACCGCCTCCGCGGAACGGGTTCGCGATCATCATGGCGGAGGCCGGGCCCAGCCGGGAGTTCGCGGGCATCGGACGCGCCGCCGTCCCCGCTTCCAGCTTGCGCAGGGCGCTGGCCAGCCCGAGCGGGTCGCCCGTCAGCGTCGCCCCGGATTCGTCTGCCTGGTATTCACGGGCACGGCTGATCGCCAGCTGAATGATTGACGCAGCAATCGGCCCGACAATGATGATCGCGAGCATCTCGGCCACGCCTGGGCCGTCCTCGTCCCGACCGCCACCGAAGAAGGCGAAGACCTGCATCATGTTCGCGATGTAGACGATGATCGCCGCCAGGGTGCCGGCGACCGAGGCGATCAGGATGTCGCGGTTGTACACGTGGCTGAGCTCATGGCCGAGCACGCCGCGAAGCTCACGATCGTCCATGATCTCGAGAATTCCCTCGGTGCAGCACACCGCGGCGTTGCGAGGGTTGCGACCGGTGGCGAAGGCGTTCGGTGAGGCGGTTGGGCTCAGGTACAGCCGTGGCATCGGCATGCGGGCCCTGGTCGCGAGTTCCTGCACGATCGCGTAGAGCCGAGGCTGCTGGACCTGGCTGACCGGATAGGCCCGCATCGCCCGCAATGCGATCCGGTCCGAGTAGAAGTAGGAGACGGCGTTCATCACGACGGCGAGAACGACCGCGATGACGAGCCCGTGCTGGCCGAACAGCGAGCCGAACCACACGATCACTGCGGAGAGCACRCCAAGGAGAAGGGCCGTCTTCAGCCCGTTGAGACTGCGATGAGGCATGGCTGTCGCGCATCCGTCCTGTCGACCTGTTGCGACTACATCAACGAAGGACCTGACACTCCTCGTTCCCAACGCTCGGGCGTCCACGCCGAGCCGCCACCCCCGCCGACCCCGCTGTCCCCGCTCTCACGGGCCATGCGGACTGTCGTCCGGGCGGGCCACGCCGGCCCGTAGCGCGGCGGCGGTCCGGGCGGGCAGCAGGCCGGACCGCTCGAGGCGGTCGGCCGTCAACACCGCCAGCGCGCCGTACGCGTCCGCGAGGTGGGGGTCCCGGCGCGTCAGTTCCGACCACTGCGCTGTGACGGTGCCGACATCCCCGCGTCGGACCGGACCGGTCATCGCGTCCTCCCCGTGTGCCAGGGCGTTGTCGAGCGACATCCGCAGGAGCGGTCCGAGCGCCTGCGCCGGATCGGGGACGCCCGCGGCGGCGAGCAGCTGCCCCGCAGCCGTGACCAGCGTGGCCAGAAAGTTGCCCCCCAGCACCAGCGCCGCGTGGTAGCTCGCGCGTTGCTCCTCGGGAATGACCGCGACCCGGCCTCCGATGCCTTCCACCAGGCGGCGGACGAGCCCGGCCGTGTCCTCGTCCCCGGGCGCGGTGGTGACCCCGAAGGTCGCGCCGACGAGCCGGTCGGGGTCGGTCGCCGCACCGGTCAGCGTCATGATCGGATGTATCGCGGCCGGCCGGGCGCCCACCGCGGCCGCCGGTGCGAGCGGCGCGATCCCATGGCGCCCGCTCAGATGGGCGACGAGCACGGCGGCGGTGCGGGCGACACCGGGCGCGATCCGCGCGGCCGTCTGTTCGATGCTGTCGTCCGGAACCCCGAGCAGGACCACGTCGGCGAGGGCGGCCGCCTGGGCCGGTGTGACGCAGATCTCAGCAGCGGGGAACAGGGCCGCAGCCCGCTCCCGCCCGGCCTGGGTCCGGCTGTGGATCGCGCGCACCTGATGACCCGCGGTCACGAGCGCCCTGCCCACCGCCGCGCCGGCCCGACCCGGCCCGACGATGGCGATCGACAGCCCGGTGATCGGCTGGCCGGTGATCGGCTGGCCGGTGACCGGCTGGCCGGTGACCGGTAGCCCCGGACGCATGCTCTCCATCACTCTCCCGAATACCTTCCGGGTGCCGTCCGGGCGGTGCGGCCGGGGCCAGGCGACGTACCCGACCACGAGGCCACCCGCGAGCGTGGCTGTCGGACTGGGCAGGGCCTGAGGATTGTGGTCGCCGGGACGGCGAAGGTCTTCCAGGCCGACCGAAGATCACGATATGTCAGCAAATCTGCTCCGGCCCGGCGGCCCGGCATCCGGACCCACCTGACTTCCAATGGATCGATCGGTTGTTCGCCAGACCAGGTGCGGACGGCCTTCTCCGCCGCCATTCAGGGTGAAACCTACTGAGCGGAAACTTACTCGGCCGCGACCGTCCGTCCAACGTGGCCAGGTCTGCCGCCTCCGCGATCCCACTATGGCGTTCCGTACACGTCCGGTTTCGAGCGGATACCACCCCAGGTGACGTGCTCCACCGTCGCTCCATCCGAATGACTGAGGACCCGCCGCGAGCCGGTGGCGTGCAATGCTCATCGTTGACGACTCCGGGTCGCAGTGCTGCTTCCAGGCAGTCACTGCTATACCGACGAACGTCCGGAAGAGAGTCGGCCCGCCACTGACGACCCGCTGACGGCGGCGCCGTGATATCACCGTCAGACCAGTCGGTGATACCACCACCAGGCCAGATGGTCGTTTCACCGACAACTCGGCCGCCACGCCTCGGGACACACCCCAGGAAGCGAGAGACGCTGAATAGATCCCCCCTTCGGACACACCCGGCCAGGCATCGTCACGGTCGTCCGTCGGCGCCGGCGGCGTGCCGCCCGCCGGCGGGTCGGGCACGACCGGGGGGCCTACCGGACGGCCGGACGGACCACCGACCCGGGTGTCCGCCTGCGGACACCCGTCAGGGTGTGTGCAGGTAGGTGATGCCGCACGTGGTGGGCCTACTGGCGGCCACAGCGGCGATCACGCCCAGCGGGCCAGACTGATCACATGACTCATGTCCGGCGTGTTGGGAGCGTAAGGTCCCGGCCTGTCGGAGCATGATCGACCAGCCCCGCCGAGCTACCCGGCAACTCCACTTCAGCCGGACTCGGCACCGTTACCAGAAATCGCATACCGCAACCAGTCGCGCACGGCCAGCAAGGGGGGGTGGCCGGGATAATCCGACCGCAAGCCACGACGCAACACCCTTGCCAGTGCCACCAGGCGGCACGATCCTCGTGCCGTATTGAGCCGCCCGGTACGCTGGGGTAGTACCTGAGGAGGTTACTTAAGGTGTCTGAGCAGGTCAGGGAGAGGGAGACCCGCCGGCTCGACCGGGTCGTCGTGCGGTTCGCCGGCGACTCCGGCGACGGTATGCAGCTCACCGGAGAACAGTTCACGAGCGAGACAGCGGCATTCGGCAACGATTTGTCCACGCTTCCGGACTTTCCTGCGGAAATCCGGGCGCCAGCCGGCACGCCGGCCGGAGTTTCTGGCTTCCAGCTCCATTTCTCCGATCACGATATTCTCACCCCGGGCGACGCCCCGGACGTCCTCGTCGCGATGAACCCGGCCGCGCTGAAGGCGAATCTCAAGGATCTGCCGCCCGGGGCCGACCTGATCGTCAACACCGACGCGTTCACCGGCGGCAACCTCAAGAAGGCCGGCTACGCGGACGACCCGCTGACGGACGGGACGCTCGACAGCTACACCGTCCACCGGGTCCCACTGACCTCGATGACGATCAACGCTGTCAACGCGGCCGAGGGCGTCGCCGGCGCGGTCAACAAGAAGGAGGCCGAGCGGGCGAAGAACATGTTCGCGCTCGGCCTGATGAGCTGGCTGTACCACCGCCCCACCGACGGCACCGAGGGCTTCCTCAAGAAGAAGTTCGCCAAGCGGCCGGAGATCGCGGCAGCCAACATCGCCGCCTTCCGCGCCGGCTTCAACTACGGCGAGACCACCGAGTCCTTCTCGGTCACCTACGAGGTCGCCCCGGCCCGGATGCGGGCGGGCACGTACCGGCGGATCACCGGCAACATCGCGATGTCCTATGGGCTGATCGCGGCCGGTGAGCTGACGAAGCTGCCGCTGTTCCTCGGCACCTACCCGATCACCCCGGCGTCGGACATCCTGCACGAGCTGAGCAAGCACAAGCAGTTCGGCATCCGGACCTTCCAGGCCGAGGACGAGATCGCCGGCATCGGCGCGGCGCTGGGCGCCTCGTTCGGTGGGTCGCTGGGCGTGACGACGACCTCCGGCCCGGGTGTCGCGCTCAAGAGCGAGACGATCGGTCTCGCGGTCAGCCTCGAGCTGCCGCTGCTGATCGTGGACATCCAGCGCGGCGGCCCGTCGACCGGCCTTCCGACGAAGACCGAGCAGGCCGACCTGCTGCAGGCGATGTTCGGCCGCAACGGCGAGGCCCCGGTGCCGATCATCGCGCCGCGCTCGCCGGCCGACTGCTTCGACGCCGCGGTGGAAGCCGCCCGGATCGCGACGAAGTACCGCACGCCGGTCTTCCTGCTCTCCGACGGCTACCTGGCGAACGGCTCCGAGCCGTGGCTGCTGCCGACGATCGACGAGCTCCCGGACCTCACGGTCACCTTCACCACCGAGCCGAACCACGAAGGGCCCAAGGGCCCCGAGTTCTGGCCCTACCTGCGCGACCCCGAGACGCTCGCCCGCCCCTGGGCTGTTCCCGGCACCCCAGGGCTGGAGCACCGGATCGGCGGTCTGGAGAAGGCCGACGGGTCGGGCAACATCTCCTACGACCCGGCGAACCACGACCGGATGGTGCGGCTGCGCCAGGCGAAGGTCGAGGGCATCGCGCGCGACATCGCCCCGCTCGAGGTCGACGACCCGTCCGGCATGGCGGACGTCCTCGTGCTCGGCTGGGGGTCGACCTTCGGGCCGATCGCCGCCGGCTGCCGCCGGGTGCGGGCCAAGGGCCTGCACGTGGCCCAGGCACACCTGCGCCACCTCAACCCGTTCCCGGCCAACACGGCCGAGGTGCTGCGCTCCTACGACAAGGTGCTGATTCCCGAGATGAACCTCGGTCAGCTCCGCATGCTGATCAGGTCGCAGTTCCTGGTGGACGCGATCGGGTACAACCAGGTCCGCGGACTGCCGTTCAAGGCCGCGGAACTCGCGGGCGTCTTGGAGGACGTGATCAACCAGTGACCGTGACGACGAACGGCAGCGGGATCTCCAACCGGCTCCTCGACCTGATCCCCACCACGCCGAACCAGCTCACCCGCAAGGACTTCACCTCCGACCAGGAGGTCCGGTGGTGCCCGGGATGCGGCGACTACGCCATCCTGGCCACCGTCCAGGGCTTCCTGCCCGAGCTGGGCATCGCCCGGGAGAACATCGCGTTCATCTCGGGCATCGGATGCTCCTCGCGCTTCCCGTACTACCTGCAGACCTACGGGATGCACTCCATCCACGGGCGCGCGCCGGCGATCGCGACGGGGCTGGCCACATCGCGGCCGGACCTGTCGGTGTGGGTGGTCACCGGAGACGGTGACGCCCTGTCCATCGGCGGAAACCACCTGCTCCACGCGATGCGCCGGAACGTCAACCTCAAGATCCTGATGTTCAACAACAGGATCTACGGCCTGACCAAGGGGCAGTACTCGCCGACCTCCGAGGTCGGGAAGATCACCAAGTCGACGCCGTTCGGCTCGCTCGACCGCCCGTACAACCCGGCGTCGCTGGCGCTGGGCGCGGAGGCGACCTTCGTCGCCCGGTCGATCGACTCGGACCGGGCCCACCTGACCGCGACGCTGCGCGCGGCGGCGGAGCACCCGGGCACCGCGTTCGTCGAGATCTTCCAGAACTGCAACATCTTCAACGACGGCGCGTTCGAGGCGCTGAAGGACCGGGACACCCGGGACGACGCGACGCTGAAGATGGTCGACGGCGAGCCGCTGCTCTTCGGCGCGGAGCGGGACAAGGGCATTCGGCGCGCGGCGTCGGGCGGCCTGGAGGTCTGCGCGGCGACCGATGAGAACGTCCTCGTGCACGACGCGGCGAACCTCGACCCGAGCCAGGCGTTCGCGTTGTCGCGGCTGACCGGAGACGCGCACGGGGTCACCCCCATCGGCGTGTTCCGCAACGTCGACATGCCGACCTACGACGAGGCGCTCAACGACCAGGTGGCGCAGGCTCGCACCAAGCTGGGCAAGGGCGATCTGGCCGGGCTCATCTCGGGCAACGAGACCTGGACCATCAACTGACCGATCCGTCCAGGTGACGGGTAGCGGTGGTGCTTAGAAGGCCGGGGTGGCGAACTGCCACCCCGGCCTTCGCCGTCTGGAGCGCCGGTCGTTCGAGAGTCAGCCGTTGCACCGCCTGCTCCCAGCACGCCCAGAAGTGCCATCTGCACCGATTGCCCGATTAGTGGATGTATGCATTAGTTGCGGCCTTCTGATCAGCATGCGGTATGGTGACCCCCGGGTGGGGGTGCCGTGTGGCCCGGGGGGGCTCACAACACCAAAGCAGCAGCCGGAGGCGCAGTGCGGGCTTACGCAGTGCGAGATCACCGAGCCCGTCACCGGGGCTCACCGTTAATCCAGGCCATGTTCTGCGCCCTGGCGGCAGCGGGCGGCCAGCGTGGGTAGCCATTCCGCGGGCCGGCACAGCCGGGGCGCCGAGACCACCGGCGAGTTCCGCCGGCCGGTTCCGCCCCAGTCCGCACCGGCCGAGCGTGCTCCCGCTCCGGGCTCCGCCACGCCCGCGTCCGCGTCCGCGCAGTGGAACGATCTTCCGAGGCGCACGCGGTCCGAGCCACGCTCGGGCTGGGTGACCAGTGAGTGGAGCAGCAACCCCTCGGCGGGGACGGCTTCGCTCCCCAGGCGCTCACCGCCGCCGCGGCCGCCGGTCCTGCCGCCCGGGGAGATCGACACCCTCACCGGCCCGATCTCGACCAGCTCGTCGGTCAGGCCCGCCCGTACCGCGCACACGGCCCGGTTCTCCGCCTTCGAGCCGGCCCGGCCGGTGCGTCCGGCCGGGTCGGAGCGTCCAGCCCGGTCGGAGCGTCCAGCCGGGTCGCTGTTCGAGCCGATGCCGCCGTCCGCGCCAGCCGCTGGAGCCGGCCCGCGGCCGGTGGTGGTGCCGCGTCAGAACGGCACCCGGCCGGGCTCGGCGACGGGCCGGGGCGCACACCGGGCCCCCGCGCCCCGCCGCGCGCCGGGCCGCACCCGCCTGGTCGTCGCCGGCACGGCCTCACTCGCCGGGCTTTCGGCGATCGTGACCGGTATGGCGCTCACCGCGGAGACGCCGGTGATCTCCGCCGGGCCCACCACCGGCGCCAACCCACTCGTCCAGGCGGACCAGGCGCGCGACGCGTTCGGCTCGGCCGACACGCAGGCGTCCCGCAGCAGCAGCCGCACCGAGCTGCCGACGCCCCAGCCCACCGCGACCACCGGGCCCACCGCCTCCGACGAGGGTTCCACCCCGACGGAGACCGACTACCTGCAGGTCTCGCGCTACTCGTCGCAATACCACACCACTCAGACGCCCGCGGCCGCCCAGGCTCCGTCGCCGGAGCAGAGCGTCACCGCCGAGAGCGAGAGCGACGACCTGTCCGGCTACGAGCTTCCGTTCGTGCCGCTCACTCCGCAGACCACCGCGGCGGCGACCCCGACGAACGGAACTGACACCTCGGACGACGAGACGTCCGGCCCGAGCACTCCGGGGGTGCCCACGCCGACGCCGAGCGCTTCGGCGAGCCCGGACCAGTCGGAACCGAAACCCACGACCACACCGGCGTCCACTCCCACGGCGACTTCGGCGGCCTCGGGGAGCACCACGCCGAGTTCAACGGCGACCGCGACGCGGCGGCCGACGACCTCGGCAACCTCGACGACTCCGTCCGCGACGACGACGGCTACGCAGACCTCCGACGAGGGCTCGTTGCCGTTCAACCCGGATCCGGTGGAGGTCACGCCGATCTGGGATGTCAGCATCCCGTCCATCACCGTCGAGTGACGTCCTCCTCCGCGTAACCGGTGTCTCCCCGTGTCCAAGGGAGCTCCCCGGTCAGAGGTTCAGTCCGGAACGCCGATCCCAGCGGATCGGCGTTCGCTGCTCCGCTTCGGTATCCGAAGAGGCGAAGGCCGAAGGTTGGAGGATTCCGGTCGTTCTGGCAGTCGGAATCCTCGGAACCGGCCGGCAGCAACAGCAGCCGCAGGGGTCCGATGCCGATAGCGGCTCCAGCAACCGAAGCCGACCCCGAGGAGAGTTGAGCCGGGGTCGGCCGGTGCGGTGATTGTGTCAGCTGACCCTCAGCTGGTCCGGCCTTCAGCTGGTGCCGTGTGGTCAGCTGGTGCCGTGGTCAGCTGGTGCGGTCGACGACGAAGTCGGCCAGCGACTCCAGAGCCGTCTTCGCGGGACCGTCGGGCAGCGGGGCGAGGCACGCCCGGGCTTCGCCCGACCAGCGCGCCAGCTCCGCTCGAGCCCGGTCCATCGCGGGATGCTCCCGCAACACCTCCAGCGCCTCCACGACGGCGCTCTCGGTCACCCCGGAGCCCGCCCACGGGTCCGCGCCGAGCAGGTCGCGCAGCCGGCGCGCACCCGCGTCGTCGCCCTCCAGGGCGTAGAGGACGGGCAGCGTCGGAATTCCCTCGCGAAGATCGGTCCCGGGGGTCTTCCCGGAGGTCTCGGTCGGCGACGCGAGGTCGATGATGTCGTCGGAGAGCTGGAAGGCGACACCGAACCGCTCACCGAAGGCCGCCAGGACGTCGGCCGTGACCCGGTCGGCGCCGGCCAGCATCGCGCCGAGCCGGCCCGAGGTGGCGATCAGCGACGCGGTCTTGTCGGTGATGACCCGCAGGTAGTGCTCGATCTGGTTCTGACCGGGCCCGGGGCCGACGGTCTCCCGGATCTGCCCTTCGCACAGCGTCGCGATGGTGCGGGCGAGAATGCGCGTCGCCTCCGGGCCCAGGTCGGCCGTGATCTCGGAGGCGCGGGCGAACAGGAAGTCGCCGGTGAGGATCGCGACGGTGTTCGTCCAGCGCGCGTTCGCCGACGCCGCTCCGCGCCGCAGCGGCGCCTCGTCCATCACGTCGTCGTGGTAAAGCGTCGAAAGGTGCGTCAGCTCGATCGCGACGGCGGCCGGCACGACGCCGGCCGCCTCGGGATCGGCGAACTGGGCGGCCAGCAGCACGACCATCGGCCGGAACCGCTTGCCACCCGCGTCAACGAGGTGCCGCGAGGCCTCGGTGACAAAGGAGAACTCGCTGTGGACGGAAAGCCGCAGCATCTCCTCGACCGCGGCCAGCCCCACCCGGACAGCCTTCTCCAGATCAGGGTCAGCCCTGATCCCCATCACGTCCAACCCGATAGCGCTCATACCACCATCAGCGTACGAAGCCGGAGGTCGCTGCGGTGTTCGCCAGGTCGAGAAGCGGCTGTGGAATAACACCCAGCAGAAGCGTCATGAGCGCGCCGATCCCCACTGTCGCGAAGGTCAGCGTCGGTCGGGTGACGACGACAGGACCGTCGGCGAGCGGTTCGGAGAAGAACATGACAACGATCACACGGACGTAGAAGAACGCGGCGATCGCGCTGCACACGAGCGCCACGATGACCAGCGGGGTCGCGTCACCGTCGATCGCGGCCTGGAAGACCGCGAACTTGCCGGTGAAGCCGCTGGTCAGCGGGATTCCGGCGAGTGCGAGCAGCAGGAAGGCGAAGATGCCCGCCAGCACCGGTGAGGTGCGGCCCACGCCCTGCCACTGGGACAGGTCGCTGGCCTCGCCGTCCCCGGTCCGGACCAGCGAGACGACGGCGAACGCGGCCATCGTGGTGAAGCCGTAGGTCACCAGGTAGAACATCGCGCCGCGCAGGCCGTCGGAGTTCGACCCGGCCATGCCGACGAGCAGGAAGCCGGCGTGGGCGACGGCCGAGTAGGCCAGCATCCGCTTGATGTCGCGCTGGGTCAGCGCGAGCACGGCACCCACGACCATGGTGAGGATCGCGACGGCCCAGATCACCGGGCGCCAGTCCCAGCGCATGCCGCCGAAGGCCACGTAGAAGACCCGCAGCAGCGCGCCGAAGGCCGCGACCTTGGTACCGGCTGCCATGAAGGCAGTGATCGGCGTCGGCGAGCCCTGGTAGACGTCCGGCGTCCAGGAGTGGAACGGGGCAGCGCCGATCTTGAAGAAGAGACCGACCCCGATCAGCGCGAGCGACAGGTAGAGGTAGGTGTCGTTCTTCCCGACCGTGCCGACCGCGTCAGCGACCCGGCCGAGCTCGACACTACTGGCGTAGCCGTAGGCGAACGCGACGCCGTACAGGAAGAAGGCGGAGGAGAACGCGCCGAGCAGGAAGTACTTCATCGCCGCTTCCTGCGACAGCAGCCGGCGCCGGCGGGCGAGCCCGGCCAGCAGGTACAGCGGCAGGGAGAGGATCTCCAGCGCGACGAACATGACGAGCAGGTTGTTCGACGCGACGAACAACAGCATCCCGGTGACCGAGAAGACCATCAGCGGGTACGCCTCGGTCTGCACCTCCGGGGAGGTGCGCTGCGCCGTGGAGCCCTTCGAGCCGGGCACCACGGCCGCGGAGGCGACGAGCGCACCGCCGGAGGAGTCCAGCGAGCGCTCGGCCACCAGCAGCACGGCCAGCGCCGCGAAGACCAGGATGGTGCCCTGCATGAACAGGGTCGGGCCGTCGATGGCCACCGCACCGGCGGCGAGGATCTGCCGGCGGGCGTGYAGGAGCACGACGGCGACGAACGCCCCGATGAACCCGGCACCGGCGAGCAGCGGCTGGATCAGCCGCCGCGCCTTCGGCGGTGCGAAGGCGTCGACGAGCACTCCGGCCAGTGCGACGCCGAAGAGGATGAGCATCGGGCTGAGCGCCGAGTACTCGATCGACGGTGGTGTGATCTTCTGTGTGACGCCCTGCGCCACCACGGTCGAAACCGCGCTCACGAATGGCCTCCGGACTGCGTTGCGGCCACCGGGGCCGTCGGGGCCGGGTCGGACTTCCCGATGTCCTCGAACGTGCTGGTCACCGCGGGCGTGATGATGTCAAGCAGCGGCTTCGGGTAGACCCCGAGCCCGATGATCAGCGCCACCATCGGCGCGACCACGACCCGTTCCCGCACGCTCAGGTCCTTGACGAGGCGAAGCTTCTCGTCCTTCACCGGACCGGTCATCGTGCGCTGGTACAGGAACAGGATGTAGATCGCGGCCAGCACGATCCCGCAGGTCGCGACGATCGCCAGCGCGCGGTACTCGGTGAACGTCCCCACCAGGACGAGGAACTCGCTCACGAAGCTGTTCGTCCCCGGCAGCGCCAGCGAGGAGAGGCCGGCGATCAGGAACACCCCGGCGAGCATCGGTGTCACCTGGGCCATGCCGCCGTAGGCGCCGACGTCCCGGCTGCCCTGCCGGGAGACCAGGAAGCCGACCACCACGAACAGCAGGCCGGTCGACAGGCCGTGGTTGACCATGTAGAGCACGGCGCCGGTCCCGGCCTGCGAGGTGAAGGCGAACGTGCCCAGCGCGATGAACCCGAAGTGCGCCAGCGAGGTGTAGGCGACCAGGCGTTTCATGTCCCGTTGACCGATCGCCAGCAGCGCGCCGTAGAAGATGCCGATCACCGCGAGTGCCAGCACCATCGGCGCGAAGTACTCGGAGGCGTCCGGGAACAGCGGGATGCAGTAGCGGATGAGGCCGAACGTGCCGACCTTGTCCAGGACGCCGACGAGCAGCACGGCGCCACCGGTCGGCGACTGGGCACCGGCGTCGGGCAGCCAGGTGTGGAACGGGAACAACGGCGCCTTGATCGCGAAGGCGATGAAGAAGCCGAGGAAGAGCAGCTTCTGCGTGTCCGGCGTGATGACCAGGTGCTGGCGCAGCGTGGCGAAGTCGAACGTGCCGCCGGTGTCGAACTGCTGCGAGGAGAGCACGTAGAGGCCGATCACCGCGGCGAGCATCAGCAGCCCGCCGAACAGGCTGTAGAGCAGGAACTTCACCGCCGCGTACGACCGCTGCGCCTTCTCCTCGACCGGCCCGTAGCTCCCGATGAGGAAGTACATCGGGATGAGCATGGCCTCGAAGAAGACGTAGAAGAGGAACACGTCGGTCGCCGCGAAGACGCCGATCATGCCCGTCTCCAGCGCCAGCAGCAGCGCGAAGAACGCCGGGACGGACCGGTTGACGTTGTCCGCCTCGTCCCAGGAGGCCAGCACGACCACCGGGACCAGCAGCGCGGCGAGCAGCATCAGAACCAGCGAGATGCCGTCGGCGCCGACCGAGTAGGAGACGCCGAACTGCTTGATCCATTCGTGCTTCTGGCCGAACTGGAAGCCGGCCTTGTCCGGGTCGTAGGCGGCGGTCGCCAGCACGGCGAGCACCAGCACGACCAGCGAGACGGCCAGCGCGAGCTGCTTGGCGAGCAGCGCGGAGCGGCGCGGAAGCAGCGCGACCAGAAGCGAACCGACCGCGGGGACGATCAGCATGATCGTCAGCCAGGGAGCCGTACTCATGTCAGCCGGCCCTGGTCAGCAGCAGAGCACCGACCACGAGGACGGTACCTCCCAACATCGACAGTGCGTAGGACCGGACGAAGCCGGTCTGGGTGCGTCGCAGCCGGCCGGACAGTCCGCCGATGGCCGCCGCGCTGCCGCGCACGAAGCCGTCGATCCCGACGTTGTCCGCCCACACCAGGAAGCGGGTCAGGTACTGCCCCGGCCGCATGGCGACGGTCTCGTTGATCGTGTTCGCGTAGAGGTCGTGCCGCGCGGCGACGGTCAGCACGCTGACCTCGGCGTCGGTGGGGGCGACGGCCTCGACCGGGCGGAGCTGGTAGCGCAGGAAGGCGCCGGCGAAACCACCGGCCGAGACGACCAGCGTGAGCGCGGTGACCACGGCCGGCGAGATGTCGTGATGGGCCTCGCCGTGCTCGCCGACCACCGGGGCGAGCCAGTTCTGCATCGAGTCACCGAGGACGAACAGACCACCGGCGAACACGGAGCCGACCGCCAGCAGCAGCATCGGGCCGGTCATGCTGGCCGGCGACTCGTGCGGGTGCTTCGCCTCCGGCCCGTCGTGCGCCCAGCGCTCCTCGCCGTGGAAGGTCATCAGGAACAGCCGGGTCATGTAGAAGGCGGTGATCCCGGCGCCGAGCAGCGCCACGCCACCGAGGACGTAGCCGCTCGTGCCGCCCTTGGCCAGCGCGGTCTCGATGATCCGGTCCTTGGTGAAGAAGCCGGACAGGCCCGGGAAGCCGATGATCGCCAGGTAGCCGAGCCCGAAGGTGATCCAGGTGATCGGCATGTACCTGCGCAGGTTGCCGTAGCGGCGCATGTCCTGCTCGTCGTCCATCGCGTGGATGACGGACCCGGAACCGAGGAAGAGGCCGGCTTTGAAGAAGCCGTGCGCCAGCAGGTGCATGATGCCCAGCGCGTAGCCGGCGGGCCCGAGCCCGACGGCCAGGAACATGTAGCCGATCTGGCTGACCGTCGAGTACGCCAGGACCTTCTTGATGTCGTCGTAGGCACACCCGATGATGCACCCGATCATGATCGTGACGGCGCCGATGATCAGGACGACGGTGCGCGCGGCCTGCGTCTGGTCGAAGATCGGAGCCGAGCGGACGATCAGGTAGACGCCGGCGGTGACCATCGTCGCCGCGTGGATCAGCGCCGAGATCGGGGTCGGGCCCTCCATGGCGTCCGGGAGCCAGGCCTGCAGCGGGAACTGGCCGGACTTGCCGCAGGCGCCGAGCAGGAGCAGCAGCGCCATCGCGCTGATGGTCCCGTACCCGATCACGTCCGCTGCGGCGGCGCCGAAGACGTCGTCGTAGTTGGTGCTGCCGACGGTGGCGAACATGAACATGATCGCGAGCGCCAGGCCGACGTCACCGACCCGGTTCATGTAGAAAGCCTTGTTCGCGGCGGTGGCCGCCGCGGGCTTGTACTCCCAGAACTTGATGAGCAGGAAGGAGGAGAGGCCGACCAGCTCCCACCCGCCGTAGAGGACCAGGAAGTTGTTGCCCAGCACCAGCAGCAGCATCGACGCCAGGAAGAGGTTCATGTAGGCGAAGAAGCGCCGCCGGCCCGGATCGTGCGACATGTAGCCGATCGAGTAGATGTGGATCAGCGTGCCCACACCGGTGATCAGCAGCACGAACAGGACGGAGAGCTGGTCGACCAGCAGGCCGACGTCCACCTGGAAGCCGTTGACCGGAATCCAGCTGAACAGGTGCTGGGAGACCGCGCGGTCGTCGCCGCCGCGGTCGAGCAGCCCGAAGAACAGCACCAGGCCGACGACGAACGACGCCGCCGCCGTGGCCGTGCCGAGCAGGTGGCCCCACCGGTCGGTGCGCTTCCCGCCGAGCAGGAGGATCGCCGCCCCGGCCAGCGGAAGTGCGATGAGCAGCCAGGTCAGCKAGAACGCCCCGGACGCGGTGGCGTAGTGCACGGCCCCACCGCCGTGCTCCTCGGCCGCGAGGAGGGCCGCGGGAGCGCTCATCGTGGGCCGGTTCCGGGCGCGTGCGCCAGCGCCAGGGCCACCGCAGGTGGTCCGGGCCGCGCCGCCCCTGTTGCGCAAAGCGTCACTGCAGTGTCGTCCGTTCTTCCGTGACCGGAGGTCCCGGTCGCGGCCGCGTCTGCGGCGGCCGGGGACAGGCCTGGAGGAGGCCCGAATACGTCGAAAAGGGTCCCGAGTACGTCGAAAGCGTCAGTACTTCAGCAGGTTCACGTCGTCGACAGAGGCGGATCTGCGCGTCCGGAAGATCGCCAGGATGATCGCGAGACCCACGACCACCTCGGCGGCGGCCACCACCATGACGAAGAAGGCCATGATCTGGCCCTCCAGCGTCCCGTGGATCCGGGAGAAGGTCACCAGCGTCAGGTTCACCGAGTTGAGCATCAGCTCGATGGACATGAACACGACGATCGCGTTGCGGCGGACCAGGACACCCGTCGCCCCGATGGTGAACAGCAGCCCCGCCAGAATCAGATAGTTCGCCGGGTTCACCGGCCACCCCCGCTGCCCGCGCCGACCGGCGCCGCCTCGCCGACAGCGTTCGCGCCGTCCGCGTCCTCCGCCACGGCGGAGCCGTTGACATGCTGACCGCCGCCGCCGGCCTGGGGGCCACCCGACCCGGAGTCGCCTGCGTCGGGCCCGCCGGAGCCGGGCCCATCGGAAGGCCCGGACGAGCCGGGACCACCGAAGCCGGTGCCGCCGGTACCGGTACCGCTCGCGTCCGGCCCCTCGTCGTGGGACGGGCCGCCGACGGCCGCCGGCTCCCCGGAGCCGCGCACGGCCTGCTCCAGATCCGGGTTGATCGCGAAGACCTTCGGCCCGGGCCGCGGGGTGATCGGGCCGCCCTCGGTGAGGCGGCGGCGCATCCGCTCCTTCTGCGTCAGCTTCTCGCCGGTGTGCTCGCGGTGGCCGAGCACCATCGTCCCGATGGCGGCCACGACGAGCAGTGCCGAGATCACCTCGAAGACGAAGACGTACTCGCTGAACAGCAGCTTCCCGATCGCCGTGACGTTGCCCTCGGAGTTCGCCGCGTCGAGGCCCGCGGCGCTGCCGCCGTCGATCGCCCGCCCGATCGGGAAGACCAGCAGCCCGGCGAAGCCCAGGCCGAGGATCACCGCGGCGATCCGCTGGCCGCGCAGTGTCTCGACGAGCGAGTCGGAGGAGTCCACCCCGACCAGCATCAGCACGAACAGGAACAGAACCATGATCGCGCCGGTGTAGACGATGATCTGGACGAAGCCCAGGAAGGGCGCGTCCTGAAGCAGGTAGAACACCGCCACGCAGAACAGGTTCACCACGAGCAGCAGCGCCGAGTGCACCGCGCTGCGCATCAGCACCATGCCCAGCCCGGCGATCAGCGCCACCGGCGCGAGCAGCCAGAAGGTCCAGGCCTCGCCGTTCGACGTGCTGGTGATCTCGGCCGCCTGGGCGAGGATCTGCGGGCTCATCGCGCCCGCTCCGAACCCGCGCCGTGGGCCGAGGCCTCGTCCGCCGCGGTGCCGCCGCCCGTCTGCGCCTCGCTGCCGACCTGCCAGGGCAGCGGGGCCTCCGGGTCGCGGGTGTAGTAGTCGGTCTCGCTCTCGCCGAGGAACATCGGATGCGGCGGCTGCGCCATCCCCTCCCGCAGCGGCGCGAGGAGCTGCTCCTTGGTGAAGATCAGGTCCTGGCGGCTGTCGTCGGCGAGCTCGTACTCGTTCGACATCGTGAGCGCCCGGGTCGGGCAGGCCTCGATGCACAGCCCGCACAGGATGCAGCGCAGGTAGTTGATCTGATAGACGCGGCCGTACCGCTCACCCGGGGAGTAGCGCTCCTCRTCGGTGTTGTCCGCGCCCTCGACGTAGATCGCGTCCGCCGGGCAGGCCCAGGCACACAGCTCGCACCCGACGCACTTCTCCAGCCCGTCGGGGTGCCGGTTGAGCTGGTGACGGCCGTGGAACCGCGGCGCCGTCTCCTTCTTGTACTCCGGGTACTGCTCGGTCGTCGGCTTCTTGAACATCGTCGAGAAGGTGACGCCGAAACCCTTGTAGGGGTCGAGGATCCCCATGGTTCAGCTCTCCTGACGCGGGCCGGCGCCCGCGGGGATGACGGTGGTGTTTCCCTTGTCTAGCCCGGCCATCACCCGCGCCGGGCCGCCGGACGGCGGTGGCCAGGGAATGTTCTCCAGGCTCGGGGCCGATTCGGCCCGTTCCCGCTCGGCCTCCTCCTGCTCCCGTGCCGCCTTCGCCGCGCCCGGATCGATGATCGCGATGATGAGCAGGATGCCGACCACGACCCCGAAGCCGATGAGCCACGGCGTCCGGTCGGTGACGTGCTGCTGGTAGGCGCGGAACGTGGCGACCGCGCACACCCAGACGAGTCCGACCGGGATCAGGACCTTCCAGCCGAAGGCCATGAACTGGTCGTAGCGCAGCCGCGGCAGCGTTCCCCGCAGCCAGATGAAGAAGAAGATGAACGCCAGCAGCTTCGCGACGAACCAGATCAGCGGGAACCACCCGTGGTCCAGCCCGGACAGCCCCGGGATCGGCGGAGGCTGCCAGCCGCCGAGGAACAGCGTGGTCGCGATCGCCGACACGGTGACCATGTTGATGTACTCGGCGAGGAAGAAGAACGCGAACTTGATCGAGCTGTACTCGGTGTGGAAGCCACCGACCAGCTCGCCCTCGGCCTCGGGCAGGTCGAAGGGGGTCCGGTTCGTCTCACCGACCATCGCGATGACGTACAGGACGAACGACGGGAGCAGCGCGACGTACCACCAGTCGTGCTGGCTCTGCACGATGCCCGCGGTGCTCAGCGTGCCGGCGTAGATGAAGACCGCGACGAACGCCAGGCCCATCGCGACCTCGTAGGAGATGATCTGCGCGGCCGATCGCAGCGAGCCCAGCAGCGGGTACGTCGACCCGCTGGACCAGCCGGAGAGGATCAGGCCGTACACCCCGATCGACGCGGCCGCCAGCAGGTACAGCACGCCGACCGGCAGGTCCGCGAGCTGCAGCAGGGTGCGCTCGCCGAAGATCGACACCTCGGGCCCGAACGGGATGCAGGCGAAGGCCACGAAGGCCGGCACCGCCGAGATGATCGGCGCCAGGATGAAGATCGGCTTGTCGGCCAGCGCCGGGACGATGTCTTCCTTGAGCATGAGCTTCACGCCGTCGGCGAGGCTCTGCAGCCAGCCGCGCGGGCCGTGCCGGTTCGGCCCGATCCGCTGCTGCATCTTCGCGACGACCTTGCGCTCGAAGACGATCGAGAACAGCGTCATCACGAGCAGGAACCCGAAGACCACGACCGCTTTGAGCAGGATGAGCCAGAACGGGTCGTCGGTGAGGACGGACGTGTCCGGGTCGCCGACGTTCGCGGCGAGCAGGAGCGTCGAGGTCCCGGTCATGCCCGGCCTCCGGTGATGTCGGTGGTGAGGCGGACCAGCACCCCGGCGTGCTCCGCCAGCGAGCGGCGGACGTGGGAGTCCGGCGAGTGGGTCGGCACCCAGACCACCCGGTCCGGCATCTCGGTGATCTCCAGCGGCAGGGTCACCGAACCGCGGGCCGTGCTCGCGGTGACCGGCTGGCCCTCGACCGCTCCGATCTCGGCCGCGGTCGCCGCGGACAGCAGCAGACGCGGCGGGCGCGCGGTCCCGGCGAGATAGGTCTCACCGGCCTGCAGAGCACCGTCGTCGAGGTTGAGGTGCCAGGTCGCGAGCAGCGCCTCCCCCGGCCCGGCGGTCGCCGGGGCGAGCCCGATGTCGGTCGGCGGCTGGCCGCGGTGGGTCTCGTCGCCGGCCCGGCCGAGCTCGTTCAGCTCCCGCGCGGCCGCGCCCGCGTCCGGCAGGAGCAGGTCGACGCCCATCTCGGCGGCGAGCAGGTGCAGCACCCGCAGGTCGGGCAGTGCGGGGGTGTCCAGCGCGCGCTGGAACGGGCGCAGGCGCCCCTCCCAGTTCACGAACGCGCCCGCCTTCTCCGCGACCGGAGCGACCGGGAACACCACGTCCGCGACCGCCGCGATGGACGAGCGGCGGATCTCCAGCGACACGCAGAACGGCACCCGGGCCAGGGTGGCCAGCGCGCCGGCCGGGTCGGGCAGGTCCTCGGCGTCCACGCCGGCGACGATGACCGCGTCGAGCCGGCCCGCCTCGGCGGCGGCCAGGATCCCGGCGGTGTCCCGGCCCGGCGCGCCGAGCAGCGGGGCGCCCCAGAAGGACTCGACCTCGGCGCGGGCGCCGACGTCCGCCACCGGGCGCCCGCCCGGAAGCAGCGACGGCAGCAGGCCGGCGGAGACCGCCCCGCGCTCACCGGCGCGGCGCGGAACCCAGGCCAGCGCGGCACCGGTGGCCGCGGCGAGCCGCAGGGCCGCCGACAGCGCACCGGGCGACTCGGCGGCCCGGGAGCCGACCAGGATCACCGCGCCGGGCGCGCGCAGCGCCTCGGCGGTGGCCGACGACCCGGCTGCCAGCTCGTCCAGCACCGCGGCCTCGCCGCCGGGCAGCGTCGGGATCAGCGTGCCGGCCAGCTTGCGCAGCCCACGGGTGGTCAGCGGCGCGAGCGCGTGCACCGCGGTGCCGCGCTTGGTGGCGGCCTTGCGCAGCCGCAGGAAGACGACGGCGGACTCCTCCTCGGGCTCGAACGCCACGAGCAGGACGGCGGGCGCGGCCTCCAGATCGGCGTAGGTGACACCGATCCCGGTGCCCGCGACGACGCTGCCGAGGAAGGCCTCCTCCTCGGCGGAATGCGGGCGGGCACGGAAGTCCACGTCGTTGGTGCGCAGCGCCAGCCGGGCGAACTTGGCGTAGGCGTACGCGTCCTCGCGGGTCAGCCGGCCGCCGGCCAGGACGCCGACACCGTTGCGGTCACGGCACTCGGCCAGCCCCCGGGCCGCGTACTCCAACGCCTCGGACCAGCTGGCCTCGACCAGCTCACCGGTGTTGTCGTCGCGGATCAGCGGGGTGGTGAGCCGGTCGGCCTGGCGGGCGTAGGTGAACGCGAAGCGGCCCTTGTCGCAGTTCCACTCCTCGTTCACCGCCGGGTCCTCGGCGGCGAGGCGCCGGGTCACCTTGCCGCGCCGGTGGTCGGTGCGCAGGGAGCAGCCGGCCGCGCAGTGCTCGCAGGACGTCGGCGTCGACACCAGGTCGAACGGCCGGGCCCGGAACCGGTAGGCGGCGCTGGTGAGCGCGCCGACCGGGCAGATCTGCACGGTGTTGCCGGAGAAGTAGGACGAGAACGGCTGCCCGTCGCTGACGGCGACCTGCTCGGCCGCGCCCCGCTCGAACAGCTCGATGAACGGGTCACCGGCGATCTGCGCGGAGAACCGGGTACACCGCGCGCACAGCACGCAGCGCTCGCGGTCCAGCAGGATCTGGGTGGAGATCGCCAGCGGCTTGGGGTAGGCCCGCTTCGTCTCCTTGAACCGGGAGGTGGCGGCGCCGTTCGCCATCGACTGGTTCTGCAGCGGGCACTCACCGCCCTTGTCGCAGATCGGGCAGTCGAGCGGGTGGTTGAGGAGAAGGAACTCCAGCGTTCCCGCCTGGGCCTTCTCGGCCACCGGCGAGGTGAGCTGGGTCTTCACCACCATGTCCGCGGCGACCGTGGTCGTGCAGGACGCGACCGGCTTGCGCTGGCCCTCGACCTCGACGATGCACTGCCGGCAGGCCCCGACCGGGTCCAGCAGCGGGTGGTCGCAGAACCGCGGGATCTCGATTCCCAGCTGTTCCGCGGCTCGGATGATCAGGGTGCCCTTCGGCACGCTCACCTCGAGGCCGTCGACGGTGAGCGTGACGTGGTCGGGGGCGGCCGGCACGGCCGGCTTCTCTGGGGCGACAGTCATGATCTCAGTGCGCTCCCGCGTAGGCGCCCGGCGTGTCCGCGGCCTTGCCTGCAGCGGCCGTGCCGTTCGCCGAGCCGGACGGGGTGGAGCCCGACGGCCCCACCGGAGTGATCGGGAGGAACTCGTTCCGGAAGTGCTTGATCCCGGAGACGATCGGCGAGGTGGCGCCGTCCGCGAGCGCGCAGAACGCGCGTCCGAAGATGTTGTCGCAGGCGTCGACGAGGGTGTCGACGTCGTCGGAGTCGCCGTGGCCGCGCTCCATCCGGGAGAGGATCTGCACCATCCAGGTGGTGCCTTCCCGGCAGGGGGTGCACTTGCCGCACGACTCGTGTGCGTAGAACTGGGTCAGGCGGCGGACCACCGGCAGCATGTCGACGGTCTCATCCATGATCATCAACGCCGCCGTGCCGAGCAGCGACCCGGCCTCCTGCACACCTTCGAAGTCCAGTGGGACGTCGATGTGGTCGGCGGTGAGCAGCGGGGTGGACGAGCCACCGGGCGTCCAGGCCTTCAGCTCCCGGCCGCCGAGCACACCGCCCGCCATCTCCAGCAGCTCACGCAGGGTGGTGCCCATCGGCGCCTCGTACTGGCCGGGCCGGGTCACATGGCCGGACAGGCTGTAGATCTTCGGGCCCGGCGCCCGCTCCCGCCCCATCGAGCGGAACCAGTCGACGCCGTAGTTCACGATGAAGGGCACCGTGGCGATGGTCTCGACGTTGTTCACGACCGTGGGGGACGCGTACAGCCCGTGGGTCGCCGGGAACGGCGGGCGCAGCCGCGGCTGGCCGCGCCGGCCCTCCAACGAGTCCAGCAGAGCGGTCTCCTCGCCGCAGATGTACGCGCCGGCGCCGGAGTGCACCACCAGGTCGAGGTCGAAACCGCTACCTAGGATGTCCCGCCCCAGGTAGCCGGCCTCGTATGCCTCCGCGACGGCCGCCCGCAGCCGGCGCGCGGCGTGGATCAGCTCGCCGCGCAGGTAGATGAAGGCCCGGTTCGCGCGCACCGCGTAGGCGGCGATGACGATGCCCTCGATCAGCGAGTGCGGGTCGGCCTTCATCAGCGGGGCGTCCTTGCAGGTGCCCGGCTCGCCCTCGTCGGCGTTGATGACGAGGTAGTGCGGCTTGCCGTCGCCCTGCGGGATGAAGCCCCACTTCATGCCGGTGGGGAAGCCCGCGCCGCCCCGGCCGCGCAGGCCGGAGTCCTTGACGAGCTTGATGAGGTCGTCGGGCGCCTGCGCCAGCGCCCGGCGCAGGCCCTGGTAGCCGTCGAGACGCTCGTAGGTCGCCAGTGTCCACGACTCGGGCACGTTCCAGCGCCGGGTGAGGACCGGGGTGACAGGCATGGTCAGTTCACCTTCGTCTGCGGCGCGGCCGCCGGCGGCGCGGTCGACGGGAGCGGGGTCAGCGGCGGGGCGCCGGCGACGCCGTGCTCGGGCTTCCAGCCGCCGGCCTCGGCGATCGCCACCCCGGCGATCGACGGGTCGCCCACGCCCGGGCCGGCGACGCCGTCGGGCCGCGGGTCGGCGAACCCGGCGAGCTGGAAGGACGCCTCGGCGAACGTGCACAGCGGGCCGCCGCGGGTCGGCGCCGGGCGCTCACCGCGCCGCAGCGCGTCCACGATGCCCTCGGCGGAATCCGGGGTGACCTGGTCGTAGAACTCGTAGTTCACCGTCATGACCGGCGCGTAGTCGCAGGCAGCCAGGCACTCGGCGTGCTCCAGCGTGATCGTGCCGTCCTCGGTGGTCTGGTCGTGCCCGACCCCGAGGTTCGCCGACAGCCGCTGGTAGACGTCCTCACCGCCGCGCAGCAGGCAGGAGAGGTTCGTGCACACCGAGACCAGCCAGTCACCGACCGGACGGCGCTTGTACATCGTGTAGAAGGTCGCGACCGCGCCGACCTCGGCGTGGGTGAGGCCGAGCTGCTCGGCGCAGAAGTCCACGCCCTGGGCGGTGACCGCCCCCTCCTCCGACTGCACCAGATGCAGCATGGGCAGCAGCGCGGAGCGGGAACGCCCCTCCGGGTAGCGCGCGATGATCTCGCGGGCGGCAGCCCGGGTCTGTTCGGTCAGTGGCATCAGCGGTCAACTCCCCCGAGCACCGGGTCCACGGAGGCAACTCCGACGATCACGTCGGCCACCTGCCCGCCCTCCGTCATCGCGGGCACGGCCTGCAGGTTGACGAAGCTTGGGTCACGCACGTGGACACGGAACGGCCTGGTGCCGCCGTCGCTGACCACGTGGTAGCCGAGCTCGCCGCGCGGCGACTCGATCTGTGTGTAGACCTGGCCGGCCGGCACCCGGAAGCCCTCGGTGACGAGCTTGAAGTGGTGGATCAGGGCCTCCATCGAGGTGCCCATGATCTTGCGGATGTGGTCGAGCGAGTTGCCCATGCCGTCGGAGCCGATCGAGAGCTGGGACGGCCAGGCGATCTTCTTGTCGGCGACCATGACCGGGCCGGGCCGCAGCCGGTCCAGGCACTGCTCGATGATCTTGAGGGACTCGCCCATCTCCTCCAGCCGCACCAGGTACCGGGCGTAGGAGTCGCCCTCAAGCGCGGTGGGGACGTCGAAGTCGTAGGTCTCGTAGCCGCAGTACGGCATGGTCTTGCGCAGGTCCCACGGCAGGCCGGCGGCGCGCAGCACCGGGCCGGTCGTCCCCAGCGCGATGCAGGCGGCCGCGTCGAGGAAGTTGACGTCGACCATCCGGGCCTTCCAGATGGGCTGGCCGGTCAGCAGCGCGTGGTACTCGCGGATCCGCTTCGGCATGTCGACGAGGAACTCGCGGATCCGCGGGATCGCCTCGTCCGGGATGTCCTGCGCGAGGCCGCCGGGGCGGATGTAGGCATGGTTCATCCGCAGGCCGGTGATCAGCTCGAGCAGGTCGAGGATCTTCTCCCGCTCACGGAAACCGAAGATCATGCCGGTGGTGGCGCCGAGCTCCATACCGCCGGTCGCGAGCCACACCAGGTGCGAGGCGATCCGCTGCAGCTCCATGACCAGCACCCGGATGACGGTCGCCCGCTCGGGAATCTCGTCGGTGATGCCGAGCAGCTTCTCCACCGACAGGCAGTAGGCCGCCTCGTTGTACAGCGGGGAGAGGTAGTCCGCCCGGGTCAGGAAGGTGACCGCCTGAGTCCAGGTGCGGTACTCGCAGCTCTTCTCGATGCCGGTGTGCAGGTAGCCGATGACGATCCGGGTCTCGGTGACCGTCTCGCCCTCGATCTCCAGCACCAGCCGCAGCACGCCGTGCGTGGACGGATGCTGCGGGCCCATGTTGACGGTGATGCGCTCGCCGTCGGACTCACCGGAGCCCAGGACCTGCTCCCAGTCACCACCGGTGACGGTGTAGACGCGGCCGGCCGACGACTCGGTGAAGCCTGCCTCGTAGGGCTGCGCCCCGGTGACGGGCTCGGCCGGACCGCCGGGACCGCCGGGTGCCATTCCGCCCGCGGCGTCGACGGGCGTCTCGGTGTGCGTGCTCATAGCGAACCTCGGATGTCGGCTCGGGTGTACCTGCCAGCCGGGATATGGGCGGCTGTACCAGTCGCGGCCTCGGCCTCCACCCGCTCCGGCGGGCAACCCGGGCGGTGCCTGGTCGGCAGCCCGGTCACGAGTAGCTCCGGCGGGTGTCAGGGGGCGGGATCTGCGCGCCCTTGTAGTCGACGGCGATGCCGCCGAGGGGATAGTCCTTGCGCTGCGGGTGGCCCACCCAGTCGTCCGGCATCATGATCCGGGCCAGGCCCGGGTGGCCCTCGTAGACGATGCCGAACAGGTCGTAGGCCTCGCGCTCGTGCCAGTCCGCGGTCGGCCAGACCGGAGTCAGGCTCGGCACATGCGGGTCGCCGTCGGCCACCGAGACCTCGACGCGCAGCCGGCGGCGGTGGGTCATCGAGGTCAGGTGCACGACCGAGTGCAGGCGGCGGCCGGTGAGGTCGTCCGGATAGTCGACCCCGGACAGCGACGACAGCAGCTCGAAGCGCAGGCCCGGGTCGTCGCGCAGCGTCCAGGCGACATCCAGCAGCCGCTCGCGGCGCACGTGGATCGTCAGCTCGCCGTACGCGAACACGACGCGCTCGACGGCGTCACCCAGTTCGGGGAAGACCCGCTCCAGGGTGTCGTACACCGAGTCCGCGGCGTCGTCCCCGAACGGCCTGACGCTGGAGGCCAGGCTGGGCACCGGCGGCACGAGCCCGCCGAACCCGGAGGTGTCACCGCTGCCGCGCGCACCGAAGGCGTCCCGGCGACGGCCGCCCGGGCCCCCCGGCACTCCGGCGCTGCCCGGAACCAGCTCAGTCATCGGTCAGGGTCTCCGTGCTCGGGCCGGGACCACCGGCCCGGGACTCGTCGGTCGGCTTCGCGTCGAACGGCACCCGCTTGCCTCGGCCGAAGATCGACGGCGGGGCGATCGCGGCGGGGCGGCGGGCATCCAGCGAGGGCTCGACGGCGCCGAGGCCGGCCGGGGCCGGTGCGCCCTCGGGGATGCTGAAACGCTTGCGGTCGTTGACCGACAGCGTACGGGTGTCGAGCGCCCCCGCCGGCAGGCCGGCCTGGGCGGTGGCGACCTCGATGGGCTTGGCGTAGGGCGCCGAGCCGATCTTCGTGTGCTCGACCTTCCCCGCGACCGACCCGGCGAGGATCTTCTCGTGCAGCTTGATGATCGCGTCCATCAGCATCTCGGGACGCGGCGGGCATCCGGGCAGGTACATGTCGACCGGCACGATGTGGTCGACGCCCTGCACGATCGCGTAGTTGTTGAACATCCCGCCGCTGCTCGCGCAGACGCCCATCGACAGCACCCACTTGGGCTCGGGCATCTGGTCATAGATCTGGCGCAGCACCGGGGCCATCTTCTSGCTGACCCGGCCGGCCACGATCATGAGGTCGGCCTGGCGGGGGCTGGCCCGGAAGACCTCCATCCCGAAGCGGGACAGGTCGTACCGACCGGCACCGGTCGACATCATCTCGATGGCGCAGCAGGCCAGACCGAAGGTGGCCGGCCACAGCGAGGAGCGTCGTGACCAGTTGGCCAACATCTCGACCGTGGTCAGCAGCACCCCACCGGGAAGCTTCTCTTCTAGTCCCATTCCAGACCCCCCCGGCGCCACATGTAGGCGTAGGCGACGAAGATCGTCGCCATGAACGACACCATCGCGCCGAGACCGAAGACCGCAAGGCTGTCGAACGCGACGGCCCACGGGAACAGGAAGATGATCTCGATGTCGAAGACGATGAAGAGCATCGCGGTGATGTAGTACTTCACCGGGAACCGGTGCGGCCCAGCCGGCACCGGCTCGGGTTCGATACCGCACTCGTAGATGTCGACCTTGGCACGGTTGAACCGTTTCGGGCCGACCAGGGTGCTCACCACCACGGAACCAACCGCGAACAGCATCGCGATCGCGAGCAGAACGAGGATCGGCACATAACTGTCAAGCATGCCGAACTCCTCTCCTTCTAAATGTTTGGCGCGGACGTCTTGGTGGCGGTTCGCCGGGCGCGGTCGCCGTAACGCGCCTCTCCCGGGCCAACCGGTACTTCACGCTCCCACCCCGGCCAGCGGCGTGAGTGCGGGTGCAGCCTACGCGACCTCTCTTTTCCCGGTCGCACCGGGATTGTTCTCCCGACCAACGCCGCGGCACCCACCCGAGCACGGGCGGATCGCGGCCGAAACACTCTTCCGTCCGTAGCCCGCGGCCCGGACGAATATCCGCTTCACTCGACCGGGTCGAGGGTCGCGGGCCGGTGGGCGGGCGTCGGAGGCGGGAGTCAGGAGGCGGGAGTCAGCCGGGTAAGCGCGTTGATCAGTCGGTCGGCGGCATCACCTCCCTGCGGATCGGTGAGATTAGCCATGATCTTCAGGACGAAGCGCATCAGCGTCGGCCGAGGCAGTCCGTACCGGGTACCGAGGCCCATCACGGTTGGATTCCCGATGAGCTGTACAAAGAAGCGGCCCAGGGTGTAATAGCCCCCATAGGTCTCCCGGATGATCTCCGGATAACGGGCCAGCGCCCGCTCACGGGCCGGCCCCGAGTGCCGGGCGAGCGCGAGCACGATCGTCTCCGCCGCAATGCGGCCCGATTCCATCGCATAGGCGATGCCCTCACCGTTGAACGGGTTCACCATCCCGCCGGCGTCACCGACGAGCAGAACTCCGTCCTGGTAGTGCGGGGTGCGGTTGAACGCCATCGGCAGAGCGCTACCGCGGACCGGCCCGAGCGCGTTCTCCTCGCCGAATCCCCACTCCTCCGGCAGCGGCGACAGCCACCGCTCCAGCAGGTCCCGGTAGTCGGTGTTCTGGAAGGCGGTCGCGGTGTTCAGCATGCCCAGGCCGACATTGCTGGTGCCGTCACCCATACCGAAGATCCAGCCGTATCCGGGAAGGAGCCGGCTCTCCCGCGGCCTGCCCTCCCAAAGCTCGAGGTGGGACTCCAGGAAGTCGTCGTTGGTACGCGGGCTGCGGTAGTAGCGGCGCACCGCCACGCCGAGCGGCCGGTCCTCCCGACGGCGAATCCCGAGCGCGAGCGCGATGCGCGCGCTGTTCCCGTCCGCGGCGACGACGACCGGCGCGTGGAAGTTCACCGGCGCCCGGTCCACCCCCGAGCGGGCGGTCACCCCGATCACCCGCCCGGTGCGCTCGTCGCGCAGCGGGCCGGTCACCGACGTCGCCTCCCGCAACCGCGCCCCGGCCTTCACGGCGTGTCGCGCGAGCATCTCGTCGAAGTCCGCGCGGGGCCGGACGAGCCCGTAGTCGGGCCAGCTCGCGAGGTCCGGCCACGGCAGCTCGAGCCGCACCCCGCCACCGACGATGCGCAGCCCCTTGTTCCGCAGCCAGCCGGCCTCGGTGGAGGTGTCGATCCCCATCTCGACGAGGCTGCGCACGGCACGCGGGGTCAGCCCGTCACCGCAGACCTTCTCCCGCGGGAAGGTGCTCTTCTCCAGCAGCAGCACATCGAGGCCGGTGCGGGCCAGGTGGTAGGCCGCCGCCGACCCGCCGGGCCCCGCGCCCACCACGATGACGTCGGCGTCGGGGCGGTCGTCCGTTCGGGCGCCGTCTCGTTTCGCCATCCCTGTGGTCACACGCTGCTCCGGATTCCCACGCCTGTCGGCCGATCGCCGGCCTTGTTCCAGATCCCCTGCTTGCGCGCTCGTGAAATTCTTCACGAGCGCCACGCCGAAGTGTAGGCCTTGGCCGGCCCTGAGGCACCAACCAGGACCTCCAGAAAGGAAGAACAGTCAACCGACACCCCAGGGCGACCACACAGCGCTACAGCCCGGCAACCGATGGCACCTTCGCTCTGGCCCGTCCGGGCCAGCCCGGCGACGGACCCGACCCGCCCGACGGCGCCCGACGGCGCCCGACGGCGCCCGACGGCGCCCGACGGCGCCCGACGGCGCCCGACCCGAGCGGGCCGGCACGGCCCGACCGCGGCCGGACAGGGCCCGACACGGCCCAGGAGGTGACATGACCATCTGAACCGGGTAGTTCCCGAAAGCTGGATACCTCGCGCTGGCCCGCGCGCTCACGGACCGACGCCCCCACTGACCCGGAGCCCGCCGATCATCTCCGGCACGGATCGGCCGGCCCCACCGACCTCGGAGAGCGACGCGGCCATGACATCAGAAACAGTCGTCCTCACCACGGCGGACGGCCCCACCCCCGCCTTCATCGCGGAACCCGCGCGCACCGTCCGCGGCGGAGTGCTCATCGTGCACGAGGTGTTCGGCCTCACCGATCACATCACCGACGTCTGCCGCAGGTTCGCGGACGCCGGCTGGCGGGCCGTCGCCCCGGACCTCTACCACCGGCAGGGATCGCCCGTGTTCGACCACTCGGACGCCGGCGCGGCGCTCGCACTGCGCGGGCGGCTGGCCGGTGACGACATCCTCGACGACCTGGACTCCGGGCTGATGGTCCTCGCCGAGTCGGGAACGCCGATCGACCGAAGCGCGGCCGTCGGATTCTGCATGGGCGGCAGCATCGCCTTCCACGCCGCGGTCCACCGCCCGCTCGCGGCGGCGGTCACGTTCTACGGGGGCGGGATCGAGGACGGGCGCTTCGGGGAGCCCTCGCAGCTCGAGGTCGCCACCAGCCTGCAGACCCCCTGGCTGGGCCTGTACGGCGACCTCGACCCGTCGACACCGGTCGAGCAGGTGGAGCACCTGCGAATGGCGGTCTCCCTCGCCGACGTCGACACGGAGATCGTGCGCTACCCCGGGGTCGGCCACGCGTTCCACAACGATGCCCGACCGGACTTCTACGACGCCGCGGCCGCCCACGATGCCTGGGCCCGCACCCTCGCCTGGCTGGAGGCCCACGTCCCCAGGTAACCCCGCACCCCCGCCGGCCCAGCCCAGCCACCCGGCCCCTGCCCACCTGCCGCACGGCGACCCACCGGATCCCGCTGGTTCCACGCCGTCACACAGCGCCAGCAATTCGCCCCAAAAGGGATAAAAGGGGTACGGAGTCGTTTGGCGACCCGCAAGAAAGGAGGATTTGGGTCGCCGGAACGACCAAAATCATTCACTCTTGCGGGTCGCCAAACGGGGCCACCGGGCAATCCCGCGCTCGGAGGTTCGGCCGCGTCCATGGAGCGCGAACCTCCCCGTCCACCAACCAGCGATCCTGATCGGCGTCAGTCCGCGGCCGGCTCCAGAACGACCACGATCCTCAGCTCCTGCAGGGCCGCGGCAGGCCGTGAGGGTGCCTGGTCAGTCCTGCCCGCCGGGCCGCACCGCCCGGTGCACGGCGACGATGCCGCCGCTGAGGTTGCGCCAGTTCACTCTCGTCCACCCCGCCGAGCGGACCATTTCCGCCAGCTCCGCCTGCCCGGGCCAGGCCCGGATGGACTCGGCGAGGTACACGTACGAGTCGGGGTTGCTGCTGACCGCCCGCGCCACCGCGGGCAGGGCGCGCATCAGGTATTCCATGTACACCGTGCGCACCGGCCGCCACACCGGCCGGCTGAACTCGCAGACCGCCAGCACACCGCCCGGCCGGGTGACACGCAGCAGCTCGCCGAGGCAGACGTCGACGGCAGCGACGTTGCGCAGCCCGAACGAGATGGTCACCCGGTCGAAGGACTCGTCGGCGAAGGGCAGCCGCAGACCGTCACCCGCCGTGAGCAGCACCCGGCCGCCGACCGGACCGCCCGCACCCGCACCCGCACCGGCGCCCGAGGCCGTCGTGGCCGTGGCGGCCGACCGCGCGCGGTCGGCGAGGCGCCGACGGCCCTCCGCCAGCATCCCGAGGGAGAAGTCGCAGGCCACCACGTCCGAACCGGAGTCCGCGAACGCCCGCGACGACGTCGCGGTGCCGGCCGCGACGTCGAGGACACGCAGACCGGGGGCCAGATCGAGCGCCCGCGCGGTGGCCGTCCGCCAGGTTCGGTCAAGGCCGGCCGACAGCACCGCGTTCGTCAGGTCGTAACGCCGTGCGACCTGGTCGAACATCGCGGCCACCTGGTCGGGCTTCTTGTCCAGTCCCGCTCGGCTCACTGGTTCATCCCTCTGTGCTCACCATCGACGGTGCCTGCTGTGCCCCGATGCGGTCGACCGCCGCCGCGGTGGTGCCGCCACGGTCGCCGCCACCGCCACCGCCACCGCTGCCACGGTCACCACCGCTGCCGGCTACCACGGGGCTACCGGCACTGCCGGCGATCGCCGCGGCGCTGCCGACGGCTGCCGCGGCCTGCGCCCGGTCCCAGTCGGTATGCTCGGCGGCCGCCGCCAGCCTCGCCCGGGTGCCCTCGTCACAGAGCGCACCGGCCAGCCCGGCGGCGAACACCTCCCGCAGCGACACCCCGAGGCCCGCGGCGATCGCGTACTCCCGTTCGAGGTCGGTACCGAACATCGCTGGGTCGTCCGTGGCCAGCGAGCAGCGCAGTCCGGCCGCGACCAGCGCGGGCAGCGGATGGTCGGCCAGGTCGCGCACAACGCCGGTACGCAGGTTCGACACCGGGCAGACGTCCAGCACGATGTTCCGCTCGACGAGCTCCGCGACCAGGTCGGGGGCCTCCAGCGCGCGCACGCCGTGCCGGATCCGCCGCGCGCCCAGCGCGTGCAGCGCGCCACGCACCGACTCCGCCCCGGCCGTCTCCCCCGCGTGCGGGACGGCGGCGAGCCCCGCGTCGGCGGCGGCGGCGAAGACCGGCGCGTACGGCTCCGGCGGATGGCCCACCTCGGGGCCGCCGAGGCCGATCCCGACGACACCGCGGTCGACGAACCGCGACGACCAGCGCACGACGTCCATCGCGGCCTCCGGGGGGAGCACCCGGTCGATGTCGGGGGTGAGCCGCACCTCGACCCCGAACCGCTCGCGTGCCTCGCACGCGCCGTCCGCGTAGCCGGTGAAGATCTCCTCCCACGGCACGCCCCGGTGCACCCGGTACCAGGGGGAGAAGATTCCCTCCAGGTACACGGCGCCCTGCTCGGCCGCGCGGCGGGCGTAGTCGACGACGACCTCCCGGAAGTCGTCGGCCGTCCGCATGACGTGGGTGGTGAGGACCCAGACCTTGATGAAGTGGTCGAAGTCCCGGTACCGGTAGAGCTCGGCGATGCCCTCGACGGTGCGGGCCGGCAGCGCCTCGTTGTTGCGGCGGCCCATCGCGAGCAGTATCTCGGGCCGCACCGTCCCCTCCAGGTGGACGTGCAGCTCGATCTTCGGCCCGGTCTCGGACACCGACCCGACTTCGGACACCGACCGGTGCGCGGGCGCGGACACCGACCGGTGCTCGGACACCGCCGGCCCGGATTCCGCCGCGGCGCCCCGCTCGGGGGTCAGCTCGCCACCAGCGGCAGGGCCGTCGACGAGAAGTGGGAGGCCACCCGGTCGTCGACCGGGTCCAACGCCGGGTCCCTGTGCACGACCAGGTGCCGGTAGAGGGTGTCCCGCTGGGCCGGAATCCGCCCCGCCGACCGGATCAGGTGGATCAGCTCGGCGCGGTTGGTCCGGTGCCGGGCACCGGCGGAGGAGACGACGTTCTCCTCCAGCATGACCGAGCCGAGATCGTCGGCGCCCATGTGCAGGGTGAGCTGCCCGACCTCCTTGCCGGTCGTCAGCCACGAGCCCTGCAGGTGCGCGACGTTGTCGAAGAACAGCCGCGCGACGGCCACCAGCCGCAGGTACTCGAGGGTGGTCGCCTGCGTCCGGCCACCCAGGTGGTTGTTCTCCGGCTGGTACGTCCACGGGATGAACGACCGGAACCCGCCGGTACGGTCCTGGACGTCCCGGATCATCCGCATGTGCTCGATGCGCTCGGCGTTCGTCTCGCCGGTGCCCATCATGAACGTCGCCGTCGACTCCAGGCCGAGGCCGTGCGCCGTCTCCATCACCGACAGCCAGACATGGCCCGGCTCCTTGAGCGGCGCGATCGCGTGCCGCGGCCGCTCGGTGAGGATCTCGGCACCGGCGCCGGCGAAGCTGTCCAGCCCGGCGTCACGCAGCCTGGTGATGACCTCCGCGTGCTCCAGCCCGGACGTCCGGGCGATGTGGACGACCTCGCTGGCCCCGAGCGAGTGCAGTGCCAGCTGCGGGTACGCCGCCTTGATGCCGGCGAACGTCCGCTCGTACCACTCGATCCCGAACTCGGGATGGTGGCCGCCCTGGAGCATGATCTGGGTCGCCCCGAGCTCGACGGCCTCACCGCACCTGGCCACGATGTCGTCCAGCTCGCGCACCCAGCCCTCGGCGTGCTTCGGCGCCCGGTAGAAGGCRCAGAACCGGCAGGCGGTCACGCAGACGTTCGTGTAGTTGATGTTCCGGTCGATGATGTAGGTGGCGATCCCGTCGGGGAACCGGCGGCGGCGCACGGTGTCTGCGGCCAGGCCGAGCGCGTGCAGCGGCGCGGACGTGTAGAGCAGCAACGCCTCTTCCGGTGAGATCCGCCCACCGTCGGCCGCGCGATCCAGCAGGGCGCGGATCTCGCCGTCAGCCACGCGGGCCGGGCCCGCCGGGGACTCACCGTCGGCATCAACAAGGCTCACCCGTCAGATCGTACGACCTGTACCGCTTGAACCGATCGAATCGCGAGCACGTCGGCCCCGCGGCCCACCACCGGCGCAGAACCCGAGGATTGCGACCGGTAACAAACCTGCCACGGACCGACTCGGGATCGTTTCGTGAAGGGTGAAGGATTTTGGTCGTCAGGACGACCAAAATCCTTCACCCATGTCCGGTGGCAACGCGAGCGAGCTGCAGCCGCAGCCGGCGGCAGCCGCCGCGCGACGTTCGCCCTGGGCGGATCCCGGGCTTCGGGGCACCGACCGGGCGGAGGCGAGGCCTGGCCGCCCGCCGTCACGAGTTACGCAAAGAACTACCCGACTACTCAAAAGGGACCGTAGTCCGACGGGTTGTCGCCGGAGCCGCGCCCCGCGCCGCCGATCGGACCGGAGGGCCCGGTGCTCGGCGTGCTCGACATGCTGGACGTGTGGCCCTGGCCGGCCGAGCCGCCGCCGCCCGGTCCCCGGCCCTTGCCGGTGAACTTGCTGGTCAGCTGCTTGAACTTCGCCCGGTTCTCCGGCTTGTTCGCCACCGTCTTGGCCTTGTCGACCATCTCCTGGGCCTTGGGGCTGTGGAGCAGCTCCTGGACCTTGCTGGTGAAGTTCGCCATACCCTCGGTGTACCTGCGTCAGGCCCGGTTCATGCCGACAACCCTGTTCGGCCGGGACACTGCCGCACCCCGGGTCACCCCGAACCGGTCGGCAGCAGGTCGGAGACGCCGCCGCGCAGGTCCTGAAGCCGGTCGCGCAGGCTCTCGTCGCCCGCGGGCGGGATCTGGATCTGGTCGTTCGATCCGGGGAGCTGGTCCCGCGCCTCGTCGCCCTTGCCGCGGAACCAGTCGATCTGATCGTCCACCCAGTCGTGCACCGAGGTGACGGTCCTGTCCCAGATCTGCTGGCGCTTGTTGTCCACCATCGTCGCGATCTGGTCGGCCGCGGACAGCAGGAGCAGCACCATCAGCACGAAGATGATCGTCCGCTTGAACGGGATCCGCAGCCGCCACCGCCGCCGCGGGCGGCGCGGCTCACGGTAGGGAGCTGGTTCCGGTGCGGGCGGAGGCGCGGGCGGCGCCGGGCGGTGCGCGTCGCCGTAGGGCGGGCGGTGGGCGTCGCGGTACGCCGAGCGCGGCGCGTCCTCGTAGTAGGGGGCCGCGGGTGGTGCGGGTGGCGGCGCCGGGCGGGCGGCGCGCGGTGCGGCCTGCCCGGGGCCGGCCGAGCCCGCCGGGTAGGGGGCACCTGACCGGGCCAGGTCGGGTTCGTCGCCGTACTGGACGAATCCGCCCTTGCGTCGACGCGCCGGCTGCGGACCACCCGCGCCTGGCACGGCCTTGCCGGGCTGTCCGGGCTGGTATGCCTGGCCAGCCCCCGCCGAGCCGCCGCGGGCGGCATCCGGGGGCGCCTCCCACCAACGGCCGCTGACGTCACCGGGGCCCGCGACCCGGGTCTGCGCCGGCCGCTGGGCCGCGCCGGCGCCGTACCCGGCACCCGCACCTGCGGCGGCCGCGCCCAGCCCGAGGCCGGCGGCTGCCGCGGCGGCGGACCGGCTGCGGGGCCAGGTGTTGTCGATGACCTCGGTGGCCGCGACCCGGGGGTTCGCCTTGGCACCGCTGCGGTCACCGAGCAGGCGCAGCAGCAGCTGCTCCGCGGACGGGCGCCGCCGCGGATCACGATGCAGGGCGGAGCCGACGATCCCGGCCAGCGCGGGCGGAACCTGGCGCAGATCGGGTTCGGTGGTGAGCACCCGCTCCGACATCTCCAGGTAGGTGCCGTCGCCGTAGGGGTGATCACCAGCCGCGGCGTACGCGACGAGCAGGCCCCAGGCGAAGACGTCGGTGGCCGGGCCGACCGGCGCCGTACCCTCCATCTGCTCCGGAGCCATCCAGCCGACCGAGCCCAGGACCAGCCCGGTCTGGGTCCTCCCGCTGACCGCGTCGAGTGCGCGGGCGATCCCGAAGTCGATCACCCTGGGGCCGGAGTAGGACAGCAGGACGTTGCTCGGCTTGAGATCGCGGTGGACGATGCCGGCGCCGTGGATCGCGGTCAGCGCCGAGGCGACGCCCACGGCCACACCCTGCAGGGTCGACAGCGGGAGCGCCCCGGATTCGTCCACCACCCGGTCGAGGCGGGCGCCGTCGATGAATTCGGTGACCAGGTAGGGGCGGCGTGCGTGCGGGTCCGCGTCGAGGACCTGTGCGGTGCAGAAAGGAGCGACCCGGCGCGCGGCGGCGACCTCGTCGGCGAAACGGTCCCGGAACTCGGGATCCACCGCGAGATCCGACCGGATCACCTTGATGGCCACCTTGCGGCCCTGCTGGTCGAGGGCGAGGTAGACCCGGCCCATGCCACCGGCACCCAGCCGGCCGATCACCTCATACCGCCCGATCGACGTCGGATCGTCCGGGTGCAGAGGTTCTCCCTGCGACCGGAGGGCCGATCGGTCCGCCACGTCTCGCCCGCTCTCCGCTCGTCGGCGCGGCCGCGAACGACGCGCCCCGGTTCACGCGCGTCGCGCGAACACAGCCATCATCACGCTTCGGCGGCGCCCATGACAGACCTCCGAACACGGGTCATGTAACGCACCGCCGACCGCGACGCTAACGCGCCCGCGGCCCCAGGGCCGTGCGCTGTCCGCATTCCGACGCCGCGGCGCCGACCGGTAGCCTGATCGGCACGGTCGCGCTGGTCGCGTTCTCGCGGAGAAGCCGAGGAAGTGGGGGAAGCCGAGCAGGAGGTCGGCTTCGGCGCGGCCCTGGCGCTTCGGGCACCCGGCGAGGAGAGAGCCTACCTGCGGCCGCCGACGGGACAGGGCCGGCGGCAGCAGGTACGGGAAGAGCACACCATCACCGAACTGCCCATGTCGAACGCCTGTTCACACCATTGGGGAGTGAAAGCCCGTTCTCGTGGGCTTGCACCGACTTCGACCACCCGGGCGTGTTACCCAACCGGGTGGCTGGGGCGATTCGCCCGGTATTCTCCCGCTCCGCCCGATACCTGCCATGGCTCCGCCCCCGCCTCCCCCCGCCCCCGTCCCCCGGTCCCCCGCCAGCGGCGGCGCGTCGCGGGCGGAGGCAGACTAGAGGTCATGCGCGGCCTGCTGGTGATCGGACACGGCTCACGCCGAGACGAGGCGAATGCCATGGTGATCGAGCTCGCGCGCGCGCTCAGCCGCGGCGGCGACCCCGCGTGCGAGGAGACGTCCGACGCCGGCACGGCGGACAGCGACGCGGCAGGTGCGGACGCGGGCACGTTCGACGCGGGCACGTTCGACGCGGGCACCGCGGGCACGTTCGACGCGGGCACCGCGGGCACGTTCGACGCGGGCACCGCGGGCACGTTCGACGCGGGCACCGCGGGCACGTTCGACGCGGGCACGACGAGCGCGGACGGGGGCGCGACGGAATCGGCCCCGCGAGCCGGCGCGGGCGCGGGCGCGACGAGCACCGTACCGGCCTGGCAGGCGGTGGAAGCCGCCTTCCTCGACGTCGTCCACCCGGACATCGCCCAGGGCTATGCCGCGCTGGTCCGTGCCGGCTGCTCGGAGATCATCGCGCACCCGTTCTTCCTGTTCGAGGGCAACCACACCACCCGCGACATACCCGCGGCACTGGCCGCCGCCCAGGCGGAGCACCCCACGACCCGCTGGACGATCACCCGCCCGCTCGGGCTGCATCCGGGCGTCGTACAGGCGGTGCGGGCCCGCATCGACGACGCCGTCGGCCGGCCCGGCGCCGACTACGACCCGGGTGTCGGCCGACCGGTCACGAGTTCGCCGACGACCGCCGCGAGTGGGTAGATCCCGGGCTCCGCCGGCACGGCGTCCACCCGCAGCCCCGCCGCCTCGCAGGCCTCGACGGTCCGGCGGCCCATGGCGGCGACCCGGACGGTGTCGGGCAGCGGCCCGTACAGCTCGGACAGGCAGCGCGCCGCGGTCGAGGAGGCGAGCGCGACGGCGTCGAGGTCGCCGTGCCGCAGTTCCTCGGCGATCCTCGGGTCCGGCTTTGCCGCGACGTCCGTGAGCAGCCTGACCCGGCGCAGCGTCCGAATCCCCGCCGGCGGTGGCGCCGACCCACAGATCACCACCCGCAGACCCGGCACGGGCACCTCGGTCACCACCCGGTTGGCGACCTGGACCTCGGCCGAGGAGCGCACCGAGACGAGTCCCAGCGCGTCCAGGGCGGCGGCAGCCGAGTCGGAGGCGGCGACGAGGGTCAGACCGGCGAGGGCCCGTACGTCGGTGCCGGCCGCACGCAGCAGCGTCACAGTCGCCGCGACCTCGTCCGCGTCCGCCAGCACCAGGCCGTCCGCGCCGGGCAGCGCCTCCCGCAGGGCAGCGCCGTCGGTGGCCGGGACGAGACGGCTGACCACGGTCTCGACCGCCTCCGCGCCGAGCTCGCGCAGCCTTCGGGCGAGCAGGCTGTCTCGAGCCCGCGTCCGCGGCACGAGCACTCGGATGCCCGCCAGCGGCCCGGCGGCCGCGGTCCGGTCGCCGTCGGTATCGGCCGCCGCGCCCGTCGCCGCCTGATCAGGCAGAACGGCGGCGTCGCGCCTGGCCGCGACCGGACCGACCACCAGCACGGCCGGTGAACGCAGCCGAAAGGCGACGGCGTCGACAGCGATGGCCTCCAGCGTCGTCCTGAGCACCCGCTGGGCGGGCGTCGTCCCACGCTCGATGACAGCGGCCGGGGTCTCCGGCGGACGTCCGCCGCGCAGCAGGGCATCGGCGATGTCGATCAGTCGGGCGACCCCCATGAGCACGACGACCGTGGCGCGCGAGGCCGCCAGGGCCGCCCAGTCCACCGTCGAGTCGGGATGGCCCGGCGGGACGTGGCCCGACACGATGGTGAGGTCCTGCGCCACCCCGCGATGGGTGACGGGAATGCCGGCGTAGGCCGGCGCGGCGATCGCGGAGGTCACACCGGGGACCACGGTGCAGCGGATGCCTGCGGCGGCGCAGGCCTCGGCCTCCTCACCACCGCGGCCGAGCAGGAACGGGTCGCCGCCCTTGAGCCGCACCACCGTCGCACCGGTTCGGGCCTCATCCACCAGGATCTGGTTGACCTCGTCCTGGCTGCGCGACCGCGTCGGGCTCTTGCCGACATGGATGATGCGAGCGTCCGACCGGACCGCGTCGAGCAGCACGGCCGCGGCCAACCGGTCGGTGACCACCACGTCCGCGGTGGCGAGGAGCTCGCGGCCGCGGACCGTCAGCAGCCCGGGATCACCCGGCCCGGCACCCACCAGCCAGACCTCACCGGCGCCGCCGCGGCCGACGCTCGGGCGCCCCGTCGTCGTGGGCTCCAGGGCCGGGGCCGAGCCCGGGGCCAGGGCCGATCCAGGTTGGTGGGCACCCGGCCCGGTCATCGCGAGAACCACGGCGTGCACGGTACAGGCCAGAGGTCACCACAGGCCGGGGTCACCGTCCACCAGGCTCGCAGGATCCCGAGCTACGGGCTACGAGCTACCGCTGTCGCTGTCGCCGAGCAAGGGTCGCCAGGCCGCTGCGCTGGCCTCCACGGATGCAGGCGATCTGAGCATCCCGGTCGGCAGAGGGCGCGAACCCCACCCGCACGACCACCCATGGAGGATCCCGCGCCACCGCACCGCACTAGCGATCCACCTCGAAAGGCGCAAAAGGGTCAGAGATTCACCTGACAACCCGCAAGAAGTGAGGATTCTGGTCGTTGGAACGACCAGAATCCGTCACTCTTGCGACTCGCCAAACCGGGCCGCCGGCCGAAGCCGCTGCGCTGCAGTACTAGTGGATACCGCACTCGGTCTTGCTGGTGCCGGACCAGCGGCCCTCCCGGCCGGTGCCCCGCCTGGTGCACGGCCAGCAGCCCACCGAGTCGTAGCCGTCGCTGAGCAGCGGGTTGACGATCACGTTGTGCTCCTGGACGTACCGGCTGACGTCCTCGTCCGTCCATGCGGCCAGGGGGAGCACCTTGACCTTGCCACGGCGCTGGTCCCAGCCGATGACCGGCAGGTCCCGCCGCCCCGCCGACTCGGCGCGGCGGGATCCGGCGGCCCAGGCCCGGTACGGCGCGAGCGCACGGTCCAGCGGGACGACCTTGCGCATCCGGCAGCACAGGTCCGGGTCGCTCTCGTAGAGCCGCGGGCCGTGCACGGCGTCCTGCCCGGCGACGGTGAGCTGCGGGCTCGCGCTGATGATCGGCAGGGAGTAGGTCTGCGCGACGGCGTCGCGGGTGCCGATGGTCTCGGCGAAGTGGTAACCGGTGTCGACGAAGATCACCGGGACGTCCGACCGGATCCGCGACAGCATGTCGGCGAGAACCGCCTCGGCCATGGAGGCCGCGACAGCCAGCCCGGTGCCGAACTCCTCCACCGCCCAGCCGAGGATCTCCTCGGCTGGCGCGCCTTCGAGCTCCTCGCCGGCCCGCAGTGCCCGGGCCTTCAGCGCGGCATCCATCAGTTCGTCTCCTCCACGTCCGACGGCGCTGCGGCGGTGCCGTTCGCCGAACCCGGTGTTCTGGCCGTCGTCCCGACGGCGACGTCCCTGCTGGTCTGATCGGTGCTGGTCTGATCGGTGCTGCTGTGATCGGTGCTGCTGTGATCGGGTGTCGCCGCCACCAGCGCCGTGAGGCTGAGCCGGAAGGCCCGCCGGCAGGCCCGGCAGGCCCAGTGCCCGTGCCCCTCGCCCGTACCGCCCGGGGCGGGCTCGGGCACGAGCTCCTCCTCGCCGCAGTACGGGCAGTAGAAGGGGACGGCGCGGGCGCTCACGTCGCACCTCCCGAGCCGCCGTGGCTGGGCGCGGTCAGCAGCGCCTCGTCGGCGTGCTCCGCCCAGTCGGCGAACGTGTCGCCCTCGGCCCGGTTCGCCTGGTAGGTCTCCAGCAGCCCGACGACGTAGTCGACGAGGCCGTCCGCGGTCACCTTGAGCCCACGGGACTTGCGGCCCAGCCGGGAACGGGTGCCGAGGTGCCCACCGAGGTGGACCTGGAAGCCCTCGACCATCTCGCCGTTGTCGTCGGGGACGAGGGAGCCCTTGAGGCCGATGTCCGCCAYCTGGAAGCGGGCGCAGGCGTTCGGGCACCCGTTGATGTTGATGCCGATCGGCTCGTCGAAGTCCGGCAGCCGGCGCTCGAGCTCGAGGATGAGGTCGCGGGCGTTGCCCTTGGTCTCGACGATCGCCAGCTTGCAGAACTCGATGCCGGTGCAGGCCATCGTGCTGCGGCGGAACACGCTCGGCTTCACGACCAGGTCGAGCTCGGCGAGCTCGGCCTCGAGCGCGTCGAGGTCGCTCTCCGGCACGTCGAGGATCACCAGCTTCTGCATGGTGGTCGCCCGGATCCGGCCCTGGCCGAAACGGTCCGCCAGGTTCGCGACCGCGGTGAGGATGGTGCCGCTCACCCGGCCGGCCCGGGGTGCGAAACCGACGGCGAAGCGCCCGTCGCGCTGGCGGTGGATCCCGATGTGGTCGCGGCCCTCGTTGCGCGGCGGGGGCGGCGGCGGGCCGTCCGGCAGCGGCGAGGCGAGGTACTCCTTCTCCAGGGTCGACCGCACCCACTCGACACCCATGTCGGCGACGAGGAACTTCAGCCGGGCCCGGGTCCGCATCCGCCGGTACCCGTAGTCGCGGAACAGCTGGATGACGCCGTGCCACACCTCGGCCACCCGGTCGGGGGTGACGAACGTGCCGAGGCGCACGCCGAGCTTCGGGTTCGTCGACAGGCCGCCGCCGACCCACAGGTCGTAGCCGGCGCCGAGCTCGGGGTGCACCACGCCGACGAACGCGATGTCGTTGATCTCGTGCAGGGTGCACTGGTCCGCGCAGCCCGACATCGCGCTCTTGAACTTGCGCGGCAGGTTGGACAGTGACCGGTCACCCACGAACCGCTCGACGACCTCGTCGATGACGCCGGTGGCGTCGATGACCTCGTCCTCGTCCACGCCCGCCAGCGGGCAGCCCAGGATGACCCGGGGCGTGTCGCCGCAGGACTCCTCGACCGTCATCCCGGCGGCTTCGAGCGCGCCCCAGATGGCCGGAACGTCCTCGATGCGGATCCAGTGCAGCTGGATGTTCTGGCGGTCGGTCACGTCGGCGACGTCGCGCCCGTACCGGGTGGAGATGTCCCCGATGACCCGAAGCTGGTCGGACGTCAGCCGGCCGCCGTCGAGGCGGATGCGCTGCATGAAGTAGCGGTCGTCGAGCTCCTCGGGCTCCAGCACGGCGGTACGCCCGCCACTGATCCCCGGCCGGCGCTGCGTGTAGAGCCCCCACCAGCGGAACCGGCCGCGCAGGTCCTGCGGGTCGATCCCGTCGAAGCCCGTCTGCGGGTAGAGGTTCAGAATGCGGTCACGGACATCGAGACCGTTCTGGTCCTTCTTCATCCGCTCGTTGGCGTTCAGCGGCTCGGTGTAGCCCAACGCCCACTGGCCCTGCCCCTTCGGTCGGGACGGAGCGTTCGAGCGCGCGGCACGCGGGTTCGGAGCAGGAGAAGTCATGGTATCTCTCGGTGAGCAGGGTCCACCCAGGCGTGACACGCCGAGGTGGGCGGAGTCAGCGGGAGCGGCGACAGCCGGCGCTGGAGACGCGCAACAGGTCGACGTGGAGACGCGCGACCAGGCGAGGGTCGATGGGACCGACATCAGTCGGCCGCGGCATGAGCCCGACCCGCGAGGAGGCCCCGAGGCCTGACAGCCCGGCCACAGGGAACGCGCCAGCACGCCGGCGCCGAGCGGCCATCCGCCGCTCGCCCGACGGCTCCAGCGCGTGGACCCGGGCAGTCACGCTGGCCATGTTCCCACAGATGAGGCGCAGACGTCGTGGATACGTCGTCACACCTCATCTGGGTCACAGGCCAGCCACAACCGGCGACCAAGCCCGCGTTCGGGCGGGGCGGGTTCCGATCCCCGGGCAGGGCTCAGACCAGACGGGGCCTGCGACACATCTGGCGAATCCGGTCCAGCAGGGCCCCGGTGGACAGGTCCTTCTCCATGAGCTCGTCGGCACCGAGCGCCATGGCCTCCTCACGCAGGCTTCGCTCCGAGAAGCCCGTGAAGATCACCACTCGCGCCTCGGGCACGGCCCGGCGGACGCGTGGCAGCGCACCGAGCCCGTCGAGGACGGGCATCGCCACGTCCAGCAGCACCAGGTCCGGCTCCGTCCGGGCGACGACCTCGACCGCTTCGGCACCGTTGGCCGCCCGGCCGACCACGGTGAAGTCCGGCTCGGTGTCGAACAGGAGGCACAGAAGCTCGCGGAGCCCGTCGGCGTCGTCCGCGACGACCACACGGTAGGGACCCCGCCGGCCGCCGCGTCCGCGGGCCACCGAAACCCGGTGCGCAGCCCCGGCGATACCGGCCTCGGGAAGGCCGGCCACCGAGACACCAGCCTCAGGGACATCAACCCCGGGGACATCAACCCCAGCGAGGTCGATCTCCTCATCCGTCGACGGCCAGGAGTCCATCACTCGTCTTTTGTACGCGCTACCCGGCGCCGCGCCCATCGTCATTCGGGATGGTTCCACGGTATGACCCAAACGCGCTGGACACCCACCCGTTCGCTCCGGCTTGAAGCACCTCTCGGGCCATCCACACCGGATACCCGTGACACTGCGACGAATTGTGGCGACGCGACGGCGACCAACGCTTTTTCAGTCCCATTTCCGGCGCGTCAATAAAAACGCCCAGCACACAACCAATTCACAATAGAACGGCGCCCACCGGTACGGACGCGAGACGCAGGGCGGGACGCCGATCCAGCTCGCGGCACAACTACATGGACCGCGGGAGCACCTCACACCCTAAGCCCTGAACGGCCGTCCGACTACGAAGAGTAGCCATCACGAAGGCAACACCGCTACCACAGGCCCACACGAGAGAGGTAACTGTCCGTGTCCAGGACCTTTGACCCAAGGCACTCCTTGTGCCGGGAGGAGTATTGTCATCACTCCAGGTGATGCTCCACCCGGTCACCTCTACGCACAGGTACAGCTAGCCGCAGGCGCAGCAGCGTCAGAGACAGCCCAAGCAGACACAGATAACCCGTACGCACACGGTGGCAGGCATCGGATTGTCCGGAGCGTGGGCGCGACCTCAGCCAGGGAGCATCCACCCCGTCGTCAACGGTGTCGCCACGCCCCCACGACAGTGAGCGGGCAGCCGACAGCGGCGCACGACCGGCGTTTCATCCGCCCCGCCCACTGGATGAGGCACGCCGGAGTGGTCGCGTCTCGGAGCCCCGGGCAGCGGAAGGATCGGCGCACATGCGGCAACGAAGCCGGGGCCGGCAGGGTTTGAGTACCGCGGAGGACATGCTCCCGACGGAGATTCGACGGCGCCGTTGCGAACGTGGCCTGACCCGGGAGGAGCTTGCCGGCCGGACTGGTTACAGCCGCCAGTACATCAGCCAGTTGGAGCAGCCCAGCCGCGGCATCCCCGCCCGGCCGGTCCTGGCCGCGGTGGACGCGGCACTGGAAGCCGGCGGCGCACTCGTCGACCTGCGCGAGGCCGCCGTCGCCGAACGCGCCGAACGGCGCGGGCAGCAGCCGGACGCCGAGGTCGAATCCCGCCGTCGGATCGGTGACCTGCTCGACCACCGCCGCTCCGATCGCGAGCTGGACTACCTCGACCGGCTTGCCGCTGATCTCATCGCCGCCGCGGACGCACTGGAACCGGCCGACGTCACCGCCCGGGTGCTCGACCAGCAGACCTTCGTCGACCAGCTCCTGGCGACCCCGATGCTGCCGCATCAGCAGTTCCGGCTCTTCATGATCGCCGGTCACCTCGCAGGCCTGCTGGCGATCTCCCTGCTCGACATGGACGAGCTGGCGAAGGCGAGCACCTGCTGCCTGGAGGCCGCGGTCTTCACCGAGCTGACCGGGCACGAAGGGCTACGAGCGTGGACGCTGGCGATCAACAGTCTCATCGACGCCGCGGCCCGGCATGCGGACGAGTCCGGAGCCTCGGCGGTGGCGGGCGCGGAGGCAACGGCCGAACGCTCGGAGCCGAGGCTGGTAACGGCGCGAACCGTCAGGAATCCCGACATCGGCTCGGGGGGTCGCGCTTCTCGGCCGCCGGTCAGCCGCGACCCCGACGGCGCCGACCTGGCACTGGAAAGTCCTCCCCGTAACTCCGGGTACACCGACGAGCAGCAGAACCGTGGGGAGACTCCGCAAGCGGGTGGCCCGTCCGACGCCCGTCCGGTGCTCCCCCACCGGCAGGCGGAGGACCTCTCGTCACTGTCCGCATCCAGTTTCGGCGATTCGCCGTTCGGCCCGCCGCCGAGCGTCGACGAGATGTTGATTGCTCCGGGCGGGCGCGCGACTCCGCCCCGGCTGATCGCTCTCGTCAAAAGGCGGATCGCTCGCTTCGCCACGGCGTCGGCCCAGCGAGCTACTCCACCGGTGGGCATCTCCCAGGCTTTCCGCCCGCCGGTCTGAATCTATAGACCGATTGATCGAAGCAATCGAGGAAACGAGATCCCGCCGCGCCGATTATCGGCGACGGTGCGTCACACCGCGGCGAAGATGATCTCGTCGAGTGGGGGTGCGTCACCGCGCGCCGCCGCCCGGCGGGCGAATTCGAGAATCCCCGCCTGCTGCCTGGCTCCCAGGCGAAAATCCAGGGTCGTGAAGTAGCGCGCGAGGGTCGCGGGGTCGAAAACCTCGAACCTCGCCGCCCGCCGGGCCACCTCGTCCACCTCACGCAGCGCCACATCGAGGCTCGACCGGAACGCGGCGTGCACCTCCTTGACCACTCCGGGATGGTCGGTGGCGAAGGAACGCCGCGCGGCCCAGACCGCGAAGACCATCGGCAGGCCAGTCCATTCGCGCCATTCGTTTCCGAGGTCGACGACCTGGAGGGGGTGGCCCTCACCGGCCCGCTCCGCGTCGTAGGTCGCCCGCAGCGCCACGTCACCGATGGTCACGGCCGCATCGGCCTCACGCAGCATCAGCGGAATCTCCGGCGGCATCGTGACGTACTCCGRCCGCAGCCCCCATCGCTGCTCGAACAGCATCCGGGCCAGCAGCACGCTCGTCCGGGACGTCGACCCCAGCGCGACGGTGCGGATCTGCTCGAACGGGACAGCGCTGCTGACGACGACGGACAGCACCGGGCCGTCCGAACCCACCGCCAGGTCAGGCAGGAGGACGAGCTCGTCCGCATGCCTCAGATACTCGACCAGGCTGATCGGGCCGATATCGAGATCGCCGGCGACCAGGGCTTCGTTGAGCCGGTCCGGGGAGTCCTTGGTCAGATCCAGGTCGAGCAGCGCGTCGGAATGGACCAGACCCCAGTACAGCGGAAGACAGTTGAGGAACTGGATGTGGCCGACCCTGGGCCGCGCGGCCCGCGCCAGGAGCCCGGCCTCCGTCGGCACTCCCGCGACCTGCTCGGGCACCCCCGCGCGGGTCGGCGCCGCCGGCCGTGTCTGGGCCCCGACCTGCTCGGGCACCCCTACCTGCTCCGGCACCCCGATCTGCTCGGGCACCCCGACGTGCTCACGCGCCCCGGCCCGGCCCGCTGTCTCCGGCGACCGTGCCCACGGCGCCGGGTCCGCCGCCGTCATCCGGACTCGCCGCCGCGCCGCGCGGCAACGCTGTCCAGCACTGCCCGGCGCTGCCGCAGCGCGAGTGGATAGCTGAGCAGCCCGCTGACAACCAGCGCAAGGGCGAAACCGAGCAGGCCACCCACACCGACGAGCAACAGCACCGCGAGAACCGCCGCGAAGAGCGCGGCGCGGATCGCGAAATACCGCAGGTTGAGGCCCCACATGCCGACCTCGCCAGCCGGCCGCTGGCTCCCTCGCGATCCACCGCGACGCGGCAGGCGGGACACCGGACCGGCCGGCGGTACGTCGTCAGCGGACATCATGCGCTCCGGTTTCTGGAGGTACGGCGTGCTCGGCGGCGTACCCAGCCAAGGCGCTGCAGCAACGCCGGATAGAAGCCCAACCCGAGAAAGATGATCAGCAGCCCGAGCAGACCGGCCGGGCCGATCGCGAGGCCGGCCCAGCGCAGCAGGCTGTAGGCGACCAGCCCCGGGACGAGGATCACCAGGAACGCCAGCACGAAGATCGAGCCCATGCCGGGCGCACCCGCCGGCCGGGCCGGACGAGCCTGACCGGCCCGCACGGGGCCCGCCGCGCCGCCCGAGGGGCCATCAGACCCGGACACAGCCACCGCCTCGGCCCGCACGGGCCCGGCCTCGCCCCCGGCAGGCCCGGCCGGGGATCTCTCGTCGCTGGTCATGACCGGTCAGGCGTCGATCGCGACGGGCTTGTCCCGCCTGGTGGAGTCCGGACCGTCATAGGTGCGAACGACCCGGTAGCGGGTGTCCCGCTCGACCGGGCGGAACCCGGCGTCGCGGATCACGCCGAGCAGGTCGTCGCGGGTCATCGTGGTGGGCGTGCCGAACCCGTCCGCATCATGTGTGATCTTGTATTCGACCACCGACCCGTCGAGGTCGTCCGCGCCGAAGTTGAGCGCGAGCTGGGCCGTGGTCAGCCCGTGCATCACCCAGAAGCACTTGATGTGGTTGACGTTGTCGAACAACAGCCTGGAGACGGCGAAGGTCTTCAGCGCCTCGGCGCCCGTCGCCATCGGCTGCCCCATCAGCCGGTTACGCGGATCCCCCACCGAGTCGTGCTGGAACCGCAGCGGGATGAACACCGCGAAGCCACCGGTCTCGTCCTGCAGCTCACGCAGGCGAAGCACGTGGTCGACCCGGTGCCGCGGCTCCTCGACGTGCCCGTAGAGCATGGTGCACGGTGTCCGCAGGCCCTTGGCGTGAGCGAGCCGGTGGATCCGCGACCAGTCCTCCCAGTGGGTCTCGTGCCCGACGATGTGCTGCCGGACCTCCCAGTCGAAGATCTCCGCGCCGCCACCCGTCAGGGACTCGAGGCCGGCGTCGATGAGCTCGTCGAGGATCTCGTCGGCCGGCAGGCCGCTGATCTTCTCGAACCAGTGGATCTCGGTCGCGGTGAAGGCCTTGAGCGCGACGCCGGGCAGTGCCTTCCCCAGCTCGCGCAGCGAGCGCGGGTAGTAGCGCCACGGCAGGGTCGGGTGCAGGCCGTTGACGATGTGCAGCTCGGTGATACCGGCCGGCTCCATCTCCTTCGCGAGCCGCACCGCCTCCTCGATCCGCATCGTGTAGGCGTCCGACTCGCCGGGCTTGCGCTGGAACGAGCAGTAGGCGCAGGACGCGGAGCAGACGTTCGTCAGGTTGAGATGCCGGTTGACGTTGAAGAAGGTCCGGTCACCGTTCTTCCGGGTCCGCACCTCGTGAGCAAGCCCACCGAGCCAGGCGAGGTCGTCGCTGGCATACAGCGCCTCGCCGTCGGCCCGGCTGAGCCGGGCTCCATCGTGGACCTTGGCTTCGATCTCTCGCTTGAGCCCGGCATCCATGGATCCCAGACTAGCGCCGCGGACCGTCGGGCCATGGCGGCCGCATCCGCCATCGGAGCCGTGACGCAGGACGCAGTTCGTTCCCGCCTGCCCCCGAAAGTGGACGTCAACCGCCCGACGGGGGTCCCTGGGGGCCCACGTCGCGGGAACGCGCGGCGGCCCGGCGCTGCATGCGCCCCAACGGCCAGGTGAGCAGTCCCGCGACCGCGAAGGCGATGAGCAGCGCCAGCACCAGGTTGACGCCCGCGACGATGAGGACCACGGCAAGGACCACCAGAACGGCCAGCCGGCCCAGAAAGTACGGCAGCTGAACACGCAGGTCGGGGGCGACCTCGGCCGGCTTCCCGGACTGCGCCGCCTTACCGGACTGTGCCGCCGGCCCGCGCCCCGGCTCCGGCTGCCCCTTCATGGAACGTCCCGCGGCCGGCCCCTTCCGGGCTGCCGACTTCCCGGTGCTCCCCGGCCGCTCCGTCCGCCTCCCTGCCATGGCCCCTGTCCGCTCCTCATCGCCTCGGGTGGCCGCGGTGAGCGGCCTGTTCATGCGGTCTGTTGTACCCGGATCGGGCCCACCCGGGTCAGGTCGGATCGGGCCCGGGCCCGGCCGCGGCGGAGCGGGCCTCGCCCAGGGTGCCCGTCCAGCGGCGGAACAGCTCGTTGGGAACCCCGGCGGCGTCGAGGACCCGGCCCGCGACGAAGTCGGCGAGGTCGTCGACATCGCGGGCGCCCGCGTAGAAACCGGGGCTCGCCGCCGCCACGACCGCGCCGGCGGCATCGAGATCGAGCATGTGGCGCAGCGTCGCCCGGGTGTAGGGCATCTCCCGGGGCACCACGACGAGGCGCCGCCCCTCCTTGAGGGTGACGTCGGCCGCGCGTTGCAGCAGGTCCTTGGACAGGCCGAGCGCGACCCCGGCGAGCGACGCCGTGCTGGCCGGAACGACGATCATGCCCCGGGTCGGGTACGACCCGCTGCTGGGGCGCGCACCGAGATCGGCCGGCGGATGCACCTCGACCAGACGGTCGACCCGGGCGCCTACCTCGTCGGCGTCCGGGCGGCGTGTCCCGTCGGCGCGCCTGCCCAGCCAGGTCGACAGCGGGTCGAGCCAGGCCGCGTCGCGCCAGCCGATGCCCGTCTCGTCCAGCAGGGTGAGTCGGGCGGCACGGGAGAGCACGAGATCGACCGGCAGCTGGGCGGCGAGCAGACCCCGCAGCACGGAGGCCGCGTACGGGGTTCCGCTGGCGCCGCTGACCCCGACGATCCACGGCACCCTGACCGCCTCGCCGGCCGCCGCCGTGACCGTGCCAGCCGCCGGCGCGACCGTGCCGGCCGCAGTGACCGTGCCAGCCGCCGGCGCGACCGTGGCGGCCGCGACCGGGGCCGTGGCGTTCGTCCCGCCGGTTGGCACTTTGCCGCCCGTCAAGCTCAGGCGCCGAGGCCGCGGTCGATCAGGTCCACCAGGGCGAAGGCGAACAGGGTGATCCCGACGAACCCGTTGGCGGTGAGGAAGGCACGGTTCACCCGGGAGAGGTCGGTCGGCGACACGATGGCGTGTTCGTAACAGAACGCGGCGGCGGTCAGTGCCAGGCCCGCCCACCACCAGACACCGAAGTCCTCGACCAGACCGAACCAGACGAACAGGGCGAAAGTCACGACATGGGTCACGACCGAGCCTGCCAACGCGGCCCGGATCCCGAAGCGGGCGGGCACGGAGCGAACGCCGATCCGCCGGTCGACCTCGGCGTCCTGGCAGGAGTAGATCAGGTCGAAGCCGCCGATCCAGGTGCCCACGGCCAGCCCGAGCAGCACCGCCGGCCAGGACCAGGTGTCGGTGATCGCGATCCACGCGCCGACCGGGGCCACCGCCTGCGCGATCGCCAGCACCGCGTGCGGGAAGTCCGTGAAGCGCTTCGCGTACGAGTAGACGATCAGCGGTGCGACCGCGACCGGAGCGAGCGCGAGGCACAGCCACGACAGCATCGCGGCCGAGCCGAGGAACACCGCCAGCGCGACGATCGAGCCGATCACCGCGGTGCGCACCGACACCACACCGGTGACGAGCTCCCRGCCCGCCGTCCGCGGGTTCCGGGCGTCGATCGCCCGGTCGATGATGCGGTTGGTCGCCATCGCGAACGTGCGCGCCGCCACCATCGCGACCGTCACCAGCGCGAGATCACGCCAGTGGACGGACCGGGACATGTCGAAGCACGCCGCGAACGCGGCCACGTAGGCGAACGGCAACGCGAAGACCGAGTGCTCGATGACGACCAGCCGCAGGAAGGCCCGCACCCGGCTGTGGGCCGGRCCACCGGAGGCACGTCCCGGCAGACCGGACGTACCGGACGCGCCGGACGTTCCGGAGGCGCTGGGCGCGAACGCGGCGTCGCTCACAGGCCGTACTCCTTCCACCGTCGGGTCACGGTCTCCCGGACGGCGTCATCCATCACGATCTCCTCGGGCCAGCCGCCGTCACGCCGGTATCCCTCGGTCGGCAGCTTGCGGGTGGCGTCGACCCCGATCTTGCCGCCGTAGAACTGCTCGTAGGAGGCGTGATCGAGGTGGTCCACCGGCCCCACCGTGGTGACCAGGTCATGCGCGTAGTCCACATTGCCGAAGGCCCGCCAGGCCACCTCGTGGTAGTCGTGCACGTCACAGTCGTCGTCGACGACGACGATCAGCTTCGACAGCGACAGCAGGCCGGCCCCCCAGACCGCGTTCATGACCTTCTGCGCGTGCTTGGGGAAGCGCTTCTCGATCGACACGATCGCGCAGTTGTGGAAGACGCCGGCCTCGGGCAGGTCGTAGTCGACGATCTCGGGGATCATCATCCGGATCAGCGGCAGGAAGATCCGTTCGGTGGCCTTGCCCATCGGCCCGTCCTCCTGCGGGGGACGCCCGACCACGATGCTCTGGAAGACGGGGTCGCGCTGCATCGTCATCACGTCGATGTGCAGCGCGGGGAACGGCTCGATCGGGGTGTAGAAGCCGGTGTGGTCGCCGAACGGGCCCTCGGGGATCCGCTCCCCCGGCTCCAGCCAGCCCTCGAGCACGACCTGGGCGTTCGCCGGGACCTGGAGCGGAACGGTCAGGCAGTCGACCATCTCGACCCGCTCGCGGCGCAGGAACCCGGCGAAAAGGTACTCGTCGATGTCGGCCGGCAGCGGCGCCGAGGAGGCGTAGGTCACAGCCGGATCACAGCCGAACGCGATGGCGACCGGCAGCCGCTCGCCGCGCCGCTCGGCGACCGCGTGGTGCGCGTTGGAGTCCTTGTGGATCTGCCAGTGCATCCCCACCGTACGGGAGTCATGCTGCTGCAACCGGTACATCCCGAGGTTGCGCGCGCCGGTCTCCGGATGCTTCGTGTGGGTCAGCCCCAGGTTCAGGAACGGCCCGCCGTCACGCGGCCAGGCGTGCACGCCCGGCAGCAGGTCCAGATCGACGTCCGACCCCTTGAGGACGACCTCCTGGCAGGGAGCCGTCCGGACCTTGCGGGGCGGCAGCGAGGTGAGCTGGGCCGCCTTGCCCAGCGCCGAGCGCAGGCCACCGAGCCCCACCGGCAGCTCGGGCCGCAGCAGCTCGCCGATGCGGGTGCCGATGTCGTCCAGGCGCTCGACGCCGAGCGCCGCCGCCATCCGTGCCTCGGTGCCGAAGAGGTTGATGGCCAGCGGCATGTCGGCGCCCTTGGGCTTCTCGAACAGCAGCGCGGGACCGCCGGCGCGGACGACCCTGGTGACGATCTCCGTCACCTCCAGGCGGGGGTCGACGGGAACCCGCACTCGGCGCAGATCGCCGCCGCGGTCGAGATGCGTGAGAAACGCGCGGAGATCCGCCCAGGCCATGACGTCCATCTTTGCAGCGTCGACCGGCAGCCGCCGGACGTACCCTGTCTGGGGACGCTTCAAGCGCCTGACGCGCCCCCCTTCGCGGCGAGTGAACATCGCCTTCGCCGACCGCTGGGACACGGCATCCGGCCGGGAGGCACACTAGGGGCACACCAGGCGTCCATCTCAGGCGGCATGGATCCGGGACAGAACCGGCCGAACCTCGGTGCGCGGTTGGGGAGCCACAGTCAGTGACCGGGGCTCGGAGCCGTCACCGGGCCGGGGCCACGCGCTGCCTGCGGCGGCCGGGTGAAACCGGCAGATCTTCGACCATGGGCACGCCGCGCGGCGATGCCACGGGAGCCGAACCGCGTACGCGGTCACGGCGTGAGGGAGAGGAGCGGTCGACCTGTGCTTGGTCTCGCGCTGACATTCCTGGTCATCGGTGTCTGGGCGTTCTCGGTCATCGACGTGATCGGCACACCCGCCCAGGCCGTGCGGGTCGTGCCCAAGCCGATCTGGTTGATCGCGCTGATCGTCTTCTTCTTCTTCGGCTCGGTCTGCTGGTTCCTGTTCGGGCGGCCGAGGGCCGCCTATGGCGTTCCCGGCTACGAACGCCACCGCGCGTCGGACCACCCGGCGTTCGGGGGCCGCGGGCCGTGGGGAACCGAGCGGCGAACCGCCGGCTACAGCCGCTCCGGGCTCTCCCGGGCCCAGATGCGTCGCCAGTCGATCCGCCCCGTCGGGCCGGACGACGACCCCGAGTTCCTGCGCGAGCTCTCCGACCGCATTCGTGGCGGGGACGCCGAGCCCCCCAACGCACGGGGCTGAACCCGCTCGGCAGGCGGGCGGCGACCCCCCTTGGCCGCCGCCCCGCTGCCCTGATGTTCTGCTGCCCTGACGCCCTGCTGCTGCCCTGACGCCCTGCTGCCGGGCAGGAATTGAGGATCGCGGTCGTTCTGGAGCCCGGCACAGACTGGCGCCGGTCAAGATCGCTGGTCGGTGTGCGGGGAGGTTCGCACTCCATGAACGTGACCGGACCTTCGGTAGCCCGACATCCCGGTTTGACGAGTCGCAGGAGTGAAGGATTTTGGTTGTTCCGACGACCAAAATCCTTCACTCCTGCGGACCGCCAGGCGAATCTGCGCCCCTTTTGTCGCTCTTGATGTGAATTGCTGGAGCTGCGCGATGGTGCGGGATCGCCGGTGGGCTCGGGAGCGGCGACAGCCCGTGGACGCAGCATGCAGCCCGAGGGTCTGGGGTCAGACGCCCGCGTAGGAGTGCAGGCCGTTGATGACCAGGTTGACCAGGTAGTAGTCGACGAACAGGGCGCTGAACGCCAGCAGCGAGACCGCCGCCGCCCGCCGCCCGCGCCACCCGGCTGTCGCCCGCGCGTGCAGGTAGGCCGCGTAGATGACCCAGGTGATGAAGGACCAGGTCTCCTTCGGGTCCCAGCCCCAGTAGCGCCCCCACGCCGCCTCCGCCCAGATGGCGCCGGCGATGATGGCGAACGTCCAGATCGGGAACGCGAAGGCGATGACCCGGTAGGTGATCGTGTCGAGCGTCGCCGAGGAGGGCAGCCGCATCACGATGCCACCACGGCTGCGCATCGCGCGCGACGTGTCGGCCCGACCGGAGGCGACCTCAGCCAGGCGAGTCTCCCAGCGATCCTTGAGCAGGAACAGCACCGTCGTCACGGCGGACAGCAGAAAGACACCGCTGGCGACGATCGCCCCGGCCACGTGGATCTTGAGCCAGTACGAGTTCAGCGCCGGGACGAGCGGGCCCGCGGCCACGTAGAGAACCGTCCCGGCGAAGCCCATCGAGAGCACGACCGGGACCATCACGAAGACCCCGAGCCACCGGACCGACTGGCGGGCCATCAGGACGAGGAACCCGGTCACCGTGATGAGGCAGATCATGGACGAGAACTCGTACATGTTGCCCCAGGGGACCCGGCTGGCCGCGATCGCCCGCGTGACCACCGAGCCCACGTGCGCCGCCCAGCCGACGATCGTCAGGACGACCGCGATCCGGCCGATCCACGTCGACAGCCTGGACGCGGCGGGGTCCTCGTCGGCCGCACCGCGACGCCGGGACAGGGAACCGCCGTCCGCCCCGTCGAGCGCGCCGCCCGCCTTCAGTCCGGGCCGGCCGTCGCCGGAGGGACCGGGGGTCAGGACATCGCTGCCACCGCCGGTGGAGGCCGCACCGACCAGAACCGCCTGCTTCGTCACCGCGGACGTCGGGCCGCCGGCCTGCACCGATCCGGCGGCATCGGCCTTCCCGGCCGCCTCCTCGGTGGCGGGCCCGGCAGCCCGGCCCAGCCGGCTGAACGCGAACTCGGCGGCATAGCCGAGCATTCCGACTGCGTAGACGGCCATCGAGGTCCCGAACAGCACATCGGAAAGATTCGCCATGCCTTCGTTGACCGGCATCAAGGCTCCCGTTCGCTGGTGGTGCTGGTTGCCGCGTCTTCGCTGGTGGTGCTGGTTGCCGCGTCTTCGCTGGTGGTGCTGGTCGCCGCGTCCGTCTCGGCCGCGCCGGTTCCGACAGCGTCGGTTCCGGCCGCGCCGGATCCGCTCATGTCGGTTCCGGCCACGTCGGTTCCGGCCACGTCGGTTCCGGCCACGTCGGTTCCGGCCACGTCGGTTCCGGTCACGTCGGTGTCGCCCGGCACGGCAGCGGCCCCGGCGGCGTCATCCCGCGCGGTGCGGTCTTTCGCGGTGTGATCCTTCGCGGTCTCGTCCCGCGCGGTCTCGTCCCGCACGTGCTCGTCCGGCGCTGGCGCGTCCGGTGCGGATTCGTCCGGTGCGGTGTCGTCCGGTGCGGTGTCGTCCGGTGCGGTGTCGTCCCGGATCGCCTGGGCGACGGTGGTCAGCTCGGTGGCGAAGCCCTGGGCGTCCGAGCGGGACAGCCCGCCGATCTCCACGGTGCAGCCGCCGCCGGCCAGCGGCGTCGCCCGCACCCACACCCGTCGCCGCCGCACCCGCAGGCTCGCGATCAGGCCCGCGATGATCGCTATGGACGCTCCCAGCACCAGCCCTTTGTAGGGGTCGGACTTGGTCTGGAAGGTGGCGAACTCACGCACGCCGTCCACCTCGAGGGACAGCCCGCCCGGCAGGCCGGTCAGCGTCCGCTGCTTCGGGTTGTTCGGCGCGACGACCTGGGCGATCAGGTTCTCCCCTGCCGGCCCGGTCATCGTGAACTGGGTCATGTCCCGGGTGTCGACGGTGTAGACGTTCTGCGGGATGCCCTCGTTGAGGTGCAGGTTGCCGACGAATCCGGTGATGGTGAGGCCCGGAGCGGTGGCGGCCGGGTAGGTCGAGACGTAGCCGTGGCCCGGTTTGAGCACGGTCGTCGGGGTGAACACACCGCTGAACGCGAGCTGCTGCGGCTCCTTGAGCGCGCCGGTCGCGGGCAGCCCCGTGTCGGGGATCTTCACCGTGCAGGTCGAGGTGAACATGCCGTCCCGGGGGGTGCACGGCACGTACGACTCCCAGACGACCTCACCGGCCTTGTCCCGCAGGACGAAGTGCGGCGCGTACCCGTGGCCGACCAGATAGATCTTCGCGTTGCCGACCTTCAGCGGATGGTTGACCCGCACGGTCGCGGTCTTCGTCGGAGAGTCGAGGTCCTCCGCGTACGTGACGTCGGCCCTGAAGTCGGCCGGCTGGCCGTTGTCCTGGTACGTCGCCTCGAAGGTGTCGAGGGTCATCGAGAACGGCGGCAGATCCACCGGATCGACCAGCGCGCCGCCGCTGTAGGTGTCGTAGGCGATCAGCGTGTTGGCGAAACCGTTGCCGGTGATGACCAGGACGGAGCCCTGATAGCCGAACCAGGAGCCGAGCCCCACGCCGGCCAGCATCACGACCAGCGCGATGTGGAACACGAGGTTGCCGGTCTCGCGCAGGAAGCCCTTCTCCGCGGCCGCGGAGTGGTCGGGGCTCCCGTCGGGACGCCGGGCGTCAGCACCGGCGACCGCGACCCGGAAGCGGCGTTTGCGCAGCACACCGCGGGCACGCGCCACCGCCTCGGCGGCGTCGAGCGAACTCGTCCAGGAGCTGCCGCCGGGCAGCCGACCCGGGCGGGCCGGTGCCTTCGGTGGCGCGGTGAACAGCGCCCGGGCATGCCAGATCACCCGTGACCACAGGCAGCCGATCAGCGAGATGAACAGCAGCAGATAGACGGCGGAGAACCAGGGCGAGCCGAAGACCCCGAACGCGGAGACCCGCTCCAACCACGGAGCGATGGTGGGATGGTCGGCGATGTACTGCTCGACCTTCATCGGGTTGATGTTGCGCTGCGGGATGAGCGAGCCCGGCACCGCGAAGAACGCGAGCAGGAACAGCAACACCAGCGCCGTGCGCATGCTGGTGAGCTGGCGCCAGGAGCGCACGAGCAGCGCCACCGCGCCGGACCGGGTCCGCAGGCTCGCGGCGGCACCCACACCGGCACCCGCGGTGCCCACGGCCCAAGGATTCCCAGCCGCCACGCCTCCAGCCGCTGCACCTCCAGCCGCCGAAGCGCCCGCGACCGAAGCGCCTGGCGGGGCCGTTCCGGGCGGCGCCCACGGACTGCCCGCCGTGTCGGATGCGTCCGGTGTTCCGCTGGATGCGTCCGGTGTTCCGGTGGATGGGTCCGACGCGGCGGGCGGACTGTCCGCGCCGGGCGACCGTGTGCTTCGCGGGTCCCTCGGGGCCGGCGGGTCGAAGGCCTCCGGTGCTTCCAGCACCGTCGGGTCGTCTGGCATCAGCCCGTCGACGTGTCCGGACGGGGCGGTGGGGCGTGCGGTCACAGCGGGGTCTCCGAGAATCCGGGCGCGTACGGACGCAGCTGGTCGACCAGGTCGGTCCAGGCTCCGCTGAGCTGAAGCGCTCCGACCGCGACCAGCAGGGCGCCGCCGGTCAGCGCGAGGAACCGGGCATGGCGCCGGACCACCAGCAGCGCCCCGGCGGCGCGGCGGAAGGCCAGTCCGACGACGAGAAACGGCAGGCCGAGGCCCAGGCAGTACATGGCGGAGAGGAAGGCCCCGCGCTCGGCGGTGGCGCTCGTCGCGGCCAGGCCGAGCACGGCGGTGAGCGTCGGGCCGATGCAGGGAGTCCAGCCGAGGCCGAACAGCACGCCGAGGGCGGGGGCACCGAGCAGCCCGGGTGAGGGCAGCCGATGGAAACGCCATTCGCGGTTGGCCCACGACATCCGCGAGAACACGCCGGCGAACCCGAGGCCCATCAGAATCGTCACCGCGCCGAGCACCTGGCTCAGCCCCACCTGATGGATCTTCAGCCACCGGCCGAGGCCGCCGAACGCGACTCCATAGGTCACGAACACGATGCTGAACCCGAGGACGAACAGCCCGGTCCCCGCCGTCACCCGGCCGGCATGGCGGATGTCTCCGAGCCAGCGCGACGACCAGGGTGGCCGCCGGGGCGACGCACCGTGGCCCGGCGCGGCGGGTACGCCGACCGCAGCCGCCGATGTTCCAGCCAGGACCGGCGTCTCGTTCGCGGGCCCACCGGCCACTGCCACCGCGGCGACCGCGGCCGGCACGGCACCGGTCAGGACCGCCGGCTCGCCGGACCCGGCCGATCCGAGTGACGGGGCCGACCCGGCCGACGGGGCCGGTTCACTCGCCCCGGCTGTCTCCGCGACCTCGGCCCGCGCGGAGCGCCGCTCGAGGTCCTCACCCGACAACCCCGTGATGAAGGACAGGTAGCCGGGCACCAGGGGCAGGACGCAGGGTGACAGGAAGGACAACAGCCCGGCCGCGACGGCGACCGGTGCCGCGATCAGCAGCGGTCCGTCCGAGACGACGTCCACGACACCCATCGGGAGGTCAGGCCTCCGTCCGGAGCTGGGTGAGGATCTTGGTGAGGTCCTCGGGCACGACACCGCCGGTGAAACGCGCGGCGATGCGGCCCTCGGCGTCGAGGACGATGGTCGACGGCAGCCCGATGGAGATCGGCCACCCCGCGGCAAGTGTGCCGAGGCGGTCGATGACGCTGGGGTAGGTGACCTTGAAGTCGCGGACGAAGGCTCTGGCGCTGGCCGGCTCCTCCTTCTCGTCCACCCCCACGAAGGCGACATCGGGATTGTCGGCTGCCAGCGTCACCAGGTGCGGGGTCTCGGCCCGGCACGGCGCGCACCAGGAGGCCCAGAAGTTCAGCACGACGGGTTTGCCGCGCAGGGACGCGAGGTCGAGCTGGTCGCCGTCGAGCGTCTCACCGGCCAGCTTCGGCGCGGCCCGTCGCTGCTCCGGGGCCACGAAGTCCTGCCCGGGGGCCTGTTGGACGAATCCGTAGCCCCCACCGCCGGTGGCGTCCACGCTGCTCGCGTCGGTAGAGCAGGCCGCGAGCCCGCCGCCGGCGAGCAGCACGGCGGCGACGGCACCAGCCACCGTGGCGCGTGCCCGTCTTGTGTCCCGCACCCAGCCGAGGATGAGCCCGCTCCCTTCAACCCGCCGGAGTTCTACGACCAACTGTAGAACTACGTCTCCCAGAGTAGGTGCCCCGGCGGCCGCATGGGCCGGGGCTTCGCCGTCCGAACCGGGGCCGTCCGTCCCGGGACCTTCGTCGCTCCCCGCCGCCGGACCGGCACCGGACCGGCACCGGGACCGCCGCGACGCGGCCGTGGGGGCGGCTTTGCCCGCTGGGGCGTGGGGCTTTGCCCGCCGGGCCGGCACGATCTGAGGTCAGGCTGGGGTCAGGCGGGTGTCACCGGCGCGTGGTCGATGACGAACGAGGCTGTGACATCCATCCCGGTACGTCCGGGTGACAGCGCGGTGGCGAGCCGGCGCCGGAGCTCGGCCGCGTCGGTGTGATGGCCGCTGGGGCCCATCAGGGCCAGCTCGACCAGTTCGTCCGCCGCCAGGTGGAGGGTGAAGGTCAGCGTCTCGGACGTCGGCTGGGCGAAGTGGCCGGCCAGCTCCGCCGCCAGGCGGTCCCGCTTGCCCGGGTGGATGCCGACCAGCCCGAGCGCGTCACGCAGCTCCACCAGGTGATCGTCGCCAGGGGTCACCAGGAGCAGCACGCCGCCGGGCCGCAGCAGCCGGCGCATCTGGGGCAGATTGCGCGGCGCGAACACGTCGAGCAGGACGTCGACGGAGGCGTCGGGCAGCGGCCAGCGGTCCGCGACGTCGAACGCGACCGCGCCGATGCGCGGATGGGCCCGGGCCGCCCGGCGCAGCGCGAACTTCGACACGTCCGCGGCGAGGCCGAGACGGTCAGGACAGTCGTCCACGATCGCCGCGAGGTGGTGCGCCGTCCCCGCGCCGATCTCAAGGGCCAGCTCGGGGCCGGCCGCCGCCCCCGCCGCCCCCGCCGCGAGCCCGGCGGGGCGGGCGGGGCGGGCGGGGCTCGCGCCGGGGGGCTTCCGGGCGAGCTGGGTGAGCCGGGAGGTGAGGGGTGCGAAGTGGCCACGGCCCAGGAAGTCCGCCCGGGCCCGGACCATCTCCGCGGTGTCCCCGACGACCCGCCTGGCCCGGCCGGTCCGCAGGTTCAGGTAGCCGGAACGCTCGACGTCGAAGGAGTGGCCTTCGGCGCAACGGAGCGCTCCAGGCGCCCCGGACCCGCCCGATGAGGGCGGGCCCGGCACCCCAGCCGGGCCCTGTGCTCCTGCCGGGCCCGGGGCGCCCGCCGGGCCGGGAGCGCCGGCGAACGGGCTCGCGCAGACCGGGCACCGCAGGCACCACAACGCTGGGTGGATCACTGCCGCGGCGAACCGGCGTCAGGCGCCGACGGAGCCGGCCGCGTTGCCCGTGGGCCCGTTGGGCTCGGCGTAGTCCACCCGGACGAGCTGATCGCCCCGGTAGACCGCGGAGGTGACACTCGCCAGGGCGCACTGCCGCCGGTCCGGGCGATGCCACAGGTGCTGGCCTTCCAGCGCGCGCCGGGCGGTCCACACCGGCAGCTGGTGGCTGACCAGGACCACGTGCCGCCCCGGGAAGGCGTCCCGCCACTCGGCGACACTGGCCAGCATCCGCTGCGCGATCTCGGTGTACGGCTCACCCCAGGACGGCTTCAGCGGGTTACGCAGCAGCTTCCACATCCGGGGGTAGCGCAGGACGGCGGGCCCGGCCTCGAACGACCGGCCCTCGAACGCGTTGCGGCTCTCGATCAGCCGCGGGTCGATCTGGAGCTCCACTCCGTGGGCTTCCGCGATCGGCGTGGCGGTCTGCCGGGCCCGCTCCAGCGGGCTCGCGACCACCACCGCGACGTCCTGCGCGGCGAGGTGCTCGGCGGTGACCTTGGCCTGCCGCTCACCGGTCTCGGAGAGCCGGTAGCCGGGCAGCCGGCCGTAGAGCACCTTCTCGGGGTTGAATACCTCCCCGTGCCGGACGAGATGGACCGTGGTGAGCTGTGGGCCGCTCACGCGGCACCGCCACCGGCCGGCTCCGAGCCGACGGCGACCGCCGCGGCGGCCCGCGCGGCCGCCGGGGCCGCGGACGCTATCCGTTCGACCGCCTCGTCGTCGTGGGCCGCCGAGAGGAACCACGCCTCGAACGCCGACGGCGGCAGGTAGATGCCCTCGTCCAGCATGGTGTGGAAGAACGCCGCGTAGCGCTCGCTCGCCTGCTCCTTCGCCCCCGCGTAGTCCACCACCGCGGCCGCCTCGGTGAAGAACACGCTGAACAGGGATCCGGCGCTGTTGACCAGGTGCGGCACGCCCTGCTCGGTGAGGGCGGTGGAGACGATGCCGGCCACGTCGGCGGCCCGCGCGTCGACGGTCGCGTAGACCTCGTCGGTGCAGGCGCGCAGGGTGGCCAGCCCGGCGGCCACCGCCAGCGGGTTCCCGGAGAGGGTGCCCGCCTGGTAGACGGGCCCGGCGGGGGCGAGCCGCGCCATCACGTCGGCCCGGCCGCCGAACGCCGCGGCGGGCAGGCCACCGCCCATCACCTTGCCGAAGGTGAACAGGTCCGGCTCCCAGCCCTGCTGGGCACCTTCCAGCCCCCACCAGCCGTCCCGGGAGAGCCGGAAGCCCGTCATGACCTCGTCGAACACCAGCAGGGCGCCGTACTCGTCGCACAGGCGCCGCAGGCCGGCGTTGAAGCCGGGCAGCGGCGGGACGACGCCCATGTTCGCGGCGACGGCCTCGGTGATCACTGCCGCGATGCTGTCGCCGCGCTCGGCGAACGTCGCCTTGACCAGTTCGAGATCGTTGTACGGCAGGACGATGGTGTCGGCGGTGGAGGCCCCGGTGACGCCCGGGGTGTCGGGCAGGCCGAGGGTCGCGACACCGGAGCCCGCGGCGGCGAGCAGCGCGTCGACGTGGCCGTGATAGCAGCCCGCGAACTTGACGACCGTGGAGCGGCCGGTGAACCCCCTGGCCAGCCGGATCGCGCTCATCGTCGCCTCGGTGCCCGAGTTGACCAGGCGCACCTGCTCCACGGGCCGGATCCGCTCGACGATGAGCTCGGCGAGCTCCACCTCGCCCGGGGTCGGGGTGCCGAAGCTGGTCCCCCGGGCCGCGGCCGTGGTGATCGCCTCGACGACCTCCGGATGGGCGTGGCCGAGGATCATCGGCCCCCAGGAACAGACCAGGTCGATGTAGGACCGGCCGTCGGCGTCGACGAGCCGGGGCCCGTCGCCGCCGACCATGAAGCGGGGAGTGCCGCCGACAGCGCGGAACGCGCGTACCGGGGAGTTCACTCCACCGGGGACAACCCGCTGGGCGCGCTCGAACAGATCCTCGGACGCCGGTGCGGCAGATGGAACCACCATGCTCCGATCCTCGCAGGTCTCGCCGGCCGGCACGCGTCCGGCGCGGCTACCCGAATCCGGGACGACCGGCCGCACCCGCCGGGTGGCTGGCCTGCCACCGAAAGCGGATGCGGTCACACCAGCCCGGCTACCGGCGACGGCAGCGGAAGTCACGGCAGGTGGCTGTGACAGGTGGCAGGAAGCAGGTGGCCGTGACAGGGCTACCCGCTCGAAGGCCGCCGGCGGACGGGGGTCTGCCCCGGCCGCCCACCGGCGGCGGCTCATGACGGCCAAAGGCGCATCCGCGCTCCACGCCGCACGCTCCGAGGGAGCCGCGCGGATGACGCCGCGTGGGTTCCGCGGCAGGCAGCCCTGGTCCGGTAGCGACCAGGAGCCTTGCCCGGCCGCTGGGTCGATGATATTCCGCCGCGCCGAACCCGGCTGAACGACGACGCCGCTTCCCCGCCAGGCGAATGCGCTGGCAGAGCCCGACCGCGGCCGACGATACGGCCCGCCGGAGGGTGATCGACAGGCATGGCTGTCCTAAGCGGCCTTCCTCACAGGAGCCGCCCTGTAGGAGCTTCTGCCTTCAGGGCGGCGGGTTTCGTGGGCCGCCCCGGTCACGGAACCGTGCCGGAGCCGCGCCCGTACCTCGTGCCGCGCCCGCGCCGCGCCGTGCCCGCGCCGCAGTCCGGCCGCGGTGTCAGACGCGCCCGGCGAGGGTGTACCCGGCCTCCGTGACCGCGGCGCCGACCGCGGCGTCGTCGAGCTCGCCGGTGCTGGTCACGCTCACCCGGCCGCTGGCGACCTCGATGTCGACCGAGCTCACGGCCGGCAGCTGGGAGATCTCCTCGCTGACGGCCGCAGCGCAGTGACCGCAGGTCATCCCGGTGACGTTGTAGGTGGTCACGATGCTGGTGACGGACATGGCGACGCCTCCCGATGATGTACTCGCGTGCCCCGGCGACATGCGCACGGAGCCGGGTTTCCGACCGTCAGAACCCTACGCCCATACCCTCCCCCCGTAGGGTTCCGACCGGGGGTCAGCCAGGACACACGGCACGTCGGCGCCCTCTAGTGGTACGCCTCGGCCCCCTTTCGCTTCCGCCGCTGCTACCCCGAGCAGAAGCAGGAACTGGCCGCGGCGGAGCCCGTCACGGATCGGTGGCCGATCAGGATCGCCAGCTGGCGGGAGGGGAAGTTCGCACTCCACGAACGCGGCCGGGCCTTCGAGCGCCCGGCGGCCCGCGAACCCGGTAGCCCGGTTTGGCAAGTCGCAAGAAACAAGGATTTTGGTCGTGCCGCCGACCAAAATCCTCAACTCTTGCGGGGTGGCAGATGAATCTGCGCCCCTTTTACGCCTTTTGCGGTGAATTGCTGGTGCTGAGCGGCGCTGCGCGGCGATGCGGGATCCTCGATGAGTGGTCATGCGGTCGGGGTTCGCATTCCGACAGCGCGACTCCGCCACGCTCATGCGCTGGTGGACCGGATCCGCCGCGCCTCAGAATTCCGCCACAGGCTCTGCAGCAACCGAAAATCCGCACTTCCTGCGGATTTTCAAGCGCCTTCGTGCCCGTTCATGCCTCCCGGACGGACGTCAGCCCCGGCTTGCGAGCAGGCCCGCGACCTCCGTCGCCCAGTAGGTGAGGATGACGTCCGCGCCGGCCCGGTGGATCGAGGTCAGCGTCTCCAGGATGGTCCGTTCACGGTCGAGCCACCCGTTGGCCGCCGCCGCCTCGACCATCGCGTACTCCCCGGAGACCTGGTAGGCGGCGACCGGGACGTCCACGGCGTCGGCGACGGCCCGCAGGATGTCCAGGTACGCCAGCGCCGGCTTCACCATCACGGCGTCCGCGCCCTCGGCCAAGTCCAGCGCCACCTCGCGCAGCGCCTCTCCGACCGACCGGGCGGGATCCTGCTGGTAGCCGGCGCGGTCGCCGAACTGGGGGGCGCACAGGGCCGCCTCCCGGAAGGGGCCGTAGAAGCCGGAGGCGTACTTCGCCGAGTAGGCCATGATCGGAATGTCGGTGTGCCCACCACCGTCGAGCGCGGCCCGGATCGCCGCGACCTGGCCGTCCATCATGCCGCTGGGGGCGACCATCTCGACGCCGGCCGCGGCCTGGGCGAGCGCGATCTGGCCGTAGCGCTCGAGCGTCGCGTCGTTGTCGACGTCGCCCGCGGCGGTGAGCAGGCCGCAGTGCCCGTGGTCGGTGTACTCGTCCAGGCAGAGATCGGCCATGATCACGATGCCGCCGCCGACCTCGGACACCAGGTCGGCGAGGGCGAGCTGGACGATGCCGGCCGGGTCGTCGGCGGCGGAGCCGCGGGCGTCCTTGTGCTCGGGCACGCCGAACAGAATGATCCCGCCGACGCCGGCCGAGACCGCCTCCGCGGCGGCCTTGCGCAGCGTCGAGCGGGTGTGTTGGACGACCCCGGGCATCGACGAGATCGGAACCGGCTCGGACACACCCTCCCGGACGAACATCGGCAGGATCAGGTCGGCCGGGTGCAGGCGCACATCGGCCACCATCCGGCGCAGGGCCGCTCCGCGGCGCAGCCGCCGCGGGCGCGCCGCCGGAAAGCCGGCGGGAGGACCCGCGGGCAGGCGCCCGGGTATGCCGCCGCTGACGCCGAAGCCGCCGGTGGCGCCGAAGCCGGCCAAGCCGCCGGTGCCGCTCACCGCCGGGAGCCTCGCCTCGGCTTGGGCAGGCGGGCGGCCAGCGGGCCGACCTTGCCGAGCTCCTCCCGGTGCTCGGCGGCGAAGTCCGCCAGCGCGGTCACCAGCGCCGGCACGGACGCCTCCGCGGCCTGGACGTCCACCCGCAGCCCGAGCTCCTGCGCGGTGGCGGCGGTCGCCGGGCCGATGACCGCGATGACCGTCGTCTCGTGCGGCTTGCCGGCGATGCCGACCAGGTTGCGCACCGTGGAGGACGACGTGAACACGACCGCGTCGACCCTGCCCCCCTTGAGGGCCTCCCGGATCGGCGCCGGCGGCGGGGCCGCCCGCACGGTGCGGTAGGCGGTCACCTCGTCGACCTGCCAGCCGCGGTCCTTCACCCCGGCGACCAGGGTGTCGGTGGCGATGTCGGCACGCGGCAGCAGCACCCGGTCGAGCAGGTCCAGCGACTCGTCGAACTCGGGCCAGTCCTCGAGCAGGCCCTCGCTGGACTGCTGGCCGGAGGGGATGAGGTCGGGCCGGATACCGAAGGCACGCAGCGCGTCCGCGGTCGCCTCACCGATCGCGGCCACCTTGACGCCGGCGAACGCCCGCGCGTCGAGGCTGCGCTCCTCGACCTTCTCCTGCACGGCCTTCACCGCGTTGACCGAGGTGAAGGCAACCCACTGGTAACGGCCGGAGACCAGGCCGGTGATCGCCCGCTCCATGGGGGCGGCGGTACGCGGCGGCTCCACGGCGATCGTGGGCACCTCCAGCGGGCTCGCGCCGTGGGCACGCAGCGAGTCGGAGAGGATCGCCGCCTGCTCCTTCGTGCGGGGCACCAGCACCGTCCAGCCGAACAGCGCGCGGGTCTCCCACCAGGACAGCTTCGGACGGGACCCGACCACCTGGCCGATCGAGATGACGACCTCGCTCGGCGGGGTCGCGGTCGCGTTCAGCATCGGGGCGGCGTCCGCCTCGATGCGGTCCAGCGTCGAGGCGACGGTGCGCTGGTCGGTGGTCGTTCCGTCCACGGTGACCGCGACCGGGGTGTCACCTGGGCGCCCGTGCTCGACCAGCGCGGTGGCCACCTTGCCGATCTCGGTGGGTGAGGCGGTGACGATCAGCGTGCCGGGCGCCCCGGCCAGTGCGCCCCAGTCGACGTCTCCCGGCGTGCTGGGCACACCGAGGCCACCGAAACCGGTCGGGGCACCGAGCCCGAGCGGTGCGCCGAAGCCGCCGACTCCCAGCGGGCCGCCACCGAGGCCCGACATCGGCCGCGCGCCGACACCGAGGCGGGAGGTGCCGAACGGGGGCGGCGTGAGCGGCCCGACCGGCTCGCTGCCCCCGAACGGGGAGCCGCTGTTCACCGAACCCGAGGACGAGAAGACACCCGACGTGCTCGCGAAGGTCACCGGCGAGCCCGGCGCCACACCGGCGTAGGTCGCCACCGCGGCCGACGTGGAGACACCCGGGACGACCCGGTAGGGAATCTTGGCCTTGGCCAGCGACTGCGCGTCCGCGGCGCCGATCCTCGTCAGCCACGGGTCGGACGCGTACAGCCGGACGACCTTCTCCCCGGCCCGCGCCCGGCTCACGACCGCGGCGGTCGCGGCCTCGGCGTCCCGGACCGGCTTGGGAGCGTCGAGGTCGCCGATCTTCAGGACCTCCGCCGACAACGACTCGATCACGGCCGACGGTACGTCCGGGTCCGCGACCACCACGTCGGCGGCGGCGAGAGTCTCCACGGCAAGGACCGTGAGCAGCCCCGGATCATGGGGTCCGGCGCCCACCAGGGCGACCGGGGACACGGGCTTCTTGGTACGTCGGGTGGCCATGCTCAGCTTGTTCCCATCAGCGTTTGTGCTCCGGCGGACAACATCTCGTCCGCGAGGCGCTGCCCGAGCGCCTCCGGGTCGACGGCAGAACCGGTGAGTTCGCACCGCAGGACCCTGCTGCCATCCGGCGCCGCGACCACCGCCCGCAGGCGGAGGTCACCCACGGCGGGCGCACCATCGCCACCTGTGGCCGGGCTCGAGCCGGTACTCGGGAGGACCCGGCCCAGGGCACCCACCGGAGCGGTACAACCGGCTTCGATGCCCGCCAGGAAAGCACGCTCGGCTCTGACCGCGACAGAGGACGGTGCGTCGTCGAGCACAAACCGTAGCAGCTCCGCGAGCCCTCCATCGATTCCCTGGCTCAGATCTGGTCCGCTCCGGACGTAGGATTGTCCGCTTTCCGCCAGCCCGCCACCAGCCGACCCACCACCAGCCAACGCGGCACCCGCCGGCCCGCCACTCGTCGGACTGCCACCGGCCAAAGCACCGTTCGTCAAAGCACTGCCCGCCAACGGAGCCACCGCGGTGCCCGCCGTCCGGAGGCACTCGATTGCCAGCGCGCCCTGGCCGGGAGCGGGCAGGATCACCTCGGAGGGGATGATCTCGGTCACCGCGTCGAGGCGGTCGAGCCGCTCCAGGCCCGCGTGCGCGAGGATGACGGCGTCCACCTCCCCGTCGATGGCCTTCTTGATCCGGGTGTCGACGTTCCCCCGGATCGGGACGACGTCGAAACCGAGCCCCATGGCGCGCAGCTGCGCCGCCCGGCGCGGCGCCCCGGTGCCGATACGCGCGTTCGGGCCCAGCCTGACCAGCCCGCGGCCGCTGGGTGAGACGAGGACGTCCCGGGTGTCGACCCGGGGTGGGACGGCGGCCAGCACGAGCCCGTCCGGGGTGGCGGTCGGGAGGTCCTTGAGCGAGTGGACGGCGAGATCGATCTCGCCGGACAACAGCGCCTCACGAAGCGCGCTCACAAAGACGCCCGTACCACCGATCTGGCTGATCGCCCCCTGCGACCGGTCACCGTCAGTCACGATCGGGACCAGTTCCACCTGGCAGCCGAGCCGGGCCCGCAGCGCCTCGGCCACGTGCCCCGACTGGGCCAGGGCCAGCGCGGAGCGCCTGGTGCCCAGGCGCAGCGGGCGACGTGTGAGCCAGGCGAACGACCGGGCGTGCGATCGGGCGTCGGGCTCTCGGGTGTCTGTCACGTTCTCTCCACCAGATCCAGGTCAGGTGCGGAGACAATGGCCGGCACGTCCCGTGGAAGGTCGAACAGCTCGCGCAGCGCCTCGGCGTAGCTGTCACCGCCCGGCGCCTCCGCGAGCTGCTGCACCCGCACAGTGGGCGCGTGCAGCAGCTTGTCGACGACTCTGCGCACCGTGCCGGAGACCATGTCCCACTCACGGTTGTCAAGATCGGGCAGGCGGGTGCGCAGCCGGTCGAGCTCGTCGCGCACCACAGCCGCCGCGTGTGCCCGCAGCGCCACCACGGTCGGGGCGACCCGCTCCGCCCGCCGCCGGTCGAGGAACCCGCCCACCTCGGCGGCGACCAGGGAGCGGACGGCCTCCACGTCATGGGAGACCTGCGCCCCGTCCAGGGCGACCCGCAGCGCCTCGATGTCGATCAGGGTGACCCCGGGAAGTTCCCGAACCGCGGGGTCGATGTCACGGGGAAGCGCGAGGTCGAGGAAGACCAGCGGGCGGCCGCCGCGGCCCTCGACGGCCGCGCGGACCTGGTCGTGGCTCACCACGTGCCCGGACGCCCCGGTCGACGAGATGACCAGGTCCGCCCGACCGATCTCGTGGGCGATGTCGCTCAGCCCGACCGCGCGGGCGTCATGGGTCTGGGCCACCCGCGCCGCGTGCGCCGCCGTCCGGTTCGCGACGACGACCTCGCCGGCGCCGGCACGGCGCACGGTCTGGGTGGCCAGCGAGCCGACCGCGCCCGCGCCGATGATCAGAACCCGGGCGCCGGCGAGCGGTTCCGCGTCGGCGGGCTCGGCCGGGGCGGTGAGCTCGGGCCGCAGCAGGTCCTCGACGGCGTCGGCGGGGTCGGTGCCCATGCCCGAGACAGGCACGGCGAGCACGTCGGGCCGACGGGCCTGCAGGTCGAAGGCCGCCATCCGGACACCCACCGAGACGATCGAGGCTCCCGCCGCGTCGATGGATGTCTCGCTGTGGGCCCGCTTACCCACCCGCAGCGCGTTCTGGAACAGCGCGCCGAGCGCCCCGCTCGTCACCTCGGCCGCCTGGGCCGCCCGGAAGGCCACCCGGACCTGGCCGAGGATCTGGGCCTCGCCGACGAGCATCGAGTCCAGGCCGCATACCACCGAGAAGAGGTGGCTGACCGCACGCGCCTCGTGATGGACGTACAGATGCGCCGCGAGATCGTTCATCGGCACGCCGCACACCCGGCTGAGCTGGTCCGAGATGTCGGCCAGCCCACCGTGGAAGGTCTCCACCTCCGCGTAGATCTCGGTGCGGTTGCAGGTGGAGAGGATCACCGCCTCGCTCACGTGATCGGCGGCCACCAGGTCGTGGAGCACCTTCGGCGTCTCGTCGGCGGAGACGGCGGCCAGCTCCAGCAGCGACGTCGGCGCGGTCCGGTGGTTGAGGCCCACCGCGAGCAGGCTCATTCGGCCTCACTCCCGCCGGCGACCACGGGCAGGGACACCCGCGACGGCCGCACAGCCGGCGTCGGCCGCGCGGCGGGGGTCGACTGCGCAGCCTGGGTCGACTGCGTAACCGGCGGCGACGGCTGCGTTACCTCCAACGGCTGCGCAGCCTGCTCCGGCGCCACCCGCGACGACGGTGACAGCACCCGACGAGTCATCCGCACGACCTCACCAGCCTCGTCATCCACGATTCCGCCCGGCCCCGGCTCACCACCGACGGCCCGCACCCCCGGCCGGGGGGGCAGGCCTGGCGACGGACGTTTGCGCGCTTCGTGAAAGGAGAGAATCTGCAGCTCCAGGGCAAGGTCGACCTTACGCACATCCACTCCCTCGGGCACCGAAAGCACCGTAGGGGCGAAATTCAGGATGCTGGTCACGCCCGCTGCGACGAGTCGATCGCAGACACCCTGGGCCGCCGCCACCGGCGTACAGATCACGCCGATGGTCACCTGGCAGTCCTCGATGACCGCTTCCAGCTCGTCGGCCGGACGGACGACGACCGCACCGACCCGCTCGCCCACCCGGGACGGATCGGCATCCACCAGGGCCGCGATCCGGAACCCGCGGGCATGGAAGCCGCCGTACCCGGCCAGTGCATGCCCGAGGTTACCCACGCCCACGAGCACCACCGAGCGGTCTTCGGTCAGGCCGAGCTCGGCCGAAATGCACTCCAGCAGGATGCCGACCTCGTAGCCGACCCCGCGGGTGCCGAAGGATCCGAGCTGGGAGAGGTCCTTGCGGACCTTGGCCGAGGTGACCCCGGCAGCGGCGGCGAGTGTGTCCGACGACACCGTCTGCACGCCACGCTCGCCGAGCCCGGTCAGCACACGCAGGTAGAGCGGCAGCCGGGCCACCGTCGCCTCGGGCATCGGCGATCTGCCCGACAGCCGCCCGGTACCCCGCCGTGGTGAACCCATCCGCGGCTCCCGACATCCCTCGACAGTGCGGACGGATCGCCGTGCCGCTGGGCACCGACCAGATCCGCGTGCCGACGCATTCCGCGTGCCGACACCCGAGCCTGCCGGCACCCGACCAGGCGTGCACGCCCGATTGGACGTCCACGCTCGACCCGGCGGCTACCACGGCCGACGACCGCGTCTGCGGACGCATCGATTCTACGACTTCGTGAAGTGATTCACGATGTTCTCGGAGCCTTCGGTCCGCCATCGCGATCGGACCCGCCCCGCTGCCGGGAGCCATCGGACCGCCCCGCCCGCCCGGTCCGCCACGACCAGCGGTCACCCGCCAGGGCACGACGCAACCGCTCCTCCTCGACCCGCCAGTACCCGTGTTCCCGGCCGTCCACGAGGATCACCGGCAGCCGGTCTCCGTAGGCGTCGGCGGTCTCGGGGTCGGCATCGGCGTCCATCTCCCGCCAGCCGACACCGAGCTCGGCGCTCACCTTCGCAATCACCACTCGTGCGTCATCACACAGATGACAGCCCGCCCGGGTCACCAGGACGATCCGAACGCCGGACTCCCCCGCTCCGCCTCCCTTACCGGGAGCGGAGCCGACCGCGGAACCGTCCTGGGGAGTCTGCGGGCTTCGACTGTGGTTCCGTTCGGACATCTGTGCACGGACGTCGATCACCTCAGCGACGATAGTGCTTCGACGCCGTCCGGTTACCTACCATCGGGTGACGATCCACTGCCCGTCGGCAGTCAGGCGCGCCGACGGTGCCAGGTCTGGCGTGGATGGAGACCCGGCTACACTCAGCTACCCGGCGGCTATGGTGGTGACGGTCACCAGGCCGTTTCCGGCATCAGCTCGGCCCGCGAACCGTCTCCGCCCGCGAACCGTCTCCACCCGCGACGTCCACGCTCGGGAGCCCGCATGTGCGCCACGACGTGCCTCACTCCCAGCGGGCTACTCGCCGGCAGCCCACTGGCTGTTGGGCCACTGGCTGTTGGGCCACTGGCCGTCGGGCCGCGCGCCGGCACCCCACGCGCCGACAGCTCATCGGCCCGTCATCTGCTCGGCCTGCTGCCGCTGCTCGGCGCGGCCGTGGCCATGGCCCGGGCGACCGCCGGGAACACCGCCAGCGTCGAGCCATCCGACCTGCTCGCCCAGGCCTCCGACGCCCGCGGTGAGGAGCTGGCCGGCCCGCGGGGGGAGGACGACCTCGTCCGGCGGGCCCGCCGCGGGGAGCGGGAGGCGTTCGGGCTCATCTACGACCAGCACGCCGACCTCGTCTTCCGCTATGCCTACTACCGCGTCGGCGGCAACCGCGCGGTCGCCGAGGACGTGGTGTCCGAGACGTTTCTGCGGGCCCTGACCCGGATCTCGAGCTTCGAGTGGCAGGGGCGCGAGATCGGCGCCTGGCTGATCACCATCGCCCGCAACCACATCGTCGACCTGGCTCGCTCAGGCCGCGCCCGGCTGGAGTTCCCGACCGCCGACCTGCTGGCCACCGCCGACGAGCGGGTGGGCTCGGGCACGGTGGTCCCCGGGCCGGAGGACACCGTGCTGTCCGCCATCGAGCTGCGGGAGCTGCTCCAGGCGCTGAGCTCGCTGGGCGCCGAGCAGCGGGAGTGCGTCACGCTCCGGTTCCTGCAGGGGCTCTCCGTGCGCGAGACCGCGCTGGCGATGAACAAGAAGGAGGGCGCGGTGCGAGCGCTGCAGCTGCGGGCCGTGCGTACCCTCGCCCGGCAGCTGCCCGCGCCCCGCGGGGACTGACCCGCACGGTCAGCCGTTCCGTCCGTGGGCCGTCGCACGTCGTAGGCTGACTGCGCCGCTCGACGAGCCGGGACGGCCGGAGGCAGTGCCAGCCGGAGGCACTGCCGGGGGCATCCGCGGGCGAGGCGCGGCGGGCCGGGCCGGAGGCCACCGGCGACGGTGATCGGACGGGGGCGGAGATGACATGAGGGTGCGACGACGCAAGGACCACCTGGATGGCCGGGAGGCGGCCGAGGTCGCGGCCACCGCCGCGTTGAAGGTCGCCGCCGAGGAAGTGGCGAAGGCTCCGCCGGACGAGTCCGCCGCGGCGTTCTTCGACGTGGACAACACCATGATGGCCGGCGCCTCGATCTTCTACTTCGCGCGCGGGCTCGCGGCCCGCGACTTCTTCGACTCGCGGGACCTGCTGAAGTTCGGCTGGCAGCACATCAGCTACCGGCTGCGCGGGCTGGAGGACCCGAACGGGATGCGGGACGCCCGCGAGGCCGCCCTGGCCTTCGTCGCCGGGCGCAACGTCACCGACATCGTCCGCTACGGCGAGGAGATCTACGACGAGCGGATGGCGCAGCAGATCTACTCGGGGACGCACGCGCTCGCCCAGCAGCACCTCGACGCCGGGCAGCGGGTCTGGCTCGTGACCGCGACGCCGGTCGAACTGGCCTCGATCATCGCCCGGCGCCTCAGCCTGACCGGCGCGCTCGGCACCGTCAGCGAGGTGGCGGACGGCTGCTACACCGGGCACCTGGTCGGCGAGCCGCTGCACGGGCCGGCCAAGGGGGCGGCGGTGCGGGCACTGGCCGAACGCGAGGGCCTGGACCTGTCGCGGTGCTGGGCCTACTCGGACTCGATCAACGACCTTCCGATGCTCTCGCTGGTCGGCCATCCGGTGGCGATCAACCCGGACCCGGACCTGCGCGCCGTCGCCAAGGAACGGGACTGGCTGATCAAGGATTTCCGCACCGCGCGCAAGGCCGCCCGGATCGGCATCCCGACCGCGGCCGGGCTGGGTGCTCTCGGTGGCGGTGTCGCGGCCGGAATGGCTCTGCGCCGCCGATACGGCGGGACCTGAGCGGGACTCGCGGACCGCGGCTGGCCCGAATTCCGGGATTCGGGTCAGAAGAACTCAGAAGAACACCGACCGACGCTGCATCAGCAGGCCGTACAACGTGTGCTGAATCGTCTCGCGAATGCGGTCGTTGAGTTCGAAGACGAGCATCGGGTCCTCGGCCGCCGCGGCGGTGTACTGGCTCGTGTCCACCGGCTCACCGAACTCGATGATCCATTTGCTCGGCAGCGGGAGAAGGCCGAAAAGACCCAGCCAGGGAAACGTCGGTGTGATCGGCACGTAGGGCAGCCCCAGCACCCTGGCGAGGGTCCGGGCGTTGCCGACCATCGGATAGATCTCCTCCGCGCCCACCACGGTGCAGGGAATGATCGGCGCACCGGCACGCAGCGCCGCCGAGACGAAACCACCGCGGCCGAAGCGCTGGAGCTTGTAACGCTCGCTGAACGGCTTGCCGATGCCTTTGAAGCCCTCAGGCCACACCCCGACGAGATGACCCGCTCCCAGCAGGCGTTCGGCGTCCGCGTGGCAGGCCAGCGTGTTGCCGGTCTTTCGGGCCAGCGGAGCCAGGAACGGAACGGCGAAGACCAGGTCGGCGGCCAGCATCCGCAGGTGGCGGTGGGCCGGGTGATGGTCGAGAACCGCCAGGGCGGTCATCAGCGCGTCCAGCGGAAGTGTCCCGGAGTGGTTCGACACGACGAGCGCGCCGCCCCGGTCCGGAATGTTCTCCAGGCCGCGGGTCTCGACCCGGAAATAGCTGCGGTAGATCGGGCGCAGCAGCGGCGCCACGACATGCTCGGTGAGATCGACGTCGAATCCGTGCTCGTCGACCGTGTAGTCCCCGGTGATCCGGCGGCGCAGGAACGCGAGCAGTTCGGCCAGGACCCGCTCCAGCTCACCGGCATCGGCCGGCGGGTCGCCGGGACCCGTTCCACCACCGGCGTCAGCGTCGGCCCCGGTGCCGCTCTCCGCCTCCGTCTCCGTCTCCGTCTCCGTCTCCGTCGCAGCATCGGCACCGGCCTCGGCCGAGCTCGTCCCGGCGTTGCCCTTGTCGGGCTCCTTGTCGGTACCGACCACGCGTAGGCCGACCGCGCCGCTCCTGCCGTTCGAGTCGGACCGCCCGTTCGAGTCGGTCCTTCCGTGCGGTGTCAACGGCATCTCAGCCCCTCTCCACCGGTCGCGGGCGTGCGGTCATCGGGGCGTTCCCGCGGGCCGGTGGCCGGCCAGCAGGCCGCGAAGGCCCTGTTCGACCCGCTCGACGAGCTCGTGGTCGATGGTGAACCGCAGCTCCCGGTCATGCACGAAGCTGTCGAACGTCGCGACGGTCGAGTACCGCGGAACGTACCCGAACACTTCCTTGAGCTTCGTGGTGTCCACCGCGCGCCCGTGCGCGAGAAAGCCGAGCTGCTCGGAGGAGAAGTCGACGAGCCGCAGGCGGCGCGCGATGTTACCCAACGACCCGATCGCCGGAAAGGGAATCGGCAGCGGCGGCCGCCCGGCCCGCCTGATCGCCTGCGACAACAGGAGCACGCCATCACCGGCGACATTGAAAGTCCCGGCGTGGTCCTCCCGGGTGGCCTTCATCAGGACGGCCATCGCGTCCTCGGCGTGCAGCAGCTGGATGCGGGGATCGAAGCCGAGAAYGGTCGGAACAACCGGCAGGTCGAGATAACGGGCGAGCGGGGAGTCGACTCCCGGGCCGAGAACGTTCGCGAGCCGGAGCACCGTCACGGCGATATCGGGGCGCCGGCGACCGAAGCCGCGAACATAGCCCTCGACCTCGACCGCGTCCTTGGCGTACCCGCCACCGGGAAAGCCGCGCGGCTCCATCTCCTCGGTGAACAGCGCCGGATCCCGCGGGGACGAGCCGTAGATCGACGTCGTGGACTTGACCACCAGCTTCCGCACCCCGGGCGCCTTCTGGCAGGCCGCGAGAAGCTGCATCGTCCCGATGACGTTGATCTCCTTCATCGCCGTGCGCCCGCCGGCGCCCAGCGGCGTGGCGAGCACGCTCAGATGCAATACGGTGTCGATCGCGGCGGTGGAGATCACCTTCGCGATCAGGGGATTGCGGATGTCCACCCGGACGAACTGGGTTCGCCCCAGATCCTCCGCCGGCGCGATCGTGTCGACACCGACCACGTCGACGATTTCGGGATCAGCGGCCAGTGCCAGTGCCATCTCGGCGCCCAGCGGGCGTGACACCCCCGTCACAAGCACGCGACGTGGCCTCATGGACGCCTCCCGCGCAAAGCTCTCCAAGTCGACCGGCGGCCGGACTTGCGGGGCCATCGTACGCCGGATGCGACCCCGCCAGCTGCGCAGCGTCACAAAAAACTTCCAGATCGACACCTAGAGTAGCCAGATGTCGATCCCGTCCCCGCGGCGGCGCCGCCCGACCACTGACGTCAGAGCTCGGAACGGCGTCGGGAACCGGAACGGCGTCGGGATGAGGTGCCGCCGGTGAGGCCGGGTCGGCAGAGCCGGAGTCGACGGAGTCGGCGGATCATCGCCGGCCGCGGGCCGCGACCATGGCGGGACGCGGACCGTTGCGGGGCACCTGGGCGACCACGACCGCGTCACCGCGCCGCAGCCGCAGCACCTCCGCGGCCCGACCGCAGTTCACCGCGATCATGACCTGGCGCAGCGCGTCCTCACAGAGCGCCAGTTCGCCGGGTGCGACCTCGCCGTAGGTGTGGGTGAACGGCATCGTGAGCTTCCGGGCATCCGCCCGGACCTCCACCGGATCACCGAGCAGCACCCCGGCGGCCTCCAGCTCGGACCGGGTCATGTTGAGCGAGAGGTTCCCGAAGTGGTCCACCGAGACCACCTCGCCGTGCACGTGGTCGTCGTCGACATGGCATCCGCGCGGCTCGACGACCACCAGTTCGGCGGGGTCGAGCCGGGGGCCGACATCGGCCGGGGACAGCCCGACCGCCAGTCGGGCCGCGACCGGCGCGTACACGTCCCGACCGCGGAACACCGCCGTCGGCAGAGGCAGCCACAGGTCCGGGTTGGAGATCTCGTAGGCCTCCTCGACCCCGCCGAGCAGCTCCCAGCCCAGCGAGGCGACCCCGTTGTCGGGCACGACGAACAGCGAGCCCTCGGCGGTGCGCACGACGATGCCACGCGTGTATCCGCTGGCGTCGAGCTGCTCGACGACGACGAGATGGATTCCGGACGGGAGGTAGCCGACCGCACCCACCAGAGTCACCGCCGCCTGGCCGACGTCCTGCGGCTCGATGGAGTGGCACAGGTCCAGCACCCGCGCCTCGGGCGCGTGCCTGGCGATGATCCCATGGCAGACACCGACGCAGGCGCCGTCCACTCCGTAGTCCGACATGAACGTGATCCACCCGCTGGCCATAGGACCCCCTGCGCCCGGCCGGCGCCGTTGCCGGCCACGCGACCAGGGTGCCATACGGTCACCACATCGGCACGAACGAGCACACGGAGTGAAACAGCCTCGTTACACGGCTACAGGCCGCCCGCGAGTCGCTCCGCGAAACCAGGCCACGACACCAGGCGGAGGGCGACGACCAGTCTGCGACGGCAGGGGGGCGACAGCAGCCCGCGCCCGGAGGCGCACCGCAAGGGACCACCGGGACCGCCGAGACCGGCACCGCCCGGCGGCCGTGGGCCGCCCGCGGGTCGGTCGCCGGCCTGGGTCGCCCCCCGCGAGTGCTACTTCTTGTTGCGGCGCTGGACCCGTGTCCGCTTGAGCAGCTTGCGGTGCTTCTTCTTGGCCATACGCTTGCGACGCTTCTTGATTACGGAACCCACGTACCCGACCGATCTGTTGAAGATGTTTTTCCGAGCGAGCCTACCCGTCGAAACCGTGTGGCCCGGCAACCGGTGCACGGTACCAGTGCCGGCGATGCCGGCCTGGCAACCACCGATTCGCCGTCAGGACGCACCGAGCTCCCGGGAGCGGGCGCACGCGGCCTCCACCGCGTCCAGCACGGCGGCACGCACCGCGGCGCGGTCGAACTCCCGCAGGGCCGCGATGGTGGTCCCGCCCGGGGAGGTGACCGCCTCACGCAGCAGCGACGGATGCTCCGCACCGGACGCACCGGAGCCGTCCCCCGCAGCTCCGCGGGCCATCAGCGCGGACCCGGCGGCGGTCTGCACCACCAGCTCGGCCGCCAGTGCCCGTGGGAGGCCCAGCAGCACCCCACCCTCGATCATCGCCTCGATCAGGTAGAAGAAGTAGGCCGGACCGCTGCCGGACAGCGCTGTCACCGCGTCGAGCTGGCTCTCGCTCACCCTGACCACCCGGCCGACCGGGCGGAGCATCTCCTCGACGGTCGCCAGGTGCTCGTCGCCCGCGCCCGGCCCGGCGCACAGGGCCGACATCGCCTCGCTCACGAGCAGCGGGGTGTTCGTCATGACCCGCACGACGGGCGTGCCCGCCGGCAGACGCTGCGCGACGAAGGACGACGACACCCCGGCCGCCACGGAGACCACCAGCGTGCCGGGCTTGATGTGCGCGCCTATCTGGTCCAGGACGCTTCCCATGTCCTGCGGCTTGACGGCCAGCACGACGGTGCCGGCCGCCGCGACGGCCGCCGGCGGGTCCAGCACCTCGACGCCGTACTCCGCGGCGACCTGCGCGGCCCGGCCCGGATCGCGCTCCGCGGCGAGCACCTCGGACGGCGCGCGGCCGGCCCCCAGCAGCCCGGACATCAGCGCACCGCCAAGGCGCCCGACCCCGACGATCGCCAGAACGCTACTGCCCTGCACCACCACTCACTCCCCTTCACCACCGATCCGCCACTGCCCGTGGCGGCCACCGCTGCTGAAGGCTATGACCTCGGCGGACGGACGCGGCTACCAGTCGCCTCCGGCTCCGGGAATCGGACCGAACAGCGGATCAGGCTGGGCCGACTCCCGCTCGGAGCGCCCGGCGCGCGCGTCCCGACCGTCCCGCGTGCCGGCCGGCTGACGGCCCGCCGGGTACTCGTGGTCCGGGCCCTGCGCCGGTCCAGGGTGGCGATCCCGGCCCGGTCCGGGCCCGGGACGTCCCGCAGGGGGCCGCCCACCCGTGTCGTGCCCGCTGACCGGCCCGTGCGCGTGGCCGGGGCCCTGACCGCTGACCGGCCCGTGCGCGAACGCCCGCCCGTGGTGCCCCGAGTCGTGGCCGGGYCGTGGCGTCGGTGTGGGCCGGCGGCCCGGGTCGGCCCGCGGATCGGTGAGCGCCGGCAGCTGCAGGTTCATCGTCTCCCCGACGACGGACGCCGCCGCCCGCGGGTCCCCCGCCGGGACGCGGTCGTCCGGACCGTGCCGTCCGGTGGACGGATAGCGGGCCCAGTCCGGAACGGGCGTCGGTTCCATCCCGGCGGTGCGGACGGCACCGACCGCCGGACCGTGCTCGTACACCGCGGGCCCGTCCGGCCGGTCGTAGGTGACGTCACCCGGTTGCGGTCGACCGAACCCGGAAGCCACCGGCAGGCCCGTGGCACCTCGCCACCCGCCCTGGGCCGGCAACGGGTCCCGGTCACGCTGTGGGTACCCCTCGTCCACCCAGTCGACGTCCCCGTCCGAGCGGGACATCGCCGCGACCGGCTCCCGGTCCCAGTCCCGGTTCCGCTCCCGGTCCCGCGGGTCCGGCAGTTCCAGGGACTCGGGAACTTCCGCCAGCTCAGGCAGGTCCGGCAGATCGCGGCCAGGCGCGGGTCCGGAGCGGTCCGCCCCGGAGTCCGGGCGGGGCGCGTCGGCCGGCGACGGGCCCGCCGCGTCATCCCGGGGCCTCGCCGGCCCGCGCGGGGTGTCGGACCACTTAGGCCGGCGCGCCTGGATGGGCTTCTCGATGAATCGGTTCGCGAGATAGGCGGCGATCGTCGTGCCCACCGCCGCGACGAACACCCCGGGCCACAGTCCGATCCGCGGGACGACCTGGCCCGCGGAGGCGGAGATGAACGGGTAGTGCCACAGGTAGATGCTGTAGGTGATCTTTCCGAGCCAGGCCATCTTCGGCGCGCCGAGCAGTTTGACCCAGCGGGCCTCCCGGTTGACGTCACACCCGAGGATCAGGATCGCCCCGAGCGCCGCGGTCGGCACATAGGCGGCGTAGTCGATCCAGTTGGGGAGGTACTGCTCCTTGCTCGGGCCGGCGAAGCACAGGACCAGCATCGCGATCCCGGCCGGCAGGCCCAGGACGGCCAGCCGGCGACCGGTCGTCCAGCGCTGCACCGCGGCCATGGTCACCGCGGACGCGGCCCCGCGTGCCGGGCGTTCCCGCCCCTTCCCCTCGCCTCCGGTGGAGTCACCGGCCGGTCCCGTCCCAGCCGGCCCGGCCAGGGCCCGCAGGCGGTTGTCCCGCCAGATCGCGACCATGCAGCCGATGAGCAGCGGCGCGATGTGCGTGTCCAGGCCGAAGTAGACACGGGTGCGGACGGCCCCGCTGGCGGCGCAGACATACGTCCAGCCGATGACGAGCCCGACCGAGGCGACCAGGAACATCAGCAGGTACGGCCGCAGTCGGCGCGAGCGCATGAAGAGCAGGAACGCCCCCGGCCAGATCAGGTAGAACTGCTCCTCCATCGACAGCGACCAGACGTGCGGCAGCCAGCGGCCGCCGGCCTCCGGGTTAACGATCCGGTACCAGTTGTTGACGTTGAAAAACGTGCTGATCGCGGTTTTGAAGAAGTCGTCGCGGTACGGGATGTCGTCCCATTTGAAGGCGACCGTGACGGCTAGGCCCACCAGGAGGTAGAACCACATCCCCGGCATGAGGCGGAAAGATCGGCGCACCAGGAACTTGCCGATGGCGATCGTGCCCGTTCGGGCCTGCTCGGCGAGCAGCAGGGTCGTGATCAGAAAGCCGCTCAGCACGCAGAACATGTCCACGGCGACGTTGCTGGCGCGGATCGCGCCCATGTGCCCCGCGAGAATGATGTAGATGCAGACCACGCGGAGGCCGTCGAGCGCCGGATTGTAGGCGAACTTGGCCGCGGCCAGCGCCTCCGCCTCGGTCGGCCCACGCCGCGACGACTCTCCGGCCGCAGAACGTCGCGTGACCGCGGAACGCTCGGGCTGCGGCGGTCCGTCGGTCCTCGGCCGAGAACCAGCTCTCACGATCGCGCGTCTCCTCGTCCAGCCAGGGACACCGCGGCGAACCCGGCATGGGCGCCTGGCGATCCCTGGTCCGTCGTCTGTCCACGGCCGGCATCGGCGCCTGGCCCCGCGGACAGGGCACGGCCGAGCTCGGCTGTCGTATGACTACGTCAGCGAACCGACCAGAACCCCACGAACCTGCTAGACGAYAGCGGACAGGTTTTATCAGACTTTCATTGCGTACCGGACAGCGGCACCTATGGCTTTCTGATGAACTCGATCAGGACCCCGCGTCACCTATGGGCCATTACCAGGCCAGAAGCACCGCGAAGTGGCGTAGATCGCGCGGATCGTGCCATTCTCACGCAACGTCATGGTTACGCGCGTGCGCAACCGGTGTCACGGTGAGCGATGCGCACTCGGCGGGCGGATGACGCCGCCAGTGCCGGGACAGTCGCGCTGTCGGAAGACCGACCACTCACCGCACCCGGGTCAAAGCACCCAGGTCACGACACCTGCTTCACGACACCTGCGTCACGGCACCTGTGTCACGGCACCCGCGCGACGACCAGCATCGTGCGGAACGGCTCGATGACAAGACCGTCGGGAAACGACCGGAGCAGCGAGCGACGTTCGGCGACGAGGAAGTCGTCCAGCCGGTCCCCGATCGCGGCGACGAACGACTTCGAACGCAGCCAGGTCTCGTAGAGATCCACGTCGATCTCCCGGAACCACCGGCAGGTCACGGTGACGACCTCGGCGAACAGCCCGGTCCAGCGCAGTTCCTCCGCGAAGGGCCGGTTGCGGTAGTCCCTGGTGTAGCCCGGGCTCATGGCCTCCAGGCGGTCCTGCTGGCGCTGGTACCAGTGGAACTCGTCGGCGTCGACGTCGTTCCACCACACGGCCAGCGAGCCGCCCGGGCGCAGCACCCGGGCCGCCTCCGCCGCCGCCACCGGAACCCGCATCCAGTGCCAGGCCTGCGCGTAGCTGACCAGATCGACGGTGGCGGACCGCAACGGCAGCGCCTCACCGTCGCCACGCACCACGGGCAGGCCGGGGTTGTGCCGGCGAAGGCGGTCGAGCATCACCGGGCCGGGCTCGACGGGCAGCACCTGGGCCCCGCGGGCCTGCATCGCCCGGGTCGCTATACCCGTGCCGGCCCCCACATCGACCACCCGGGCGCCGGCGACGGGCCGGCCGGCCAGCATCTCCAGATCGACGAAGAGCTGGTCCGGGTAGCCGGGCCGGGCCTGGTCGTAGGCATCCGCCAGTGGGTCGAAGAGTGATCCGGGGCTCACCCCCCGATAGTGGACCGCCGCGGCGGGTCATCGCCAACAACGCAGGCACGACCACGACCACATCATTGCCCCGCGCCCGGACCGGCATCACCGGACCGGCGTCACGGGGCCGGCGTCACCGAACCGGCATCGCCGGACCGATGTCACCCGGCCGGCGTCACTTCGGCGGGGGCGGCGAGGTTGAGCCGGGTGAACGCGAGCGCCTCCGCGAGGTCCGCCTCCCGCTGGTCACGCGACTCCGCCCGCCTGGTGTTGATCTCGACCACGACCGTTCCCGCGAAGCCGTTGACCGCCAGCCGCTCCAGCAGCTCGGCACACGGCTGCGTGCCACGGCCGGGCACCAGGTGCTCGTCCTTGGCCAGCCCGGTCCCGTCCGCCATGTGGATGTGCGCGAGCCGGTCACCCAGGTCGTCCGCCATGGCCAGGGCGTCCGACCGGGAGACGCTGGTGTGGGAGAGGTCGAGCGTGACATGCCGGTAGCCGTCGTCGATCGGCGACCAGTCGGGCGCGTAGGCGGAGACCTCACGGCCACGGGCCCGCAGCGGGAACATGTTCTCCACCGCGAACCGGATGTCGGTCTCGCCCGCCATCCGATCGATCCCCGCGACGAAGTCGCGGGCGTAGTCCCGCTGCCAGCGAAACGGCGGGTGGACGACGACCGTCGGCGTCTCGAGGGACTCGGCCACCGAGCGCGCCCGCTGGAGCTTCGCCCAGGGGTCACTCCCCCAGACACGCTGTGTCAGCAGGAGGCACGGTGCATGAATGGCCAGGATCGGGATGCCGTGGTAGTCACGCAGCTGACGCAGTGCCTGCGGGTCCTGGCTGACGGGATCCGTCCAGACCATGATCTCGACGCCGTCATAGCCCAGGCGGGCGGCCATCTCGAACGCGGTCGCCGTCGACTCCGGGTAGGTCGACGCCGTCGACAGCGCCACGAGGCCACCGGCCAGCGGCCTGGCCGCAGGCACCTGGGGGGCCGCGACCGCGGCCACCTCCTGACGTGGGGTCACCATCAGACCCGGCAGTGGCGTGGTCGACGTGGTCGGGGCGGCCTCCACCGACGCCACGGGCGCCGACCGCCTCCTGGCACCGTTTGGCTGCACGTGGACTCCCCTGTCGCAGCTTCGGGGCACGGTGACCAGCTCGGCCAGCCGATCATCTCGGCCAGCCGACCAGCGCAGCCAGCCAGGACGGCCGCTCACGGACCTGCCCCGGACCGGTAAGGAACCGGGCCCGTCTTCCAGGCTAGGCCATACTCCGCGGACCGCCTCCCCGGCCGGGCCACGAAGATCCGTTCGCGGGCCGTCGGTCGCTGCGGCACCGGCTGGGCCGGTCCCACACCTTGACGAAGGTCATACCCCGCCGACCGGCGGCAGAGCTCGTGGGCCGTCCAGACCGGAGGTCAGCTGGTCGAGCCGGCGCAGGATCACACCCTCCCGCAGCGCCCAGGGGCAGATCTCCACCTCGTCGAGGTTGAGCAGGTCGAGCGCCTCGGACGCGACGACCGCGCCCGCGACCAGCTGGCCGGCCCGGGACGCGGACACCCCGGGCAGCGCCGCGCGCTCGGACGCCGACATGCGGCACACCCGGGCCGTGACCTCGGCGAGGTCCGCCCGGCGCAGGGACCGCCGCACATAGGTGCCGCGCCCGTACGGCGCCGCGCCGGCGATCCTGGCCAGCGAGCGGAACGTCTTGGACGTCGCGACCGCCCGGGTCGGCTCGCCCACGTGGTAAAGGGACCCGACCACCGGGGCGATCTGCGCCCGGACGTAGCGCCGCAGGGCGTTGAGCTCGGAACGCTTGGGCGGGTCGTTCTCGCCGAGCCAGTTCCTGGTCAGCCGGCTCGCGCCGAGCGGCAGCGACGCGACGACGTCCGGATCCTCGTGCATGCCCGCGCCGATCTCCAGCGAGCCGCCGCCGATGTCCAGCGCGAGCAGGCGGCCCGCGCTCCAGCCGAACCATCTGCGCACCGCGAGGAACGTGAGCCGGGCCTCCGCCTCGCCGGGCAGCACCGTCACCGCGAGCCCGGTGTCGGCACGCACCCGCGCGAGCACGTCGTCCCCGTCCGGTGCCTCCCGGACCGCCGACGTGGCGAAGGCCACCAGGTCGACCACGTTCAGGTTCTGCGCGTGCGTCCGCAGCTCGTGGATGCAGGCGGTCAGCGCGCGTTCACCGTTGTCCGCCAGCCGGCCCTCACCGTCCAGGAGCTCGACGAGCCGCAACGGGATGCGCACGCTCGCGGCCGGCTGCGGCTGGCCGCCCCGGTGTGCGTCGACCACCAGCAGGTGCACGGTGTTCGACCCGATGTCGATGACACCGAGCCGCATCGGCTCGTCACGCTGGGAGGCGTGGACCTGCGCCGGCCGGCCGCTGCCCTGCGGATCGTTCTCGACGGCGCCCCCGGGCGAGCCCGGCCCGGCGGCGGCACGGGACGAGCCCGGCGCGGCACCGACAACGGGCACGAGTGCGCGATCCTGCATCACCACCGGTGCCGGGTCCTGCGCCGACACCGGTGCCGGGTCCTGCATCGGCGCCGGCGCCGAGCCCCAGCCGACCTCGGCGGGCTCGGGGGCGTCGACCTCGCCGCCACCCGGCCCGCGGCGGGACAACGCTGGCCTCAGCCGCACCGTCGATCACCAGCCCGGTCCGCGCCGAAGCCGGCGGCCCGGCGGCCACCCGCCCCGTGATCGACTCCGTGAACGACTCCGCCGTCGCGGATCACTGCGCGAAATACCATTCCGTGACACCCCACTCCGTGACCAAAAGCCACCAAATGGTCACCCCCTGCGTATGGTGCTGCTGACGTCCCGTGACCAGTACGCCGCACAGCCGGCCAGCCCCGAGATCCGACCGGCGTGGGATCTGGCCGACCCGCGCACATGTCAAGGTAGCGGCACGCTGACCAGGCACGTTGACCAGGCACATTCACCGGGCTCGCCGCTGGCCGTCAGACGCCGGGGGAACGGCGGCTCAGGGCTCGAACTTGTAGCCCAGTCCGCGCACGGTCACCAGGTGGCGCGGGGCCCCGGGTTCCGCTTCGATCTTGGTCCGCAACCGCTTCACATGGACGTCCAGGGTCTTGGTGTCGCCGACATAGTCCGACCCCCACACCCGGTCGATCAGCTGGCCGCGGGTGAGCACCCGGCCCGCGTTGCGCAGGAACATCTCCAGCAGCTCGAACTCCTTGAGCGGCAGCGCCACCTGGTTGCCGTCGACGGTGACGACGTGCCGTTCGACGTCCATGCGCACCCGGCCGACCTCCAGGGTGGTGTCGGACACCTCCTCGGTCTCGACCCGGCGCCGCAGCACCGCGCGGATCCGGGCGACCAGCTCACGCGCGGAGAACGGCTTGGTCACGTAGTCGTCCGCACCGAGCTCGAGCCCGACGACCTTGTCGATCTCGCTGTCCCGAGCGGTCAGCATGATCACCGGAACGGTCGAACGGGCGCGCAGCGTCCGGCAGACCTCCGTGCCGGACAGCCCCGGAAGCATCAGATCGAGCAGGATGAGATCGGCGCCGCGCCGGTCGAACTCGGCCAGGGCACTCGGTCCGTCGCCGACGACCGCGACCTCGAATCCCTCCCGCTCCAACATGAACGACAACGCATCGGAGAAGGACTCCTCGTCCTCGACCACGAGCAGCCTGGTCACCGTCACGCTCCCTGTCTTTCCCGCGTCCCCGGGGTTCTCCGGGAACAAATGTCACGCCGCACGATCGCGTCGTCTCAGATTCCGGCGCCGGGAACAGGGGGCACCGGAAAAGCTGCCGGGTGAATCCGGCCGAAGGTCACGCGCCGAAAAAGATCAGTGTCCAGCATTGTGGGCTCCGTGTACGCCGAACCGGTCCGATCGGACCACGGCGGCCCCACTTCACCGTGACCCGGGTGCCGAGCCGGCACCCACGGCACCGCTCACGGCGCCCCCTGTACGGTCCTCCGCCGCCCGGTCATCGGTCGCTCGCTCGTCAGCCGAGCGGTCATCGGCCGAGCGGCCGTCCGTCGCAGCCGGATCGTCCGACCCCGACGGTAGCCGGAGCGTGAACGTCGAACCACGCCCCTCCGCACTCCAAACACCCACCGACCCACCGTGGTTGGTCGCGATGTGCTTCACGATCGCAAGTCCCAGACCGGTTCCGCCGGTAGCCCTGGAACGGGCCGGATCCGCGCGGTAGAAACGCTCGAAAACGCGCTCCAGATCCTTTTCCGCGATACCGATTCCCTCGTCGGCGACGGAGATCTCGACTATTTCCCCGACCTGCCGGACCCCCAGCACCACCCGTGTTCCGCGCGGCGAGTAGCTGATGGCGTTGTCGAGCAGGTTCGCCACCGCGGTCACCAGCTGCCCCTCGTCGCCGCGCACCCGGAGCCCGCCGGCACCGATGACCGCGACCGAGATCTCGTGGGCCTGCGCGTTGTACCGGTTCCGGTCGACCGCCTCCGCGAGCACCACCGACACCGGCACCGGCGCCAGCTCCGGCATCGGTTCCGCGCCCTGCAGCCGGGACAGATCGATGATCTCCTGGACCAGCCGGGCCAGGCGGGCGGACTCGTGCGTCATCCGCGAGGCGAAGCGACGCACGGCGACCGGGTCCTCACTGGCCTCGCTGACCGCCTCGGCGAGCAGGTGCAGTGCCCCGACGGGCGTCTTGAGCTCATGGCTGACGTTGGCGACGAAGTCGCGCCGCACGGCCTCCACCCGCCGCGAGTCGGTGATGTCGTCGAGCAGAACCGACACGTACCCGCTGTCACCGAGCGGCCTGGCGTAGGCCCAGACCGCGAGTGCGGTCTGGTCGGGCCGGGCCCGGGTCAGCGGCGGCTCGGGCACCGGCGGAAGATCCAGCTGGCGGTTGCGTTCCGCGCCGGCGAGCCGGCAGGCCGTCACCAGATCGGCCACGTCCGGGACGCCGAGCTGGTCCCCGGCCACGACACCCATCCGCCGGGCGGCCGAGTTGACCAGCACGACGACATTGGTGTTGTTCACCACAACCAGCCCGGAGGGCAGCCCGGCGATCACCTGCCGGACCAGCGCGGCCGGCAACGAGTGCGGACCGGTCGCCCCCGCGCGCACCGCCGCGGCGCCGTGACGGTCTTCCGGGTCGGGCCGGGTCACGGTCACCTGGCCGACCCCGCCACGCCGGTCAGCCGCGCCGCGCCGGTCAGGCCCGCGATGCCGGTCAGCCGCGTCGTGCCGGCCAGCCGCGCCGTGTYGGTCCGCTTCATCGTTCCGCCACCCCACAACATGAACGTTTCACGAGGCCGGGTCCCACCATCAGGGATGCCCACCCGGGCACACGGGGCACAACTGTCGCGAAACAAGAGGTGACCAGCAGTCATCGCGACGCCCGACCTGTCCACCACGTGCCGAATGCTAGGCCTCGCCAGGTCGTTTGTGCTTTGCCATGAGTTGATTCACTGCCGATGGTCGCCAGCTGTTCATCCGGCCTATCGTCGATGTTCACCGTGCGGCGAGGGCTGCGCATCATCGTCGGACGTCAGCCCCCCGAGGCCCACCGGCCAACTGTGATCGAATGGTGCTCCGGACCTCGCCTAGTTGTAAGGAGCCGTCTGTGCGGGACGTCTTCCAGGAAGAACTGGACAGCATCAACCGGTCACTGATCGAGATGACCAACCTGGTCGCGTCCGCGATGGCCCGGGCCACCACGTCTCTCCTGGACGCTGACCTTCAGCTCGCCGAGAACGTCATCAGTGCCGACGAGACCGTCGACCTGCTCCGCAACGAGATCGAGGAACGCGCCTTCGACGTGATGGCGCGCCAGGCCCCGGTCGCGACCGACCTGCGCACGATGGTCACCACGCTGCGCATCGTCGCCGACCTGGAGCGGATGGGCGACCTCGCCCTGCACGTCGCCAAGGTCGCCCGCCGGCGCTACCCGGGGCGCGCGGTTCCRCCCGAGCTGCACTCCACGATCCTGCAGATGGGCCAGGTCGCCCAGCGAATCGTCGCCAAGGCCGGATCCGTGATCGCCAGCCGTGACACCGAGCTCGCGAAGGAGCTGGAGGCCGACGACGACGCGATGGACGGGCTGCACCGCGCCCTGTTCCACGTGCTCATCGAGAAGCCCTGGCCGCACGGCATGGAAGCCGCCATCGACATCACCCTGTGCGGGCGCTACTACGAGCGGTACGCGGACCACGCCGTGTCGGTCGCCCGGCGAGTGATCTACCTGGTCACCGGAGACATGACGGCCTGACCGGCTTCGGCCGGTCGGCCCAGGCCGACCGGCCCAGGCCGGCCAACGCGGCCGGTCCAGCCGGCACGGATGAGCTGACCGGCCCCGCAGGGCAGGCCAGCTCCGCGCGTCCGCTTTCGGTGCGGTGCTACTTCTTCTTGCCCTGCGCCGCGACCGCGGCGGCCGCGGCCTCGGCCGCCTCCGGGTCGAGGTAGCCCGAATCCACCACCTTCAGCTCCTCGTCCAGCTCATAGCGCAGCGGGATGCCGGTGGGGATGTTCAGACCCGCGATGTCGGCGTCGGAGATCCCGTCCAGGTGCTTCACCAGCGCCCGCAGCGAGTTGCCGTGCGCGGCGACCAGCACCGTGCGCCCGGCGCGCAGGTCGGGAACGATCGTGTCGTACCAGTAGGGCAGCATCCGGATGACCACGTCCTGCAGGCATTCGGTGAGCGGCACGACATCCGGTGCCAGGTCGGCGTAACGCTCGTCGACACCGCTGACCTGCCCGGGCTCGATGACCGGCGGGGGCGTGTCGTAGGAACGGCGCCAGAGCATGAACTGCTCCTCGCCGTACTTCTCCAGGGTCTCGGCCTTGTTCAGCCCCTGCAGGCCGCCGTAGTGCCGTTCGTTCAGGCGCCAGCTGCGCCGGACCGGGACCCAGTTCCGGCCGGCCGCGTCCAGGGCGAGCCACGCGGTGCGGATCGCACGGATGAGCAGGGAGGTGTGGACGACATCCGGCAGGACACCGGCCTCGCGGAGCAGCTCACCGCCCCGTGTCGCCTCCTGCAGGCCCTTCTCGGACAGATCGACGTCCACCCAGCCGGTGAACAGGTTCTCGCGGTTCCAGGTGCTCTCGCCGTGGCGGAGCAGGACGAGCGTCGGCATAGGTGAATCCTGCCCGCTCGGCACACTCCTCGGCCAGTGACCCCCACTCACGGCGAGTGCGCCGGACGCCACGAGATGTGCGGGCTGGCGGCACGGGTGGACGGTGTGGGTGGTGTGGGTGGTGTGGGTCGTGCGGGCGGCGGGCCGGGGGGAGCGCCCGGCCGGGGCGTCCACCCGGTCCGGAAAAGCAGTGACCCCCGGGTGCTCCACCCCGCCCAGGATGGGAGGGATGGGCCGTCGGGACTGATCGACGGCACCCGGGGGTCCGGTGTCTGCCTGGTACTCGCCGGTGCCGGTGCCCGAGGGCCACCCGGCAAGAGGGTGAGGACCACGAGACCGGCTAGCGGACAGTCACCTCACGAGTCCTATGTGCATACAAAGCTTGGACCACCTCCCTTCTCGTGTACCGGGAACGCTACGCGCGCAGCGGGGGCCGCCGCAAACTGTTTTTTCGAGATGATCGCCGCTCTCGCGCTCCGTGGTGGCGCTCGGTGGTGGCGCTCCGTGATCGCGCTCGCGCCCCGGGGCCGCGACCGCTGCGCCCCGACCGCTGCTGTGATCGGACTTAGACTCGAGATATGACAGCCCACGTCGACGACTGGCACACCCGGTTGCGCGCGAGCGGTCACCGGCTCACCCCGCAGCGCCAGCTCGTGCTGGAGGCCGTGGCGAAGCTGGGGCATGCCACGCCGGAGGCGATCGTCCACGAGGTCCGGCAGACGGCGAGCGCGATCAACATCTCGACCGTCTACCGCACGCTCGACCTGCTGGAGGAGCTCGAGCTCGTCTCGCACGCGCACCTCGGGCACGGCGCGCCGACCTACCACGTCACCGGGGTCGATCCCCATGTGCACCTGGTGTGCGGCAGTTGCGGGTCGATTCGGGAGATCTCGCCCGACCGGCTGGCCGCCGTCGTCAGCGAGCTGCGATCGGAGCTCGGCTTCGTCGTCGACATGGCCCATCTGACCCTGGCGGGCCGGTGTGCGGAGTGCACGGCCCTCGGCCGGCGTTGAAGGAGTCATGAGTACCGACACCCAGGACCTCCGTCCGGCCCCGGCCCCGTCCTCGCTGCTCGGGCGTCCCGGTGCCGTCGCAGCCCCCGAGCCGGACACAGCCGTCGCGGCGCACTACGGCGATCCGCTGCGGGAGCAGCGACTTGCCGCCACCGGGGCCGCGCTGGTCGACCGCTCCAACCGCGAGGTGGTGCGGATCACCGGCGCGGACCGGCTGACCTGGCTGCACAGTGTCACCTCGCAGCACCTGTCCCAGCTCGCGCCGATGCATGGCACCGAGGCGCTGGTGCTCTCACCGCACGGCCACGTCGAACATCACCTCGTGCTGGCCGACGACGGCACCGCCACCTGGATCGACGTCGAGCCCACGACCGCCCCCCGGCTGCTGGCGTTCCTGCAGTCGATGCGCTTCCTGATGCGGGTCGAGCCGGTCGACGTCACCGCCGAGGTCGCGGTGCTGTCCCTGACCGGTCCGCGTGCCGACGAGGTCGCGGCGGCGGTGTTCGGGCCGGCGGCCCTGCCGGCGCCGCTGGCCGGCACCGGCACCGGCGGTGCTACCGGTGCCGTCCCGCGCACGAGTGCGGGAGTGGTGACGTCAGGCCCCTACCCGGTCAGCCACGCGGCGCCGGCGGGCACGCAGGCCGCGCCGGATGAGCAGAGCGCGTCGAATGCGCTGAGTGCGCCGGATGCGCTGGCGGGTGGCCGGCTTCCACTGATTCGCCGGATGCCGCACGGGCTGGACCTGCTCGTCGCCCGCTCCGATCTCGCCGCGACCGCCGACCGGCTGACGTCCGCCGGCGCGGCCCTCATCGGGCTGAGCGCGTTCGAGGCCCAGCGGATCGCGAGCCGCCAGCCCCGGCTGAACCGGGAGACAGACCACCGCACGATCCCGCACGAGGTCGGCTGGCTGGCGTCCGCCGTGCACCTGGACAAGGGCTGCTACCGCGGTCAGGAAACCGTGGCACGGGTCCACAACCTCGGCCGGCCGCCGCGCCGACTGGTGCTCCTGCACCTGGACGGCACGGTCGCCGCCCCGGGCTGCCCGGTCACCGCGGCCGGGCGGACCGTCGGGTTCGTCGGCTCGTCCGAGATGCATCACGAGCTGGGCCCGATCGCGCTCGCCGTGGTGAAGCGGTCCGTCGCGCTCGACGTCCCGCTCGTCGTGACCGATCAGGACGGGGCTCAGGTCGCGGCGGCGATCGACCCCGATGCCGAGCCGGAGCAGCCGAGTCGCCCGGCCGGGCGACTGCACGGGCCGGGCAGCGACGGCTGACCACTCCGCGGCAGGGGCGGTCTGACGGCGCCCGCAGCCGTGCACGCGCCGGCAACCACGGCCGCGAGCAACCCCACAGCCGCGGCTGCGGGTGCGGCTGCGCGGGCCGCCGGTCGCGGGCGGGTGGGGGCTGGCCGCGGGCGGGTGGCAGCTGGCAGCGACGGCGCGCCACCCCCGGCCAACGGCCCGAGCCGCGGAACTGGCTCGGGCGCCAGCAGAGGATGGCACGCCGTCGCTGCTCAGGCGGTACGGGCGAGCAGCTGGTCCAGTTCCCGGGCCAGCGGGTCGGCCGAGTGCCGCCGCAGCCGCCGGCGGACCTCGTCGGCCCGCCGGCTGTTCCGCTTCGAGCGCGTCGCCTCCAGCATCGGCACCGCGTCCTTCGCGAGCTCGCAGCCGAGGTCGAGGTTGCCCAGGTCGATCTGGACCGCGGAACGCCGCAGCAGATAGGTGGCACGGTCGCGGGTCCGCTGGTGGGAGTGGATTGCCAGCGACCGCTCCAGCCAGCGATCGGCGTGCACGAGGTGGCCGAGGTCGATGTAGCAGCTTCCGACCTGGGCCTGGTACTCGGCCTCGTCGAAGTAGGCGGACCAGGCCGGGTCCTCGGCACGTGCCTCGAGGAACGCCGCCTCCGCGCAGGCGAGCGCCTGGGCGCAGGCGCTGGACTCGCCGAGCGCCGCGTGGGCACGTGCCCGGCGCATCTGCAGCATCGCCGCGACCCGCCCCGGCGCCCGCCGCGCGCTCGCGACCGCGGCCTCCGCCAGGTCCACGGCCTCCCGCGGCCGGGCGAAGTCGACGCACTGCAGGGACATGTTCTTCAGAACGTTCGCCCCGAGCAGCCGGTCCCCCGCGGCGTGCGCGGCGTGCAACGCGGTGACCCAGTACCGCTGTGCCGCCGTCTGGAAGCCCGCGTCGAACGAGACCCAGCCGGCGAACCGGGCGAGCTCGGCGGCGACCAGGTGCAGATGGCGGCCGATCCCCTCGGTGTAGGAGCCGCGGGCGAGCAGGTCGGCGACCACCCCGAGCTCGGCGTCGACCAGGCGGCGGACGCTCTCGCCACCGAGCCGCTCGTCCATCACCCGCAGGCCCGGGATGTTGTGCTCGATGCGGTTGACGATCTGCTCGTCGACCCGGCCGCCCGCGAGCGCCGCCTGCATCCGGGCCGGTTCCAGGCCGAGCCACTCCGCGGACAGGGAGGCGACACCGGTACCGGTGATCGTGAGGAAGCCACGCCGGTCGGTCAGCGCGTCCTCGACGACGTCCATGAGAGCGGTGACGCTGCCCGAGGACGTCCACGGGTACTCGGTGCGTACCGCGTCACCGGTGGGCAGCCAGGCCGGCCACGGGTGGGATTCCAGCCGGTCGGCCGGCACGCCGAGCTCGGCCGCGAGCGCCAGCTGGGACACCCGGTCGGGGACGACCCCGCGGTGCTCCCACCGCCAGACTTTCTGGCGTTCCGCGGCCATGTTCGCGACGCCGAGATCTCGGGCGCGACGCGCGACGACGCGGGCAAGCCGTTGGTAGGACCACCCACGCTGCGCGCGGACGAAGGCCAGTGGGTGAGTGCAGGCATGGGCGTTATCCGTCAGCATCGGCGCATCTCCTCTGAGTCCCTGACACAGTCGATTGCGTGACCAGCTCGCAACGCTATGTCGCGACATCTTTGTGACCCAGGGGTGTGGAGAGTGCGATGTGCGCAGAGAGGTCACACACGGACCACTTCAGCGCTGTGATTGCACGCTTCGCGCATCAACCCGCGTGCGACGATGCCCGGCATCGTCCCGCAGAAGCGAGATGCAGCCCATCAGCGGACAAGTCCGACGACGGCCCCACCATCGGATGCGCCCGAGAAAGTCGGGTGACACACCCGCAGCACCACCAAGTTCCCCGGCCGGGAACGGCGTGCCGAGCAACCGGTGCAGTTGTTCCCGCCAGCCGCGCACCAAGCCGCCTGCGGCGCGAGAACGACACCTTTGCCCGAAATAAGCCTTCATCATCGAAGGCCCGACCAACAGGGGCAAAGGTCCATCCCTGAGCCCGCCGACAGGCATTTCAAGCAACGGACGATCTCCACAGTAACTCCGGAACACAAATTCCGGGCCGAAGGACCTCCGTGCGCCGAGAGCCTTCGGCGGGACAGGCCCCGGCGACCGGGATTCTCGGGTTCTCGCCTCGGGGCGGCCGGGCCGGGCCGGGCCGGGCGGCCGGGCCGGGCGGGGTCGCGACTCCGCAGGATCCGAGGATTCTCGTCGTCGGAACGACCAAGATCCTCAGGTTTCGTCTGAAGGCTGCCGCCGGGCGGCGCGGGTTCGCCCRCCAGCGGCGATCCCAGCCGTACCCGCCCACTCATCGATCTTGATCGGCGCGGTTCTGCCTGCTACACGCTCCGGGACGACGAACGCCCCTGACTCCTGGAGCTGGCTACGGTCAGGACGGCTGCCGAGCGGCGGGCACGGGAAGGGAGCGGCCGTCGGCCCCGAAGCACAGCAACGCCGAGGCGGGCGCGGTCACCGTCACGACCTCGTCCGGCACCACCGGGACGCTGACATCCACCCGCAGGCCGAGCATGCCCGCCGCGGACCGCACGAACATGGTCCGTTCCGCGCCGAGCCGCTCCGCCACGACAACCTGCCCGTGCAGGCTCAACCCGCTGTCCGGCGCGTCCGGACCGGCGCCGTGGGCCGCCCTGTCCGCCGCCCGACCGGCCGCACCGGCCGTATCACCGGCACCACCAGCCGCACCACCGGCAGCCTGGCCGGCAGCTTCGCCCGCCGCCCGGCCTCCCGCACCGCCGGCCGGCTGACCTGTCACCTCACCGGTCGACACCGCCGGGGCACCCGGGCCGGCGGACGAGCCGGGGACCTCCCGGGACGTCCCCGGGGAATCCCCGGCTCGGACCAGCCGCAGGTGCTCCGGCCGAACGCCGACGGCGACCGCGGACGACGGCGCCGCCACCGAGAAGCCCGGGCCGTTCAGACGGCCCTTGGCCCACGTGCCCTCGAGCACGTTCATCGGCGGACTGCCGACGAAGGTCGCCACGAAACGGGTGGCCGGCAGGTCGTAGATCTCGTCGGGCGTCGCGATCTGTTCGATGGCGCCCTGGTTCAGCACCGCCACCCGGTCCCCGACGGCCATCGCCTCGGCCTGGTCGTGGGTGACGAAGACGGCCGTGGTGCCGAGCTGGCGCAGCAGGTCGACGATCTCCACCCGGAGCTCGACCCGCAGCTTCGCGTCGAGCCCGGACATCGGCTCGTCCAGCAGGACGACCCGGGCCCGGGTCGCCAGCGCCCGGCCGATCGCCACCCGCTGGCGCTGGCCGCCGGACATCTGGGCCGGCCGGCGGCGGGCCAGCTCCGCGATGCCGAGCATGCGCAGCGTCTCGTCGGCACGTGCCCGCGCCGCCGCGCGTGACATCCCGCGGCCGTAGCGCAGCGCCAGCACGAGATTGTCCAGCGCGGACAGGTGCGGATAGAGCGCGTAGTGCTGGAACACCATCGAGACGTCCCGCTGGTGCGGCGGCACCCCGAGCTGGCTGCGGCCGTCGAAGCGCAGCTCGCCGGTGGTCGGCTGCTCGAGGCCGGCGAGGATGCGCAGCAGGGTCGACTTGCCCGAACCGGACGGGCCGAGCAGGGCGACGATCTCGCCCGCGGCGATCGTCAGGTCAACGCCCGCGAGCGCGCGCACGGAACCGAAGTCCCGGCCGATGCCGACCGCGTCGACCTGTGCGCCCGGGGTGGCGATGACCGCGTGTGTCGTCACTGGTTGAAGCTCTCCGCCTCTGCCTGGGCCGCTGCCAGGGTCTGGTCGATGTCCGCACCGCCCATGATGCGCACGACCTGGTTGTTGATGGCCTGCGGCAGCTCCGGGCCGCGGGCGCCGGCCCAGGACGGTGGCGCGACCAGCGACGGTGCCAGCTCGTTGAACGCGGTGAGCTGGGGGTACTGGCGGTAGAACGGCGCCAGCCGGGCCAGCGCGTCGGAGTCGACGGGCAGGTAGCTCAACGACTCGGTGCTCGCCACGACGACGTCCGGGGCGAGCAGGGCGACGACCAGCTCGGTCGCCATCTCCCGCTGGCACCGGTCGGTGGCGAGCACGGTCAGCGCGTTGCCGCGGGCCACCGGCGCCTGCCTGCCCGCGGGCAGCGTGGGGAACGGCACCGCACCGGCCCGGAAGCCACGCGTCCCCTGGTCCTGGATGAACTTCAGCCCGCCGGCGAGCGACTCGACCGTCATCACGGTCATCGCGGTCTCCTTGCGGTACCCGAAGCGGAGCAGGCCCTGGTTCGTCGGATCGGTCGACTGTGGTCCGTAGGTGGCGGCCTTCGCGAGGAACTGCGCCGCCTCGCGGGCCTGCGGCGTGTCCAGCCGGGGCCGGCCGTCGTCGCCCTGGATCGGCGCGCCCTTGGAGCTGGCGAGGGTGTTCAGCACCCATTGCCCGAACTGCTGGCCGGTCGGGATGTCGATGGGCTGGACGTCCTGCCCGGACGTCCTGATCTTCTCGGCCGCGGCGAGCACTCCGGCGGTGGTCGTGAGCGAGCCGGGATCAACCCCGGCCTTCTCCAGGACGTCGAGGTTGTAGACCAGCGCCAGGGTCGAGACCTGCTGGGGTATCCCGATCTGGCGACCGCCGATCTGGCCGAGCCCGACCAGCCGCTGGTCGTAGGAGGCTCGCAGCAGCCGCGGCGACACCTCCTGCGCACCGAGCCGCCCGGCGAACTCCGGCAGCAGGTCGAGGCCGGCGACCGCGACGTCGGCCCGCTGGCCGGCGGCGGAGTCCGTGCTCAGCTGCTGGGCCAGCCCGGCGTAGCTGGTGGCCGATGTGACGAGCTCCACCGTGAGCCCCGGATGCGCCTTCTCCATGGCGGCCTTGCCCGACCTGGCGACGTTCTCGAGGTTCTCGATCGTGTACAGCCGCAGGGTTCTGACCGCGGCGGCGCACTGTGACGACGCCTTCGAGCCCGTCGCGTCGTCGACCCCGGTCGTCGCGGAACGCGCCGTCGGGCCGAGGCTCCGGGCCGGATCAGGCGGTGCTGAGCCGCCTCCGCCGCAGGCGGCGAGGGTGAGCAGGGCCGCCACGGCGACCGGCACCGCGCGTCGGCCACGGAGAGTTCGACCGCGGAGAGTTCGACCGCGGGGAGTTCGACCGCGGGGAGTTCGAATACCAGTGATCATGCCGCCTGCCCCGTGCCCGAGATCCCCGCCGACAGCCGCCGCTGGGCGACGACGAACACGAGCAGCGTCGGCAGGCTGATGATCAATGATCCCGCGGCGAGCTGGGCGAAGTCGGGAAACGCCGAGTTCTTCGTGGCGAGGCCGGCCAGCGCGAGCGGCGGGGTGGCGATGTCGGGCGACCGCGCGACCAGCAGTGGCCAGAGGTACTCGTTGAACGAGAGCAGGAAGCTGAACACGCTGACCGTGGCGATCGCCGGTGCGCAGAGCGGGACGATGACCAGCCGCAGGGTGCGCCAGGTCCCGAGCCCGTCCATCCGTGCCGCTTCCAGCACCGACGCGGGAATCGTCGTCATGTACTGACGCAGCAGGAAGATCGCGGCGGCATGGCTCATGAACGGGAGGACCAGGCCGACCCGGGTGTCGGCGAACCCGAGCGCCGAGATCGTCACATAGTTGGGGACAGCCGTGACCTGCGGCGGGACGAGCAGGGTGGCGAGCACGACACCGAAGAGCACCGAACGGCCACGGAACGGCACCCAGGCGAACGCGTACGCCGCCGGGATCGCGGTGATCAGCTGCAGCGCCAGGATCGCCAGGCTGACCAGGACACCGGTGACGAGCGCCGGCCCCAGATCGGCCGCCGTCCAGGCGTTCTCGAACGAGTCGAAGCTGACCGAGGACGGCAGCGGGTTGGACGAGAACGTGAGGGCGTTCTGCGGTGGGCCCAGGGCCGTGCGCAGCATCCACACGAACGGGAGCAGTGCGGCGGTGACACCGACCGCGAGAAACGCGAACCGGMCCGTCGTCGACACCACCCGAGCCGGGCGCAACGACGGGCTCACCACCGCTCCGGCGCCCGCGCCCGAACCCACACTCGACCTCGCTCTCACCCTCGGCCTCGCCCTTGCTCTCGCGCCCGGGCCCGCATCCCGGCCCGTCACGATCGGCGTCCTTCCGCCGCGGAGGCAGCGCCGGCGGAACCCGCTCCGGAGGTCGCGGGGACGGTGACAGCCGGTGTCGACGCGCCGGCGTCAGTGCCCGCCGCGGCGTCCTCCCGGGCCGTTCTGAGCCGGCGGCCCAGCAACGCGCCCGCGGCGCCGAGAAGCACCACTGCCACCAGCAGCAGGAGAGCGATCATCGACGCGTAGCCGATCCGGTAGGAGCCTTTGAAACCGACCTCATAGATGTAGTAGATGATCGTGGTGCTGGAGTCCAGCGGTCCGCCTTCGGTCAGCACCGCCACCGTCTCGAATGTCTGCAGTGTCAGCACGGTGACGAATACCGCCAGGAACACCGTCGTCGGAGCCAGCAGCGGCAGGGTGATGTGGCGCAGCCGGGCCAGCCCACGGATCCCGTCCACATCCGCCGCCTCATGGACGGACCGTGGAATCGCGGTGAGCCCCGCGAGGTAGACCACGAACACCAGGCTGGTCAGGCGCCAGCCACCGACGAGCGCGACCACCGGCAATGCGGTGGCCTTGTCACCCAACCAGTCCACCGGGTCGATACCGACGACCCCGACCAGGGTGTTCGCCAGTCCGTCCGGGTTGCTGTCGAAGATGTATTTGAAGACCACGGCCATCGCGACCATGTTCGCGCTGGCCGGCAGAAAGAGCGCGAAGCGGACCAGCGGGCGGCCCCGGGTGACCCGCTCCGCCGCCAGCGCCAGCAGCAGGCCGAGCAGCACGGACGGAATAACCGTCAGCAGGCAGTAGACGAGGGTGTTACGGACAGCGCGCCCCAGATCCGGGTCTGCCAGCGCTTCCCGCAGATTCGCCGTCCCGACCCAGTGGAAGTCGAGACCGGTCAGTTTCTTGTCGGTGCCGGCCACGAAGGCGGACACAAGTGCCGGCCCGATCACGAACACGCACAGCCCGACAAATGCCGGCGCGACCAGTGCGGCCGCCCGCCAGCCATCCCGTCCGGCTCCCGTACCCTCCGCCACGGTTATGCATCTTGGCCCCGGCCGGAGCGACACGCACGCACCGGGGTGTGTGGAAATCATGAACAGCCCGGGTCATTCCCACCACAGCCTGGTGAGGCGCGGGCAGCAGGGGCAGCGCCGGTGCCGGCGTGACGCTGCTCGCGGCACCCGCCCACACCGCCAGGCCACCGCCGGCGCATACCGCCGGCCCGCAACCAAGTCCGCAGCCGAGTCCGCAACCGCGCCACCGCCAGGCCACCGCCGAGCCACCGCCAGTCCGCTCGCAGGCCTGCAGCCAGGCCTGGTTGCAGGCCACCGCCGGGCGCCCGAACGCCGCCAGGCCACCGGGCCGCACGGGTGCCGCGACGCGCGACGCGCTCGCCGCGACCACGGGCTCCGGCGGGCCCGACGCGGCCGGCGGCACGGCGCGCGGGCGCTGCGCCAGATCCGGTGCCCGCCGACGGTCCCCTTCTGGCCGAATGCCTGCAACAATGACAGGCATCTTGATGTCGATCTTCGGGAACGCGATGAGTGACCGCAGCGACGGCGGACGCGACGACAGCGCACGCCTGGGCACCGGGCCTGATGCGGCTGCCCGCCACCACGACGGGGACGGACGTCCCGGCGGAACCGGCGGCAGCGACCAGGTAAGCAACGACCAGGTAAGCAACGACCAGAGCKAATGGGGCCGAGTCTCGTCCGACGGCACGGTCTACCTCCGCACCGCCGAGGGCGAGCGGGCGGTTGGTTCCTGGCGCGCGGGCAGTCCCGAGGAGGGGCTCGCCCACTTTCGCCGGCGGTTCGACGACCTGGCCGCCGAGGTGGTGCTGCTGGAGCGGCGGCTGACCGTCAGCGGCGTCGACCCCGCCGGCATCGCCGGCAGTGCCCGGCGGCTGCGCGACGGGCTGGCCGAGGCGGCCGTGGTCGGTGACGTGGGCGCCCTCGCCGCCCGTCTCGACGCGGTCCTGGCCGCGACGGACGTCCGGCGCACGGAGCTCGCGGCCCAGCGCGCCCAGCGGGTGGCCGCCGCCGTCGCGGCGAAGGAGGAACTGGTCGCCGAGGCGGAGCAGCTCACCCGCAGCTCCGAGTGGAAGGCGACCAGCGAGCGCTTCCGCACCATCGGCGAGGACTTCCGCGCGATCACCGGTGTCGACAAGCGAACCGACTCGGCGCTGTGGCGGCGGATCGCGGTGGCCCGTGACGAGTTCACCCGCCGCCGAACCGCACACTTCGCCGCGCTCGACACCCAGCGCACCCGCTCCCGGGAGCGCAAGGAAGCGATCATCGCCGAGGCGGTCAGCATCTCGGGCTCGAGCGACTGGGGTGCGACGACGGCGCGTTACCGGGCGCTGATGGTCGAGTGGAAGTCGGCCGGGCGGGCCGCGAAGGATGTCGACGACGAGCTGTGGAACCAGTTCCGCGCCGCGCAGGACGCGTTCTTCAGCCGGCGCAACGCCGTCAACGCCGAGCGCGACGCGGAGCTGCGGGTCAACCAGGCCAGCAAGGAGGAGCTGCTCGCCGAGGCGACCGCGCTCGACCCCGCGGACGTCGAGCGGTCACTGCGCCGTTACCGGGAGATCCAGGACCGTTGGGATGCCATCGGGCATGTCCCGCGTGACGCTGTGAACAGCCTGGAGCGCCAGCTCAGCGCCATCGGCGACAAGCTGCGTGAGGCCTCGGACGCCCGCTGGGACCGGCGGGAGATCGAGGAGTCACCGTTCCTGCGCAAGCTGCGCGAGTCGATCACGAAGCTCGAGGCGAAGCTGGAACGGGCCCGGGCCAACGGGCGGGCCCGCGAGATCGCGGAGGCCGAGAGCGCGCTGGCCACCCAGCGGGCCTGGCTCGCCCAGGCCGAGCAGCAGAACTAGCCGCGCTTCCTTCGCAGGTGCGTGCAGCGGTGCTGCGGCGGGCTCTGCCGGCCGACCTGGGCGGGCGAGTCCGAAGAGTGGAGGGTTTTCGTCGTTCCGACGACCAGAATCCTCCACTCTTCGTAATTTCCAGGTCACCCTTTGCCCCTTTTGTTCGATCCATCCACCCGAGCGAGACCGCCTGAGCCGGCCACGTCCGCGTCTCGCCGCCGACGACACCACTCCGAACGCGGCGGTTGTGCTAACTGTCCGCTTGCCAGAGCTAGCATGCGGCCGTATGGTCCGGGGTGTCAGGGCGTAGTTGCGGAGGTGGGTGACTGCCGTGGCGGCAATCCACGTGAAGGATGTCGGCGACTTCATCCGCGAGCAGCGGCGCGGAGCGCAGATCTCGTTGCGTCAGCTCGCCCGGCAGGCCGGCGTGAGCAATCCCTACCTGAGCCAGATCGAGCGCGGCCTGCGCCGGCCGTCGGCCGAGATCCTCCAGCAGATCGCGAAGGCGCTGCGGATCTCCGCCGAGGTTCTGTACGTGCAGGCCGGGATTCTGGAGGAACGGGAGGGCGGCGAGGACCTGATCGCCGCCGTGCACGCCGACGACACGCTGACCGAGCGGCAGAAGCAGGTCATCGTCGACATCTACGACGCGTTCCGCCGGGAGAACGCGCTCACCGGGGCGTCCTCGGTCGCGAAGCCGGCCGAGACCCCGCTGCCCACGGCCAGCGGCCTGAAGCCAGAAGCGCCGGCCGCTCCGGAAGCACCGGCTGCACCCGCACCGGCTGCTCCAGAAGCACCGGCCGTGGAAACCGGTGCGGAGGCCGTCTCGCCCAGGGCCGGCAAGGTGCGGAGGACCCGGAAGGCCGGAACCACCCCGCCGAAACCATCCGGTACGTCCGCTCCGGACGGCTCTGGCAGCTCTGACGGATCTGACAGCACTGACGGATCTGGCAGCACTGACGGCGAGGGATCCGGCGCCGCCAGGCCGGCCGGGCGCAGGTCGGCGTCGGCCGGCACCCGACGCACCACCGGCGCCGCCCGTTCGGCCTCGAAGGCGGGGGCCGGGAGCAAGACGCCGCGTAGCAGCGGTACGAAGCGCACGTCGGCCACCGCCGCCAGTGGTTCCAACGCCAGTGGTTCCAACGCCGCTGGTTCCAAGACGGCGGCCGCGGAGGCCGGCGGCGAACCCACCCCGGCATCGGCGCCGCCGCAGGACGACAGCACCACCTGACCCAACAACATCACAATCAGCGGAGATCGCTAGGAGATCACATGGCCACCACCCGAACCAGCGCAAAGGCGAAGAGCGAAGTTCCGGCGCCCAGCTCCGACGTCCGCAAGCCGCTCTACGCCTCCGTCGGCGCCGCGGATGCCGCGGTCGAGAAGCTCCTGACGCTTCCCGCGGCCTACGGCACGGAGGTTCGCCGGATCTCGGACCGGGTGAGCCAGATTCCCGCCCAGGCGGTCCGGGTACCCGTCCAGGTCAGCTCGGCCGTCCTGGCGCTGCCGATCACGGTCGGCTCCCAGATCTCCGACCTGCAGGGCCGGGCGACCGAGCTCTACAACTCGTTCGCCAGCCGCGGCGAGAAGCGCGTCGCAGGCATCCGCCGCAGCCCCTCGACCGAGGAGGCCGTCAAGCGCACGCGGACGGCAGCCAGCCAGACCCGGGCCGCTCGCACCTCGACGCGCCGCGCGGCCAGCGCGACCGGACGCGCCATCAGCGACGCGGTCACCCAGTAGCAGCGGTCACCCGGTAGCAGCGCTCACGGTCATCCGAAAGCAGCACAGCCACACAAGAAGGACCACCAGCACACAACACGGCCAACCCGCCGACTCCGCGCACCACGAACCAGGCACCCTGAGTGCCACCGGTTCGTGGTGCGCGTGTTGTATCGGGGCATGCGCTATCGTCCCCTGGGTTCTTCGGGCCTGATGGTCTCCGTCGTTGGGCTTGGCTGCAACAACTTCGGCTCGCGGGTGGACCTCTCCGGTACCCGCGCCGTCGTCGACGCCGCACTGGATGCGGGCGTCAACTTCTTCGACACCGCCGACACCTACGGGAACAAGGGCGGCTCCGAAACGCTGCTGGGGCACGTGCTGCGTGGGCGGCGCGACGATGTCGTCCTCGCCACCAAGGTCGGCAAGGACATGGGCGGCATGTACGGCCAGGACTTCAACGCGCGGGCGTCGCGCCGCTACATCCGCAAGGCCGTCGAGGGTTCGCTCAGCCGGTTGCAGACCGACTACATCGACCTCTACCAGCTCCACTCCCTCGACCCGTTCACCCCGATCGAGGAGACCCTGGAGGCTCTCGGCGAGCTCGTCCAGGAGGGCAAGGTCCGCTACGTGGGCTCCTGCAACCTCGACGCCTGGCAGGTGGCGGACGCGGAGTGGACCGCCCGCGCGTCCGGAACAACCCGCTTCATCTCGGCACAGAACCACTACAACCTGCTCACCCGGGAGCCCGAGGCCGAGCTCGTGCCCGCCACCCTCAAGTACGGCATCGGTGTCATCCCCTACTTCCCGCTCGCGAACGGCGTGCTGAGCGGCAAGTACCGGCGTGACGAGATGCCACCGCCCGGCACCCGCCTGTCGGGACGTCAGGACGAGCTCACCGACGAGCTGTTCGACCGTGTCGAGGTGCTGGAGGCCTTCGCGCGGGAACGGGACCGCTCCCTGCTCGACGTCGCGATCGGCGGACTCGCCGCCCAGCCCGGGGTGGCCTCCGTGATCGCCGGTGCGACGACCGCCGAGCAGATCCGGGCCAACGCCGCAGCCGGCCAGTGGCAGCCGCGCCCGGACGATCTCAGCGTGCTCGACAAGATCGCCCCGACCCGACGTCCGGTGTCCTGACCCCCACGTCCTGAGCAGATGCGCTGAGCCGACGTTCTGCGCCCAGGTTGGCCCCGGGGCCGCTCCCCGGGGCCATGAAGGCCAGCACAGCCAGCGCCGTCAGCACAGCCAGCGCCTCAGCGTGCGGTCGGCTCGCCCCGCAGGGCGCGGATCAGGGCGCCCTCACGTTCCGGGGACAACGACGTCCTGATCACCATCGGCCGGTACTCGCGCAGCGCGTCGACCACCGCCGGATGGGACCGCCGGACGAGCAGGAAAACCGCGGCACGACCTGGCTGGAGGCAGCCGACGACCCGGCGGACCATGGCGCCGTCGATCGGCTCGGTCACCAGCAGCCGCCCCGCGATCGCACCGCACCCGGCGCCTACCAGCAGGCCGGCCATCGGCGCGAGGAAGAGCGCGCCGACCGCGCTCCCGCACGCCGCGCCGCTCAGCGCCGCCGACCGGGTCCGGTGCGTCAGGTGCCTCACCTGCACCGTGCCGTCGTCGTCACGCCAGGCCAGGGCCTCGTCCGCCAGGTTGATGGTGCCCGCCCGGGACATTCGCTGACACCGGGCCCAGGCCTCCTCCGCCTGCTGCCTGCTGTCGAACTCGAGCACGACCAGTTCCGCCACCGGCCCATCGCATCGCAGGCCATTGACATCTGGCAAACCGAGGGAGTCGGTTAGAGTGTCCGTATGGTCACGGTGAGCCTGCTCCAGGGTGACATCACCAGCCAGTCCGTCGATGCGATTGTGAACGCCGCGAACTCGTCGCTACTCGGTGGTGGTGGGGTCGATGGGGCCATCCACCGGGCTGGCGGGCCCGAGATCCTCGCGGCCTGCCGGCGGCTCCGGGCCGGCGCGCTGCCCGACGGGCTGCCCACCGGCGGCGCAGTCGCCACCACGGCCGGCCGGCTGGCGGCCCGCCACGTCATCCACGTCGTCGGCCCCGTGCACGCACCCGGGCAGGACCGTTCCCATCTGCTCCGTTCCTGCTACACGCAGGCCCTCGCAGTGGCGGACGAGATCGGCGCACGCACCGTCGCCCTGCCCGCCGTCAGCGCCGGCGCATACGGCTGGCCGGCCCGCGATGCCGCCGACATCGCGCTAACCACCGTGCTCACGGCTCCCACCTCCGTCAAGGAGGCCAGGTTCGTCCTGTTCGACGAGGCAATGCTCCGTATCTTCACCGAGGCTCTCGGCGCTCTCCAGCCACGATGAGCCCACGCCGGACGGCGGCAACCCCTCGGGGCCCGGCGGCGTAGGCCCGGCGTCCAGCCGCGTGCGCCCGGCATCCAGCGGCATAGGCCCGAGGCCGGCTGGCGTGGTGGTCCCAGGACCGGGCGGCGTGGTCCCGGGACCGGGCGGCCAGGCGACGGTGAGCTCACCGAGCCGCCACCGGTGCGGGCCGTCGAGGACCAGCCAGCCGTCCCGGCGCAGCAGCCCGGCGGCGGCGATCCAACGCTGTCGCGGCCCGAACGCGCCTCGCGGCGCCGAAAGCTCCCAGGCCGTATCGAACGAGGTGAGCAGCGCGTGGACGTCCTCACCGGGCACATTGCGCGCGATCAGGCTCTTGGGTAGCCGCGGCGCGAGGTCGGACGGCCGGCTCAGGCTTCCCAGATGCGCCGAGAAGGTCAGGCTCCGCGGCCGGCGATCGGGCCCGAGAGCGAACCAGCAGGCCCGGCGGCCGATCTCGTCACAGGTCCCCTCGACCAGGATTCCGCCCGGCTGCAGGCGTCCCACCAGGGCGGCCCAGGCCGACTCGACCGCGCCCTCCTCGTACTGACGCAGCACGTTCATCGCCCGGATGACGACAGGCCGCAGGCCCGCCAGCTCGAATCCGCCGCGGGTGAACGTGAGCCCGGGCGGGCGGGCGGCCGGTTCGGCGGCGGCGACCCGTTCCGGCGCCAACTCCAGCCCGACAACCCGGACATCGGCCCGCACCGGGCGGAGCCGGTCGTACATCTCGACGGTGGTGACCGGCGACGATCCGAAACCGAGATCGACGACGAGCGGGTCCGCGGCACGCCGCAGCACCGACCACCCCGCCGACGCCAGCCACCGGTCGACCCGGCGCAACCGGTTCGGCGCCGTCGTGCCCCGGGTGGGCAGACCAAGCGCCCGCGCGCGGCCAGCGGCCAGGCGCGGCCGGCGCCGCGAAACTGTCACTCCGCTCACATCCCTCTCGAAACCCCGGCCGTAAATCCCTTGTTCGCACAGGGTCGGTCGGATGGCGCCCACCCGGTACGGGCACATACAGCTCATGCCGAGTGTGCCGGGCGGGCATAGGAGGGCCGCCGCCCGGGTTGAATGACGTTGGCGCAGGTCGTCCGCTTGGTCGCTAGTGGAGGTGGTTGGTGCACCTGGTCGATGGCCGTCCGCCGGACCGGCGTGACGCCGCTGCGCCGAGGACGCAGAGGACGCCGAGGTCACCGTCACGGGTGGCGATGCTCTCGATGCACACGTCGCCCCTCGAGCAGCCGGGAACCGGTGACGCGGGCGGCATGAACGTCTACATCATCGAGCTCAGCCGCCAGCTCGCCGCGCTCGGCACCGAGGTCGAGGTGTTCACCCGCGCGGTCAGCAGCAAGCTGCCGCCGACCGCCGAGATCGCCCCCGGTGTGACGGTGCGGCACATTCCCGCCGGCCCGTTCGAGGACATCGGCCGCGCCGAGCTGCCGGCCTGGTTGTGCGCGTTCACGGCGAACGTCCTACGCACCGAGGCCGGGCAGGACGCCGGCTGGTTCGACCTGGTCCACTCCCACTACTGGCTGTCCGGCCAGGTCGGCCTCTCCGCCGCCCGGCGGTGGGGCGTGCCGCTGGTCCACACCTCCCACACCCTGGCGAAGGTCAAGAACGCCTCGCTCGCGGACGGCGACCGACCGGAACCGGAGCTGCGCCTGCATGGCGAGCAGGAGGTGATCTCGGGCGCAAGCCGCCTCATCGCCTCGACGGAAACCGAGCGCCGTCACCTCATCGACCTCTACGGGGCCCCGCCTGACACAGTGGACGTGGTCGCCCCCGGCGTCGACCTGGATGTCTTCCGGCCCGCCGGCGACGGCGACGAACGGGCCGCGCGAGCCCGGCTCGGCTTCGACCCCGACACGCAGCTCCTCCTCTTCGTCGGACGTATCCAGCCGCTCAAGGCTCCGGACGTCCTGCTCGCCGCCGCCGCCGAGCTCATCCGCCGGGACCCGGAACGACGCAGCCAGCTCGCCGTGGTCGTGGTCGGTGGCCCCAGCGGCTCCGGGCTCGAACGCCCCGACGCCCTGGTGAAGCTTGCCGCGGAGCTCGGCATCACCGACATCGTCCATTTCCAGCCACCTGTACCGCACGATCAGCTCGCCTCCTGGTATCGCGCGGCCACGGCCGTGGTCGTGCCCAGCCACAGCGAGAGCTTCGGTCTGGTCGCCGTCGAGGCACAGGCCTGCGGCACCCCGGTGGTCGCCGCATCCGTCGGCGGCCTGCGCACCGCCGTCGACCACGGGACGTCCGGGGTCCTCATCCGTGGCTGGGAGCCGGCGGACTACGCCACCGCGCTGGAACGCATCCTCACCGAGGAGCGGTGGCGACGGCATCTCGCCGCGGGCGCCCGGGCCCGCGCCGCGGGCTTCGGCTGGACCGCGACCGCACGCGGTGTCCTGCGCAGCTACCAGGCCGCCATCGCGCCGAGCGCCGTGGCAGTCTGACGACATGACGCCCTCCATCGACGTCGCCGAGCGCGAACGCCTCGACAAGCTGATCAAAGCCGGGCTGGACGACCTCGGTGTCGCCTACGAACACTCCGACACCGGCGCCTTCCTGGTGACGTTGGAGGGCGAACACAAGCTGCGCACGATGACGTGGCTGGTGGTGCAGGACCACACGTTGCTCGTGGAGGCCTTCTTCATGCGCGCTCCGGCGGAGAACGCCGCCGGTACCTACGGCTTTCTGCTGAGCCGGAACTCCCGCACCTACGGAGTGCACTTCTCGATCGACAACATGGGCGACATCTTCCTCACCGGGCAGGTCCCGCTCAGCGCGATCAGCCCCGACGAGATCGACCGGCTGCTGGGCTGCGTCGGCACCTACGCCGACGAGAACTTCGACCCGGCCATCGCCATCGGCTTCGCCGGCGCCATCCAACGCGAACGCGCCTGGCGGGCCAAGCTCGCCGCCGACAGCGGATCCGCCGCGCGCCCCGCGTAGCGCCGCCACGACCAATGGCACACCCCGGCACCCCGCACACCCACACACTTCTCGCACCCGCACACTCCCTGCACCCGCACACTCCCTGCACCCGGCCGGCCCGACAGGTTTCTGACCCTCGGCTCAACATGCCCCGATCGCCCGCTTCCCGAGGTCACACACAGCGTCGACAGCCGCTGCGAGGGTGGCGGGGGCGCGGGTGAGACCCGCGACGACGTCGTGTGTTCCGCCCATTCCCGCATGCTCCAGCAGTTGCTTCTCGTTGGTGACCCACTCCCCCCGCGCGGCGAGGACCGCGTGTGCGTATTCCGACGCGCCGACAACGAGCAGGCTCGCGCACTGGGCGGTCCGCCCGTGCGACGCGTGATGACGCCTGGCGTATGCAAGTGTCATCGCCGCACGATCGGACCATGTTCGCGAGGCCGATATCCGCAGCGCCTCGGGATACTCCGGCCTGGGCAGCGCACCACGAAGCACACGGTTGATCGCGAGCTCCCCGACGACGAGATAGCTCGGAATTCCCGCCAGATGGAACATGAGTGGCTCGATGTGGAACTCACCGCGCTCAGCGCGGGCGAGTTGCTCCTCGACGACATCGAGGTCGCGATAATGCACGTCCACGGACCGGTCGGCGACAGTCAGCCACGCGCCACCGTTGAAGACACCTCCACCCCAGCCGCCAATCTCCGACACCTCCCCCGGAAATCCAAGGCCTCGCAGCGACGCCGGATCGAATTCACCGCGATAATAGATCGCAAGATCCCAGTCACTGTCCGGCCGATGCGTCAGCTGTGCCCGCGACCCGCCGAGCACCACCGCCTCCACCCTAGGCAGCCCGAGCAGAATTTCAGCGATCCCGTCGAGGAAATGGATGTCATCCACGGCCCCATAGTAGATACACGGCCATATCGGCACAAATTATTATTGACAGGAATCCCAGGAGTCCCGCATTCCAGGGAGGAGAGGGCGACTTTCACTCCTCCGACAATGCGATCAACGTTTCATATCGGACAGGCCGTTTTCGCTCGTCGCGTCAAGCTCGACGGTGGCACATTCCCCATCGAGGTACGAATGCGGCCGCACCTCATAACGGCGGCCGGTCGGACTCATCCAGCAGAACACCCCCGGCCGGGGCTGGACCACCCGCCACCGGCTGTGATGACGCACCCGGTGATGCCGCCTGCACAACGGCCCCAGGTTCTCCACCAGCGTCTTCCCACCCGAGGCGTAGGGCCGGGTGTGGTCGAGATCGCAGCGCCACGCCCGGCGGGTGCAGTGCGGGAAGGTGCAGCACGGGTTCCGGGCCCGCACATGACGCTTCTGCGCCGGGCTGGGATACCGCCGTTCTCCCAGCTCCACGAGGTGCCCCTGCTCGTTGGTGAGCATTCGCCGCCATGTCGAGGTCGGCCGTGACGCTATCTCCCGCGCCACCGTCGCCGGGATCGGCCCGTACCCGACCAGTTCACCCGGCTCGGCGTCCAGGCCGAGCAGGGTCCCGATCGGAACGATCACCTGCACATCCGCACCCGTCGCACCCCCCGGACCAGGCTGACCGTCCCGGCCCAGGATCAGATCCATCAACGTGTCCGCACGCACCTCGTCCCGACTCCGACCCTCTCCCTTCTCTGCCATCGTCGCGTTGGTGACCTGCTCGATCCGCGCCTGGCAGGCCAACGCCCCGTCCGCGGGCAGCAACGCCCCAGCACGGCCATCCCGTCGTCCTCCGGCTCCACCCACACCCGCCGCTCCGGACGACGTTCGTCGGACCGTCGGGCCGCACCCTCGGGATCAATCTTGATCACCCCGTAGCGGCACGCCGCCGTGAACGCACGCCGATGCGCCCGCGGCCCCTTCCCGAGGACATGGTCCGCGACCCGGCCGGCGAGCCCGTCGTCCAACGGGGAGGTCGCACGCTCCAAGGACGTCAACCGCGGCAGATCCAACACCCCCGCCGCCAACGCCTCCAACCCGACGGGGAGACGCCGAACCACCTGATCAGCGAAATCCAGATGCCACTCCGCGGACCCGGTCGAGATCCGCATCACCCCCGCCACCTCACCCGCCACCACCGAACCGAACAGGCCCAGCTCGTCATAGCCCTCCGGCGGCCGGGCAGCGGCAAGCTCCGCCTGAACCCGGATCGCCACCGCCTGCGCCGCCGCGATCCCCGCCACCGCCGCCCGGAGCCTGTCCAGACACTCGCTCAGCCACCCCTCGAACACCCGATGCTCGACCGGAACCCCCACCTCCTCCTCACTGCCGGGAACCGTCGCGGCCGACGGGCCGGTCGTGCCAGTCGCGTTGATGACGATCGAGGGCGTGCGGGGAGCCATGGCACCACACCTCCGGTCCGGAAACACACACCACACGATCGAACGGACGTTCGATCGCGTGGTGATGCTAAACCCGGAAACGACCCGCAGGACCGGGCCGGCCAAGGGAGGACACAGCGAGTTCACCGGCCACCCAGACCGCCTTGACAGACAGACCTCCCTGCCGGCAACCTCGCATTCTCAGACCAGCTAGAAGAGCGACTCCTCACACCCATGCGACCCATATCGCACACCTTGTGGGCGCCGTCACCACATCGTGATCCCCTGTGCCCATACAGGGCACAGAACGACCGACCAGGTCAATTTAGTCAGCATTTATAGTTCGCCGGAATCGCTGCGCCTCACGGTAGCGAACTTCTCGAACTCAGTCGCCAAGGGCCGGCCTGAAAACCGGAGAGGCTGCAATTATTGTCAACAGCAAATAGCGGGCGATGCCCGCAGGAGACCACATCAAAATCTGGTGCAGCAAATCGGGCGTCGAAAAAGCCATGCCGAGCTAGATATTCACCCGATCCGCAGGCGGGAGTCATGGTCGCGCGGAATCCAAACACCCCGAGGAGGCTCAAGCCTCCGCCGGGTTACTACTTCATAACCGGTCGACTATTCCTTCACGCGGTGAAGACGAGCCGAGAGGTGGGACTGGAGTGGCTTGCCACTGGCCTCCATGTCGATCGCATACGCCAGATCGCCGCCCTCGACGAGGCCGTACAGCCGCACCGAGCGGGTGACCTCACGGGCAGTGGTGGTCCTGATCAGAACGTTCGAGTCGAGGTCCACCCTGGTTCCGGCGATGGTCCCGACGTAGATCTCGGCGATGCCGAACGGGTGGGCCAGCATTACCTCGACGACCGGGTTGCGGTTCACCTTGCCGTCGGGGCCGAGCTCGGTGGCGGGTGGCTGCACCCGCCAGAATCCCGTCTCGGTTGCCAGGGGGCTGCCCGGCTCCCGTCCGTCCCGAGGCTCGTCGGCCCACCAGGTGTGCGACACATAGCCGAGCGCGGGACGCCCGTCGGCGGCGAAGGTGATCTCCTGGCCGTAGTGGAAGGACTCCATGCCCTCATAACCCCCGACGCCCTCACCGCGCCAGGTGCCGACGAGGAACGCCAATGGCAGCAGACTCGGATGAAGCTCTGACGAGGACGAGGACGAGGACGCCCCCTTGCCCGTCCGCACGTCGTCGGTCGTGTCGGTACCCATCGGCTTCCCGCTCCCCCCATGCCCTTCTGCCATCGGCGCGCTCACCTGCGCGTTCCTGCCCTGCCTGCGCGCCGGCCCGCTCAGCGCCGGCCCCCGTACAGCTTGTAGACGGCGTACCCGGAGAACCAGGCGATGAGCATCGCCATGGCCACCAGCAGACCGCTCGCGAAGTAGTGCAGCACGGAGCACAGCCTAGGCTTACCTCCTGCACGCTCCGCAGCCGTGTACCAGGCAGGGCACACTGGGCGGGTGACCCGCTCGCTTGTCATCAAGGTGACCGCCGGTGCCGACGCCCCGGAACGCTGTTCTCAGGCCTTCACCGTGGCCTCGGTGGCCGTGGCCTCCGGTGTGGATGTCTCGCTGTGGCTGACGGGCGAATCAGCCTGGTTCGCTCTTCCCGGGCGTGCCGCGGAGTTCAGCCTGCCGGAGTCTGCACCGCTCACCGACCTGCTGGACGCGGTTCTGACCGGCGGCCGGGTCACCGTCTGCACCCAGTGCGCGGCACGGCGCTCCTTCGGTCCCGAGGACGTAATTCCAGGGATCCGCATCGCCGGCGCCGCGGTGTTCGTCAGCGAGGCCCTCGCCGAAGACGTCCAGGCCCTCGTGTACTAGCCGTGTGCTGAGCCAAATGCCTGCTGAGAGGCGCACACCCGCCTCCCGCACGTGCGATGAGCACATGCGGGAGGCGGGCGACGTCTTTCTGCACGCGCAGCACAGACCACTGATGGCACACGACACGTCACGTTCACCGCGCGATTGCAATGCGCTTTCATGATCGCATGATGCCGGAGTCCGAGATGCTCTTCGCCGTGGTGCAGTTCGAGGAGGCGGGTCGACATACGGTCCGTCGGGTGGTCGCGCCGTTCCCGGATCGCAGTGCCGCGGCGACCTTCGCCACCGATAACGACCTGCGCCACTTCACCGTGGGCCCGATGGCCTTCGCGGTCCCCACCAGCATCCCGTTCGATGGTCCGCCGCGGGCTACCACGCGCCCTCGCGACCTGCCCGCCCCCCGCGACGCGCCGACCTAGCCGACACGCCGGCCCAGCCGACACGCCGAGCCAGCCCCCGACAACGCCGAGCTGGCTGACGTGCCGAGCTGACTGACGTGCCGAGCTGACTGGCATGCCGAGCTGACTGGCATGCCGAGCTGACTGGCATGCCGAGCTGGTCGATGCGCCAGGCTCGGGTTAGTGGCCAGGCCGGGGCTTCGGGTCCGCGGCTGTCGGCGGGGGCGACGTCCGCAGGGAGTGGCCGTAACGGCCGAGGGCCAGAACCGGCCAGATCAGGCGATACCCGTTGTAGTTGAGGTAGAAGTCCCCCGGAAAGCCGGTGCCTGTGAACTGGTCCTCATCCCAGGTCCCGTCCGGACGCTGCTGATCGGCAAGCCAGTCCGCGGCCCGTGCGAGCGCCACCGCCACGTCGGGCCCTTGCTCTCCCGCCAGCAGCCCGAGCATCCCCCATGCCGTCTGCGACGCTGTGGACATGCCCTGGCCGTTCCACCGCGGATCGCTGTAGGAACGCAGGTCCTCACCCCACCCACCGTCGGAGTTCTGGCGGGACARCAGCCAGGCGACGCCACCGCCGATGGCCGGATGGGTCGGCGCCAGCCCTGCGGCGGCCAGCGCAGGCAGGACGGATCCGGTGCCGTAGACATGGTTGACGCCCCATCGGCCGAACCACGAACCGTCCGGCTCCTGATGGTCCAGCAGCCAGGACACCCCACGCTGCGTCCGGGGATCATCGGTCAGCCCGGCGTCGACAAGAGCCTCGACAACGTGGGCGGTGACGTCCGCAGACGGCGGATCGGTGAGAGCGCCGAAGTCACCGAACGGAATCTTGTAGACAAGCGTGCTGGTGTTGTCCGAATCGTAGGCGCCCCATCCACCGTCACTGGACTGCAGGCCGAGCAGCCAGGTCACGGTCCGATCGGTCGCGGATTCGATCTTCTCCGGCGCGGGATGACGGACATGCCGCAGAGCGAGGAGCACCTCGGCGGTGTCGTCGGTGTCGGGATAGGTGTCGTTCTCGAACTCGAACGCCCAGCCGCCGCCGGGCAGGTCCGGGTGGTTCACCTGCCAGTCACCGCTGCGATCACGGATCTCCTGGCCGAGCAGCCAGTCGGCGGCCCGCAGCAGCGCCGGGTCGTCCGGCTCGATGCCGATGACGTCGCCCGCCTCGACGATCGCGTTCACCGCGAGCGCCGTGTCCCAGACGGGAGACTGCGAGGCCTCGATCATCCGCGCCCCGTCGGGGAGGGTGACCGAGTAGTCGTCGAGAGCTTCCAGCGCCGCTTTCAGCACCGGATGCGCAAGGTCATAGCCGAGCAGCCGTAGCGCGATGATCGAGTACACGGCCGGCGGCTGGATCCCGCCGAAGCAGCCATCGGCCTCCTGCCGCGCGATGATCCAGCGTTCCGCCGTACGCATCGCGTGCCGGCGCAGCGGGCCGATCGGGTGATGGTGATAGCGGTGCAGCCCGGCATCGACCCACCGGAAGAAGGGCTTCCAGCCGAGCGGCACCATGCCGCGCAGCCCAAGGATGCCGCGCAGTGCGGATCCGACACCCGCGCTGACACCGTGGCCAGCACCGCCGCTGCCCCCGGCACCGCCGCTGYCCCCGGCACCAACGCCGGTTCCAGCGCCGGCAGCGGCTCCAGCACCGGCGCCGGTTCCAGCGRCCACCGACGTCGCGGAACCGGAACAATCCGGATCGTCGACCGACAGCTCTTCCAGGCCGAAAGGTGCCGGACGGACCGGACGGAGCGCGAAGACGATGGTGAGGGGAACAATGGTCTGCCGAGCCCAGGATCCGAACGAGTAGATGCTCAGCGGGGCCCGGTCGGGCAGCAGCATGATCTCGGGTGGCAGCACGGGCAGATCCTCCCAACGCCACCAGCCGAAAAGAGCCATCCAGATTCTGGTGAACACCCGGGTGGCGGGAACTCCGCCGTTCTGCCGGATCCAGGACGCAGCACGTTCCATATGTGGGGCCGACAGTTCGTCACCAGCCAGCCGAAGGGCTATGTAGGACTCGACCGTGATGGACAGCTCACCCGGTCCACCGAAGTACTGCGGCCAGGAGCCGTCCGCCAGCTGACGGGAACGAATGAACTTCGCGGAGGCCGCGGTGACGGACTCCGTACGAATTCCGAGGAACTCGCGCAGCAGCAGGTCCTCGGCATCCATGGTGGTGTTGCTTTCCAGGTCGAACTTCCACCAACCGGTGCTGTCCTGCAGGGACAGCAGGTGCTGGGTGGCCCGGCGCAGCGTGCCGGCCAGCCGGTCCGCGCCGTCACGAACATCGCGAACATCGCGTTCCGCCCGGTCACGCACCGCGGCGGAAGCATCGACAACCTGCTCGGGAATATGGTGCCCGATGGCCTCGGAAACCCGGGAGACAGACATGATTAATCCTTGCGTCTTCTGGATGAACGCAATCGCGTCGCCAGCTCTGGTCCGACCTTGAAGTACTTGCTGGCGTGCCTGAAATTTCGCGCTTCCACCGGCCTGCTGGGCCGGTGGAAGGTTTTCTGGTGCTGGCCGGTCGCGGCCAGCACGGCGGTTCAGGTTCTGAGGCAGATCCGATCGAGACACTTCTCCACCACGGCGAGAAGCTCCACCAGGTCGGTGCTGCCTGATCGGCACCAGGAGCGGATTGCCACCTGAATGGCACCGAGAAAGCTGACGACAATCATCTGGGCGTCCAGTTCGGTGACCGTCGAAAGGCTCGTCTGGGTTGGCACGGTGCCGGCAACCGACCCGTCGAGGCCGGCGCCACCCCCGGTTCCACCCCCGACCAGGAGCACCTCGTTGTCGACAAGCTCCATGGCGAGACGGTCACCGATGACGATCAGCCGGCTCAGCACCGCGCCGGCCAGTGGGGTGGCCTCGTCGCTGGGCAGCAGCTGATCGGCGTAACGCCGCAACGAGCCTCCGTCCGGCGACATCAGTGCCCAGGCGCTGAGGGCCGCGCATCGCAGTGCAGTCAGCGGCGGCTCGTCGGCGGGCCGGCGGCGCAGTGCCGCAACAGTCAGATCGCCCATCTCGTCCAACGGTGCGAGCGCGATCGCCTCCTTCCCGGTGAAGTACCGGAACAAGGTGCGCACCGACACGTCCGCACCCGCGGCGATCTCCTCGAGAGTCGCGCTGTCGAAGCCCTTCTCCTGAAACAGCTCGTGCGCCACCTCGATGATCGTCTGACGGGTGCGCCGCTTCTTCCGTTCGCGCAGGCCCTCCGCCTCAGCCACCGCCCACCCCCCTTACGCCCCTTGCTACCGCCGCCCGATGCCACACGCCCCATCCGCGACAACCTCGATCCCCCCGGATCGTGGTGTCATGGACGAACATACGCCACCATCGGACAACTGTCAGCTCATGACACTTATATTTTTACCCCCGGCGACGGGACCACGGCAAGTCGACCCGGCCCCCGATCACCCACTCAGGCACCCACGCCCACGCCCACACGCACACCCGCACCCGCACCCGCACGAAAAAGCGGCCGGGCTCCGGGGAACGTGCTCCCGGAACCCGGCCGCCGCCGAACCTGCGATCTACCGGCCCCGTGGGCCGTGGCACTTGGCCACCACCGGTCTCAGACCATCGCCGGCCTCAGACCGTGACGTCGACCTGGGTGTCGACCGGCTCACCCTGGCGGGCGACGACCTTGCGCTCGCCGGTCGCGCCCGGAACCAGGGCGCGGACCGTCCACTCGCCAGGACGCGCGAAGAATCGGAACTGGCCGGTCGCCGAAAGCGGCACCTCGGCGGTGAAGTCGCCACCGGAGTCGAGCAGGCGGGCGTAACCAGTCGAAACCGGCTCACCGCCGGAGACCACAACTCCCTGGATCACGGTTTCCTTGGCCACGTCAATTCCTTCCACCGATGGTCCACCACTGGTCGCACCGCACATGATCAGGCGCCCTTCTCGATCGGCACGCCCACGAGCGAGCCGTACTCGGTCCACGAGCCGTCGTAGTTCTTCACGTTCGCGAGACCAAGCAGCTCGTGCAGGGCGAACCAGGTGTGCGCGGAACGCTCACCGATCCGGCAGTAGGCGATTGTGTCCTTGGTCAGGTCGACCCCGACCTCGGCGTAGAGGGCCTTCAGCTCGTCGTCCGACCGGAAGGTGCCGTCCTCGTTCGCGGTCTTCGCCCACGGGACGTTCTTGGCCGTCGGGATGTGGCCGGCCCGCTGCGACTGCTCCTGCGGCAGGTGCGCCGGGGCGAGCAGGCGACCGGAGAACTCGTCGGGCGAGCGGACGTCCACCAGGTTCTTCGAGCCGATCGCGGTGATGACCTCGTCGCGGAAGGCCCGGATGTCGGTGCGCGCCTCGGAGGCGGTGTAGCTGGTCGCCGGACGCGGCGTGACGTCGGGGGTCAGCTCGCGGCCGTCGAGCTCCCACTTCTTGCGGCCGCCGTCGAGCAGACGCACGTCAGCGTGGCCGTACAGGACGAAGTACCAGTAGGCGTAGGCGGCGAACCAGTTGTTGTTGCCGCCGTACAGCACCACGGTGTCGTCGTTGGCGATGCCCTTCTCGGACAGGAGCTTCTCGAACTGCTCCTTGTTCACGAAGTCGCGGATGATCGGGTCCTGCAGCTCGGACTTCCAGTCGAGCCGGACGGCGCCGGGGATGTGCCCCTTGTCGTAGGCCGAGACGTCCTCGTCGACCTCCACGAGCACGACCTTGGGGTCGCTGGCGTGCTCTTCTGCCCAGGTCGCGTTGACCAGCGCGTTCTCGCGGCTCATGCGCGCGTTCCTTTCGCGGTTGCGGAACAGGGGACGAGACAGGTATGGCATCCGGGACCGTGCCCGGAGGTGGCGTTGCGGCAGGCCGCGGCCCGAGGGGAAGCGGGGGACGGAGACGGAGCGGAGCAGGCGGAGGTACGAGGTCGAGGCTCGCTCGGTACGCCCAAGGAACCCGGGCGCGGACTAGGTCAACGCGCTGTCAGGAACCGCAACACAAGCAGCTGCCCACGCGGCACAGGTCGACCGCGCGGCGCTTCACAAGCAGGACGCTGCACATGGTTCGTGTCACGGTAGCAGCGAATGTCACTTCTGTGTTAACCCTTACCCTAAAGATCTACCGGGGCACCATCTGAGCCCGGCTCCCGATCTCCGGGCGCGACCTCGACCAACGACGCCAGGGTCGCGATCACCGCCGCCTTCGTCGGCGGGGCACCGGTCACCCGGCGCACCTCGGTGCCCGATCCGTCGAGGATCACCACCGTCGGGGTGCTGCGAACGCCCAGACGCCGCACCAGCTCCAGGTGGGACTCCGCGTCGATCTCCACATACCGCACGCCGGGCACGAGCGCCGCGACGTCTGCCAGCTGGCGCCGCGCGGCCCGGCAGGGCGCGCAGAAGGCCGTCGAGAACTGCAGCAGCGTCGCGACCTCACCGGGCACCTGGCCGAGCGCGGCGAGCTCCGCGACCAGATCCACGGCGGGGTCCACGGGGTCCAGGGGGTCCATGGCGCGGCCCGCTGCGTCAGAGACCGGAGGAGCCGGCCGGCACCCCGGTCTGCGCCAGGTCGGCATCGAGCAGCACGTTCTCACCGCCCGCTGTGAACGTGAGCCGATCTGCACCCACCACCACGGACCGCAGCCCCATGTTGAAGGGCAGCCCGGTGACCGGCACCTTGACGGTGAGAAGTTCCCGCAGCGGTTCCAACAGCTGGGTCGGGATCACCGCGCCGAGACCTGCCGTGAGGTCGCGGGGAGTGAAGGTGACCGAGTCGGCGGCCACGCCGATGTCGGCGATGCCCGAGACCGGGTACTGAGAGCCCAGCACCTCGACCGTCCCGCTGATCTCGAGGCCCTGCCCGGCCGGGGCGACTCTGGCGGGTGGGTTCTGCGTCGCGAGGTAGGCGTTGAGGTCGTCGAAGGTGAGGTCGACCTGTGCCTTCACCTGGTCGACCGGTACCTGCTGGACATCCTGGTTCAGGACGTCCGAGAGTGGCAGGTGGACGCCGGCCAGTTCCGCGCGGAGCCGGTCGACCCGGACGCCGTCCCGCTCATAACCGCGGATCTCGATGTTCACGTGACGGTACTTGCCCGCGGTGACCTGGGTGAGGAACGGAAAACCGCCGAGCGACACCGTCGGCCGCTCGGCGAGGTTCTGCGAGGTCTGCGCCCTGGTGGCGATCTGATCCGCGACGACCCGGGCCGCGACCCGGTCGAGCACGCCGAGAATGACCAGCGCCACGACGATCGTGACGCTGAAGGCGATCAGGCCCCGCCGCGCGGTGCGGCTCATCCGGGAAGCTGACGACCGAGGAGGTACACGACGGGCGCTGCCAACGCCAGCGGGAGCAGCACGTCGAGCAGCATCCCGGCCGCGGGGCCGAGGCGGGGTGCGGTGAGCGCCCCGCCGAATCCGGCCGACGCGACACAGGCGGCGGCGACACCGCCGGCCGCGGCGAGGACGGTGGCGGTGGCGACACCGAGGCCCGTGAACTCGCCGAAGATCACCCCTGCCGCGGTGCCCGCGGCGGCCGCGGACACCGCGCCGACGACCGCGCACACCCTCGCCCGACCGAGGCCCGGAACGGCATCCGAATCCGGGACGTCATCCGGCTGCGGTACGACATCCGGATCCGGGACGGCGCCCAGGGCCGTGCCCGCACTGCGCGCGAAGGTGGCTGCGAGCAGTGCCGTCACCAGACGGCCGACGAGCACCGCGGCACCGGCACCGAGCAGGCCCGCGATGACCATCTCGTCGGCGGGGTGCTCGGCACCCGCCTCGGCGCGCAGCACCAGGAAGCCGGTGAGGAAGGCGGCGATGCCGACCCCGCCGAGCGCGGCGGTCATGTCGCCACTCACCCTGTCGGCAGCCCGCTGGGCACGATCAGCCGCGACGGCGCCGGCCGCTGCCATACCGGTTGTCCCGGCCGCCGGCACGCCCTCCGCCGACACACCCGGCGCCGGCGTAGCGCCGCCGCGTAGGCGGCGGGCCAGCTGGTAAAGGACCGTGACGCCGAGGGACACGCCCACGACGCCCGCGACCGTTCCGATGCCGTTGTCGTCGTAGCCGTGCGCGCCGAAGCCGTGAGCATTGTCGCCACCGAGCGGCCAGAGCACGGCGAGATCGCAGGCGAGCGCGCTGCCCGCCACCACCACCATCGTTCCCGCGGAGGCGCGCAGGGCCCCTGTCCAGGCCCAGGCCAGCGCTATCTGTGCCACGAGGAGCACACCCGCGAGCGCCCATGGGCCGGCGATCGCCGCGAACGCGGCGCCGGTGACCAGCACCGCGATGCCTGCGCCGACCGCACCCGCACCCGCGAGAGCGGTGGCGAGCCCGGCCTCACCCGGYAACGCGGCCACGCCGGCTGGCCGGACCAYGTCCGAAGATCCGGACAGTCCGGACGAGCCAGGCTCGGGAACAGGCACCGCACCATGCTGCCACGGGCGAGCGAACCGGAATCCACTGCCCTGGGTGGACGTACGTGTCCTTCCGTCGTGTTCACCCCCCGGCGAACGGGGGCAGCACCTCCACCACCGACCCTTCTCGCAGGTCGACGTCCTGCGGGTCGCGTCGACCGACCGGCATCTCGTCGAGCAGGAAGGCACAGCGGGCCAACACCGTGGCGAGGGCGGCGCCGCGGCGGCGCGCGACGTCATCCAGCGCCACGGCGAGCGTCGGCGCGTCCACCTCGTCCTGCTCGACACCGGCCGCCTCGCGGGCCGCCGCCCAGTACCTGACCACGATGCGTGCCACTGCGCATCCCTCGCTTCGCCGTAATCGTCGCCGTAGTCGCTCGCCTGGTCGCCCGGGTGCTCGCGCCTGGCCGGCGGTCACCGGGTCGGTGCGGGACCGGTCTCCCGCGCCATCCGTCGCGCGCACTGCGCCCACTCCGGGCGACCGGCGAGCAGATCGGGCAGGTGTGCCCCGATCCGATCGACCAGCCCCGGGACGACGCCGGCCTCGGCGTGCCCGAAACCGGGCACGAGCCACAGCTGCCCGGTGTCGCCGGCGGCGGCCGCCAGCGCACGTGGATGTTCCACAGTGAAGTACGCATCGCGGTCACCGTGCACGATGAGGACAGGGGTTGGCGCGATCCGCCCGATCACCTCGACGGGCGAGGCGGGCACGGCCGGCCAGGGGTCCGTCGCGATTCGCACTCCGAGCCCGACCCGGGCGGCGACCCGCCCGGGCGCCGTCTCGGCGAACCAGTGGATGCGCCGCATGGGCGCCGTGTCGCGGACGAACCACCGGCTCGCCGCGCTGACCGAGACGACTGCGTCAGGCCGGTGCCGAAGCCGGTGTCCGTGTGTGACCTCCCCGGAGATCGCGAGGCCGGCGTGCCGCAGAACGGCGGCGCCACCCATGGACCACCCCATCGTGACCACCTTCTGGTAGCCCATGCGACGTGCCTCACCCACGGCCGCGTCGACATCCAGGACCTCGCGGTCCCCGAAGGTGCAGGTGCCCGTCGACCTGCCGTGACCTCGAAGGTCCATGGACAGCACACCCACGTGCCGGCGCAGTTCCTCTGTTACAGCACGCAGCGCAGGCCGCCCGATCGATCCGGAGAAGCCGTGGGCGACGACCACGCAGACGGCGTCATGCCCTGTCACCGCGGGGTCACGATGAAGCAGCTCCGTGGCCAGGATCTCAGCGTCTGCGGTGGGAAGAAGTCGATAGACCGTAGGAGCGGAGTAGGGCACTCCGCTATCCTCCCCTGCAGACCGGTACTCGTTTCATGCCCATGACGGTCGTGGAACGTAGGACACCGGAGACAAGGATCGCCTGGGTCGACGCTGCCCCAACACACATCGCACCTGGAGGAGCCGTCTTGAGCGTCGTCCTGTTGCTCACCAACGCCCCCGGTCCGTCGGCCGAGTCCTTCCCGTCCCTTGGCCTCCTCACCCACACCGTCCGTGTGGCGCCGTTGGAGGCAAGCGCACTGCTCGACGCACCTCCAGTCGATGTGATCGTCGTTGACGGCCGCCGCGAGCTCGTCATCGCGCGGGGCCTGTGCCGGCTGCTGCGCACGACCGGGCTCACCACCCCGCTGCTGGCGCTGGTCACCGAGGGTGGCCTCGCCGCGGTCTCGGCGGACTGGGGCGTCGACGATGTGGTGCTCGACACGGCCGGGCCGGCCGAGGTGGAGGCTCGTCTGCGGCTTGCCATCGGGCGGGTCGCGGCCGCGGGCGGTACGGCAGAGGCCGGAGTGATCCGGTCCGGTGACCTCTCCGTCGACGAGACCACCTACTCCGCCAAGCTGCGGGGCCGTCCGCTCGAGCTCACGTTCAAAGAGTTCGAGCTGCTGAAGTACCTCGCGCAGCACCCGGGGCGGGTCTTCACCCGCGCACAGCTCCTGCAGGAGGTCTGGGGCTACGACTACTACGGCGGCACCCGGACGGTGGACGTGCACGTCCGCCGGCTGCGCGCGAAGCTCGGCCCCGAGCACGAGGCAATGATCGGCACTGTACGTCACGTCGGGTACAAGTTCGTCGCCCCGCCGATCTCGCCGCTGCCCGACACCGCCAACCGCCTGGATCGGGACGACATCCGCACTCCCGAGCGCGTCTGACCGGTCCGCCACCTCGACGCACGACCAGTACCACCGCACCGCTGGCGCCCGCTCAACGACCGGTGCCGGCGCAGCATCACCAGCTCCAACGCGCAGACAGCGAACCGTGCTGAGAACCGCGCGCACCGGGAAGGGCCCGGTGGCCGTCCGGAGAACGGCCACCGGGCCCTTCCGGCGTGTTCGGGGTCCGAGGCCTTGGCCTGTCGGCCCTTCGCCCGGCCACGCTTCGCCTGGCCGCGACGCTCCCCGGCACCCGGCCTCCTGCTCCGGCCGTGCACGCGCTCCGGCCGTGCAGCGCCGACTGATCGGCGGACCCCACCCGCTGCGCTGGCGACATGCATCAGGACGGGCCCGGTAACCTGCCGGTTACCTGATGACATCGACGCGTTCGCACCCCGGCGGCTCCGCTCGCGCACGACGGCCAGCCCCCACCGACACTGCTCACTTTGACAGTGCATATTTCGACAGCTCACTTTGACGGTGCATGTTTCGACAGCGCACTGGCTAGCGTTGAAACATGACCTCGCTGAGCTGGCTCGACACCCTCGACGCGACTGACGTGGCGGCCATCACCGAACTGCTGACGAGCGCGGAGCAGGTCGACGGCAACGGCGGGATCTCCGAAGATGTGCGCCTCACCCTGCGGCCGGGCGGGAGCCCCGGTGGTGTGGCCCACCTGGTCGCGCGGGACGGATCGACGATCGTGGGCTTCGCCGCGGTGGGCGGGGACCCCTCGGAGCGGCAGGCCGAGCTGGTCGTCCACCCCGATCATCGCCGCGCCGGAGTCGGCAGCGCGCTGGTGCGGGAACTGTCCGCGGCGGTGGCCGGGTCGTCGCAGCTCAACATCTGGGCCCACGGCGACGCACCGGCAGCCGCGGCGCTGGCAGGCAGTGCCGGCTTCGAACGGGCGCGGGTACTTCTCCAACTGCGCCGCCCCCTGATCGCGGCCAGCAGCGCAACGCCCGGCAGTGCAACGGCCGGCAGCGCGACGACCGGCAGCGCAACAGCCGCGGCGGACGACGACCTGCCGAGCCCGACCGTCCCCCCGGGTTTCACCCTCCGGACCTTCGAGGTGGGCAGGGACGAGGAGGCCTGGCTCGCGATCAACGCGGCGGCATTCGCCACGCACCCCGAGCAGGGCCGCTGGACGATGGACGACCTGCGCGCCCGCGAGGCGGAACCATGGTTCGACCCGGCCGGCTTCTTCCTCGCCGAACGGAACGGTCAGCTGGTGGGATTCCACTGGACGAAGGTTCACCCCATCGACCCGATGCCCGCCGGGGACCCGCAGGCGGCGCCGGGACCGATCGGTGAGGTCTACGTGGTGGGCGTCGCACCCGACGCGGGCGGCGCGGGCCTGGGCCGGATTCTCACGATCGCCGGCCTGCGACATCTGCGGGATCTCGGCCTCGCCACGGTGATGCTCTATGTGGACGAGGACAACGATCGCGCGGTCCGGCTCTACACCCGCCTCGGTTTCCATCGCCATACCGCCGACGTCTCCTACCAGCGGGTCGCCCCGGGGCGTGATCGAGGCTGACCGGCGAGAGTCGGCTGCCCGGTGCGAACCGGCTGCCCCTGGGCCGGCGCCACCGGCGAGTGGGCCGGCGCCACCTGCGAGCCGTGGTCGACATCGATCACGGTGGTCAGATTCGTCACGGAGAGCAGCCGGTAGGCGTTCTCGTTGAGATTGCGCAGGATCAGGCGCCCACCGGCCGACCGCTGCCGCTGGTGGGCGTAAAGGATCACGGCCAGCCCCTGTGAGTCCAGGAACGTGACCTCACGAAGATCGACGACGATCTCGCGGACACCGGCGATCCGCGCGTCTAGCAGTGCCTGCCGTAGCGGTTCCAGCGACGAGTAGTCGATCTCGCCTTCCGGGTGCACCACGACGGCATCTCGGCCGGTCACTTCCACACGCACGCTGGGGACCATGGCTCCGGTCGGCCGGACGATGGTGCGAGGCGGGAAGCCCGGCCGAGCTGGCCTCCCGCGGCGCGACGCGCTCCGGACAAGCGCGATCGCCCAGCACCTACCCCGGGGGTATCGGCCTCACACCAGGTTCAGGGGTGGGTTTTCCCGGCATCTGCTCTTTACGTCATCACCGGCCCGGCTTCACCAGCTCTGTTCGCCGCCCGTTCGCGCCGCCGGCCGTTCCCAGTTCGCCTGCCGTTCCCAGTTCGCCTGCTGTTCCCTGTTCGCCTGCTGTTCGCCGTTCAACGAACGGTGGCCCTTCGTGTTCGCCGGACGGCACGGTGGACACCTGATGCGGAAGGTGACCGTTCCGGCTGGTCGCGGCGCAATGGCACCGTTGCTCCACCGGACGTGCTCCACCGGACGCGGCACGGCTTACCCGACCCGCTTGTCCGACGCGGACGAACAGCGAAGCCCACCGCACCGCCGCGCCTTCACCGCGCGCTTTCGTCCTGTCCGCTCGTCCTGCCCACAGGTCACCCGACAAGTCCCGGACCCGAAACCTGCGATATATACCTCATCGACACATTGGCACCATCAGGCCGGCCAGAAACTCCCCGTCTCGCGGGGTGTTATGACCAGAAACACCGTGAGAGCGTCCTCGGTGAACAGCTATTCCGCGAATTCCTGCCACGCGAGGAGAAGGCACGATGTCACGACCAGGAACACCAGCACAACCGGGCTCACCCGGTACGTCACGGGATGCCGGCAGCGATCTCGGCGGGCGAGATCTGACGACCGAACCGCGCGAGATCACGGTCTTCGTCGGCCGGACGGACGGTGCCGCGATCACCGTGGCCGCGGCGGCCCGCTCGCCCGATCAGGATCCGGCCCGCGCCCAGGCTCCAGAGGAGTGTGGGGCGCGGCCGGCCGAGGACGAGAACCAGCTGCTGGTCCGGCTCCGCATCGCCGCGGCCGACCCCGGCACCACGACGTCCGCCGATCTCGAGTCGGACGAGGTCCGCCGCATCGTCGACCATCTGCTGGCGCTCGACACCGCATGGAAATCGATGGCCGGCGAGAGCGACACAACCGGACCCGCCGAGCCCGCGCGTTCGCCTCTGCCTGTCAGCGGGAGCGCCGAGGGCTTCGAAGGCGGCACACGGATCACCATCGTGGCCGCCGAAGGCACGACGGCCGGTGGTCTGCGCCATGCGCTGGCCAGCGTGCCTGCCAGCGCGCGGCTGCGGGACTTCAGCACCGACGCCGAAGTCGTTCTCGTCTTCGACGACGCCCCCCGTCAAGGCGTCGACCCCACAGCGACACCGGCCATCACCGGCCCGGCCTAGGCCAGCCCACACGGCAGGCCTGGCACCGCGACTGGTCCGGCCACCCTGGCCGCAGTCCTGCCGCCCAGCCCGCCCCGCCCCGCCCCGGCTGCCGGGCGGTGGCGAGGCAGGACGGCCGCGCAGGGATCGGCGCCGGTGCCGGACGGTGCGGATCAGCCTCTGGCAACGCTGGCGCGCCGTGCCTCCAGTTCGGCACGGTCGGCAACCCAGTACGGGCCCTCGTCCTCGACCATGTCCGCCATGATCACATGATGGTGGCCTTGATGGCCGGAGGGCAGCAGGCAGGTCATCCCGTCGACGCGGCAACCGGGAGCGGTGATCGTTCTGGGGGCGGACCAGGACAGCCAGACCTCCTCACTTCCCCACCCCTGCAAAACGGCCATGTGGTTGTCCGGGTGGCCCTCCTGCAGCGCACAGGTCACCTCACTGGGCACCTCGTAGGCCGCTCCCGGCACATCATCAAGCCGTACGACTATGTCCTCGGGCACACGCTGCCAGGCTCCGCAGCCGCCCTCCTCTGTGATCATTTCCTCGTCGTCCCCTCCGCTCTCCATCGGCAATACCCGGCGCCACACGCTAAATCAGACACCTAAGACACACTTCGTGTCCACATAGCCACAAGCGCGCTCGACGCACCGATATAAGCACGCACCGTCGGGAGGCCTCCCAGCAGGGCTAATTCGCCCTTTTTCTGTGCTGTCGCGCCATTGAGCCGCTCCGAATTCTGATCCTGCCATCCAACGCCAACCCACCGACGCCGGCGCTCACGAGCACTACCAACTTTTCGGGCCTTACGGATCACTGGGAAACGTTCAGACCACGGATATTCCGAGTGCGGCAGCCATCGGCCCGGTAAGGGTCAGCAGGCTGTCGGCATCCACCTCCGCGTTGGTGAGGCCGGTCACGCCCACGGCACCGTCGAAGCGACAGCCGCGGAAGGACGCCGCCCTGATCGTGACATCGGTGAAGACGGCCTCCGTGAGGTCGCACTCCTCGAACCGCACATGATCGAGCCTGGATCCGGTCAGATCCAGCCGCGACAGCTCGCACCGGCTGAAGCGGGCCCGGCCCAGCGTGCACGACCGGAGCGTGACGTCGTCCGCCCGCACACCGTCCAGGACGACGTCGTGGAACTCGCCACGGATCCACACCGCCCCGGAGATCCTGCCACCGGTAATCTCGACCCTCGTGCCACCGCCCCCGTCGATCACAATTCCGGCGAGAACCGCCTGATCGACCAGGATGTCGCGCAGGTGCAGGCCAGCCAGCTCGCCCCCGAGAACACGGGTGGATGCCAGCACCGCGGATTCGATCCGGATGCCGCCCAGAACGTCGGCCTCCGGGTCGTCGGCAACCGCCGCCCCCAGGTCCTCGATGGTCCCACGGATGACCCGCGGCTGCCCCGGGCCACGGGTCGACCCGTCGGCCGGCAGGGATACTCCGGCCACGGACGGCCGCACGGGTTGCCAGGGATCGGACCTGCCTCGTCCCACCCGGGTTCGCTGAGTCATGGACCGATTCTGATGGTGGCCCCGATGCCGGCTCCGCAGGGTGTGGAGCCGGCGCGGATGTCGGGCGCCGGCCGGCTCGGTCAGCCGCGGATCGCGTCTATCAGTGAGATCACCGCCAGCACCGCGAAGGCGGTGGCGGCCACCCGGGTGATCAGACGCACCGACAGGACACGGAGAAGGCTACGGCCGCCCGCGATGGCCAGAGCTGCCACCGTCCACAGCGCGAGGACCGCGCCGATCCACACGGCCACCGGCGCGGAGTAGCGGGCAGCGAGGTTCGCGGTCGAGAACTGGGTGAGATCGCCGAGCTCCGCGACGAACACGACCACGAAGGACGTCGCCGCGACCCGCAGGAAACCGGACTTGCCGGCGTTGTCGGCCTCGGCAACGGCTTCGGCGGCGGCGACGTCACCGGCCGTTCCGCCCTCGGCCGCTCCGCCTTCGGCCTCGTCGTCGGGGTCCTCTCGCCCCTCCCTGAGGACAAGCACCGCGCCCAGGGCGAACAGCAGCGCCGCCACGATGTCGACCGCCCGGCCTGGCAGCAGCGAGATCGCGCTGCCGGCGGCGACAGCCAGCGTGACCTGCACGGCGAAGGCCGCGGCGACTCCGGCCCAGACGTAGAGGGGACGGAAGCGGCTCCCCAGGACGAGGCTCGCCACCATCGTCTTGTCCGGAAGTTCGGCCAGAAAGATCACGCCGAAGGTGACGAACGCGGCGGTGAGATTCACGGGCCCGGTAGTCCTCTCCTCGAGGCCGGGCCGGGACGGGAGCCGCCTTCGACCCGGCATGACAGCCAGATCGAAGGTCTCGCCCACCTGACGAAGGTCAGGCCCGGCGGCCGGGCTCGGAATCCGAGCCAGTATGTCGACACGCCGGACCGTGCTCAACCCAGCACTCCGACGTCAGCACGGCCGGCGACCAGCCGCCAGACGGCGGCGTGGGCCGGACCGGGGCCGGAAATCGGGCTACCAGGTCACCACGGCGGGGCTACTCCCCTTCGGGAGGAGACATTACCGCCTGATGAGCCGTGGTGAAGGTTTTGAACCAGGTCAGACGAGACGACAGCAAGGCCACACGTAGGCGGTCCGCTGCGGAGCGCCGCCCATTCTTCACAGATCTGCCCCCTTAGCATCACTCAAGGTGATCGTCGAATCTGGTCGACCGTCCGTCGAGCCGACACGCTTCCTCACCATGCCCACCAGGCCGGGTGCCAGTGACGGTCATCCGACTGGCGCAAGCCAGACTGCCGGCCACGCAGCCAGCCAGCCGATCGGCTATCTGGACGACGCCGAGCCGAGACCGGCGTTGGTGGCCCCAGCCCGGCTGCCCGGGCACCTCCGCCCGGTGATCAACGCCACCGGCATCCTGCTGCACGACGGACTCGGCCGGGCGCCGCTCTCCCCCGAGGCCCGCACCGCGATCGACGCCGCCGCCGCGACCTGCGACGTCGAGCTCGATCTGGCGTCCGGGCGGCGCGGCCGGCGCGGCAACGCCGCACTGACCGCCCTGGCGGCCGCCGTCCCGGCGGCCCGCGCCGTGCATGTGGTCAACAACAACGCCGGCGCCGTCATGCTCGCCGCGATGGCGTTGGCGCCGGACCGGGAGATCGTCATCAGCCGCGGCGAGCTGGTCGAGACCGCGGACGGTTTCCGGCTCCCGGAACTGCTGGCCGCGACCGGTGCCCGGCTACGGGAAGTGGGCACGACGAACCGAACCACCCTGGGCGACTATGCCGACGCCATCGGCCCGCGAACCGGCTTCGTGCTCCGGATGCACCCGCCCAGCTTCCGGGTGGTCGGGCTGACGGCGAGGCCGGCGCTCAGTGATCTCGCGGAGCTGTGCGCCCGACGCGGAGTCCCCCTGGTCGGCGATCCCGGATCCGGTCTGTTGACACCCGACGAGACGCTGCCCGACGAACCCGACGCCTCCACCTGGCTACGCTGTGGCGCCAGTCTGGTCATCACCTGCGGCGACAAGCTCCTCGGTGGTCCGCAGTGCGGTCTCGTCCTCGGCCGCGGCGACCTGGTTGACCGGATGCGCAGGCATCCGCTGGCCCGCGCGCTGCGGGTCGGCAAACTGACGCTGGCCGCACTCGAAGCCACCCTGCGGGGCGAGGACAACCCCGTCCGCCGCTCGCTGCGCGCGGATCCAGCCGAGCTCCGGACCCGCGCCGAGCGCCTGGCCGCCTGGCTGCGCAGGTCCGGCGTCCCGGCGTCGGCGGTAAGCAGCCGGGCGGTGGTCAGCTCGGATGGAATCGACGAGACAGGCGGAACGGGCACGCCCCCGCAGCGGGGCGGGGCGGGCCCGAAGGACCTGCGGGATGCGGACGCGGATGCCGGCGGACCCGCATCGATCGGCCCCGGCACGCCAGGCGGCCACGGCGGCCGCCTGGCCCACGGTGGGCATGGTGGCCACAACGGTTCGCCGGAATACGGGGCGGATGGTTGGAAGGACGGGCTGCCGAGCGCGGCCGTCGCCCTCGACGCGAGCCTCGCCGCGCTGCTGCGCCAGGGCCGGCCGGCCGTGCTGGGACGGGTGGAGCAGGGCTGCTGCCTGCTCGATCTACGGTCGGTGCCGGCGGATCTGGATCCGGTCCTGGCCGCGACGGTTCTTGCCGCCGCCACCGGATCCGCGCCCGTGGCAGGGATCAACGAGGCGCCGACCTCGCCGCCGGGCCGCTCCGGCTCCGCGGTGACGGCCCCGCACGCCCGCATCCGCGCCGGCACCAGCACCGACACCGGCGGATGGGCCCGGGTACCGGACTGGGCGCGACGCACGGAACGTTCACCCGGTGCGGGCTGGCTCCCCCTGGTGGACGCCGGACCGGACACCGACGACGAGGTGACCCTCCATTGACATCCTCCTCCGCGTGAACGCGGAGGATTCCAACCACACGAAAACTGGTTCGCGTCGTTGAGGTTCGCGGTTCACCGGCACCGGCAACCCGGCACCTCCCCGCGCAGTCACCGCACAGTCACCGCGCGCCCCGCGGCGATGTTCACAGCAGCGTTCACACCCGCGTTGCCCCGAAGCCCGCAGGCCACACCGGAACCGCGCTTGGCTCTCACGCGACCTCACGCCACCTGTTCCGCACAGAACGGGCATGCCCACGGTGCTCGTCCAGCGCGACCGCCTGCTCGGCAGACAGACAAAGCCGGAAACGGGACACGCAAACCCTACGAAGGGATGTCCACATGGCTGCCAGGAAACCGGTGTCTCCCCGTGTCCAGACAGTTCCGCCACCGGGGACGCCGTCCGCAATGCCGATCCCGCCGAATCGGCGGTCCCCGCCCCGCTGGGCGGGAAACCGGATTCCTCCCCAGCCTGAAGGCCGGGGCATCCTCCGGGGACTTCGGTGAGCCGGGGGCTGCGTTGGGCGGCCGGGTTCGTCCTCATGACGCACGGTCTCGTGCATCTGCTGGTCTGGCCGGGCGCCCCGCTCGGGGCACCCGGCAGCGACGCCCGGCTTCGCTGGAACGGCACATCGTGGTCCTGGGAGCCGAGCTGGCTTCCTCCCGTGGCGATCAGGACCGTCGGCGGGGTGCTGCTCGCGGCAGCGGTCCTCGGTTTCCTGACGGCCGGGCTTGCTCTGCTCGGTCTGCCCGGGGCACGCCGGTTCCCGCTGCTGACCAGCGGGACCGGCGCGGCCTGTTCTCTGCTGATGTTCGGGCTGAGCTGGCCGGGCCTCGAACCGGACCCGTCCGAGTTCGCCACCGGACCGTGCCTGAGCACGGCGGTACTAGGCAGCGTCGGCCTCGCCCTCCTGCTCAGGAAATGGCCAGGCCTGCTGCGCGGCTGGCCCCACCGGCCGGCGGCGGGGAACCTTCCCGGCGCCCCGCCACCGACCAACCGCACCGCCTGACAGCGCAACCGCACGGCACGACGGGCCGGCCGCACCGCCTGACGGACAACCGCTCCGCTCGACGAGACAGCCGTCGGGTGCGGCACGGCTCAGCCGCGGGCCACGTACATCGCCGGCCGGCTCGCCGACGGCTCCCAAACGTTCCACTAGATAGAACGATGTTCCATATCTTCCATCTAGGAATGGATCCTCCTCCACTCGCACCACCAGGCCAGCCCCAACCCATGCGGCTGGCGCTACCCCGGCCAGGTCCCACCTCCCGTGAGAGCATGACTTCGGAACGGCGTCACACAGAGTGGAACATGTCCGCATGTCGATCAGAAGCTGGCTGTACGTACCGGGCAGCGATGCCACGAAGCTGGCGAAGGCACTCGACCGCGGCGCCGACGCGATCATCGTCGATCTTGAGGACGCTGTCCCGCCCAGCGGCAAGGACGCCGCCCGCGCGCTCGTCCGCGACTGGCTGCATACCCTCCCGGACCCGCCCGCCAGCGCCATGCCCGCCCGCGGCCCGCGCGCCGGCGGCCCGACGGCCGGCGCCACGGCAGCCGGCGGCATGGCTCCCGGCGGCACAGCTTCCGGCGGCACGGCAGCAGCCCGGCGGCCCGCCCGCCCGCGGATCTGGGTGCGGGTGAACCCCGGCAGCCTGCGCGCCCGCGATGTCGCCGCGCTCGCCGACGCCCCGAACCTCGACGGCCTCTGCCTCGCCAAGACCGACCACGCCGAAGAGGTCGCGGCCGTCGACGCCGAGCTCGCCCGAGCCGGTGCCACGGCGGCGGTCGCGCCGCTGCTGGAGACACCGGCCGCGATCACCCGGGCGGCGCAGATCGCTGCCGCGCCCCGGGTCCGCCATCTGCAGATCGGCGAGGCCGACCTGCGCGCCTGCCTCGGCGTCGAGCTCGGCCCGGACGAGTCGGAGCTGCTCGGGGTGCGCAGTCAGATCGTCCTCGCGAGCGCGGTGGCGGGCATCATGCCGCCCGTCGCGCCGGTCTCGGTCGTCTACAACGACCCCGACGGCCTGCGAACGTCCACCGACCGGCTGCGCCGGCTCGGATTCCTGGGGCGGGCCTGCATTCATCCGGCCCAGATCCCGGTCGTGAACGAGGTCTTCACGCCGGGCGCCGAGCAGGTGCGGCGCGCGCGTGTGCTCATCGAACGGTTCGAGGCGGCCGGCGGCGCGGCGGCGGCCGGCGACGGCAGCATGGTCGACGAGGCGGTCATCCGCGGTGCGCGCCGCGTCCTCGCCACGCACCTCGCCCTGAGCGATCCCAGCAGAAGCCCCGGCAGCGGCCCCGGCACAGGGCAGCTCTGACCGACGAGCAGCCCTGGCCGACGAGCAGCCCCGACCGAGTCGGGTAGGTACAGCGGGCCACCTCTGACACAAAGAGCTGAGGATTTCGGTCGTTCTGACGCCCGTCGCAGAATCGCGAGCTTCGGACCTCCATCGCCACCGCTATTTCCGAGCGAGAAGTAAGTATTTTGGCTGCTGGAGCGACCAAAACCCTTACTTCTTGCGGATTGCCAAGTGACTCCGAGCACCGTTTAAACCTATTAGTGTGAATTGCTGCACTGTACGGCGCGGATCCGCGGCGGATCGCCGTACGGCGAGTGGCACGCACCGCCAGGGTCAGCAGATCCTGCCCGGCAGCAGCTGGCCGACCTTCGGGGTCGTCGGCAGGGCGCGCACAGCCACGGCCACCGCGAGCGCCTCGGCGGGGGTTCGGACCCGCTCCGCGCTCCGCGGTGCACATCGCGTCAGGCGCCACCGTGATCTTCTCCGCGAGGGCCCGCCGGCGTGGCACCGTCGCCAGGCTAGATCGACCACGCTCACAGAACACCTTCTTCCCGCAGTTTGGCGATCTCGTCGGCGGACATGCCCAGCCGTTCGGCCAGCACGTCCGCGGTGTCGGCTCCGACCGCCCGGCCGGTCCAGCGGATCTCGCCGGGGGTGGTGGAGAGCCGGAACAACAGGTTCTGCATCTTCAGCGGACCGAGATCCGGGTCGTCGACCGTCGTGATGGTGTCGAGCGCCTGGTACTGCGGGTCCGCGAGCACGTCGGTGACGTCGTAGATCGGGGCGACGGCGGCCTGCGCCTCGGTGAAGGCCGCGCTCACCTCGTCGAGGCTGCGCTGGGCGATCCACCCGCCGACGGCCGCGTCGAGCTCCTCGGCGTGCTGCGCCCGCCCCGCCCCGGTCGCGAACCAGGGCTCGTCGATCACCTCGGGGCACCCGACCAGCCGCATCACCCGCTCGGCGATGGTCTGCGCCGAGGTCGACACGGCCACCCAGCGACCGTCGGCGGTGCGGTAGGTGTTGCGCGGCGCGTTGTTGACGGACCGGTTGCCGGTCCGCTCGTGGATCAGGCCGAGCTGGTCGTAGACGGTCGGCTGCGGGCCGAGCAGGGTGACCAGCGGCTCGATGATCGCGAGGTCGATGACCTGGCCGACTCCGGTGGACGCCCGACTGTGCAACGCGGTGAGGATCGCGCCGTAGCAGGTCAGGGCGGCGATCCCGTCGGCGAGGCCGAAGGGGGRCAGGGTCGGCGGCCCGTCCGGCTCACCCGTCATCGCGGCGAAGCCGCTCATCGACTCGGCGAGCGTGCCGAAGCCGGGCCGACGGGCGTACGGGCCGAACTGGCCGAAGCCGGTGACCCGGGCGATCACGAGCCGCGGGTTGATCTCGTGCAGGACGTCCGGCCCCAGCCCCCAGCGTTCCAGGGTGCCGGGACGGAAGTTCTCGATCAGCACGTCGGCGCCGGCCACCAGGCCACGGAGGATCTCCGCGCCTTCCGGGCGGCCCAGGTTGAGCGTGACCGCGCGCTTGTTGCGCCCGAGCATCTTCCACCACAGGCCCACACCGTTCTTCGAGTGCCCGTGGGTACGGCTCGGGTCGCCCTTCTCGGGATGCTCGATCTTGATGACCTCGGCGCCGAAGTCGCCAAGCACGGTCGCCGCGAGCGGACCGGCGAACAGCGTCGAGCAGTCCAGAACGGTCAGGTCCGAGAGCGGCCCCATCGCTACTCCGTTCCATCAGTCGAAATTGCGTTCCAAACCCGTAACAGTCGGATCCGCCGCGGGAAAGTCGCCGGACAGCAGCACCCGATGTGTCAGTGCCCACGCCCGAAGCACGCGACAACACCCCCGTGGCAACAGCGGCCACCCCGCGGCGGCAACAGCAGCGACGCCTGCGGCAACACCCCCACGGCAACCGCAGCGACCCCTGCGGCGACACCGCCGCGGCACGACCATGGGCAGGCGGAAATCCGGCTCGGGCCACCCCGAACCGGATCGAGCTCCGGTCAGATCAGCGCCCGGGGAGGGTCGTCGCCCACTCGCCGGCGAGCACTTTCGCGACCATCGACACACCCGCCTTGCTCCCGCAGTACCCCGACCAGCCCGGCTCCGTCCGACCGGTCGGCGAAGGTCGAGCTGGTGCGGGTAGCTCGGCGGGGCCACGCCGAGGCGGGCGTAGGTGGCCAGGTCCTCCTCGCGGATGCTGTCGGGCATCCGCTGCTGGACACCGATCGGCTGCCCGGACGGGTCCCGCCTCAGGTCAGGGACAACGCCGAAAGCTCGCGGTTGAGGTTGGCCCGGGCGGCCGGTTCCCAGTGCCGGCGGGCCCAGGCCGTCGCGTAGATCGGGCCGTCCAGCAGGTGCCGCAGCACGGCACCACGGCCGGCGGCCCAGGCGTCGCCGCCGGCCCAGGAGTACTCCAGCCGCACCCGGCGGACATAGTGGTCGTAGGACTGCGCGGGGCGGGCCAGCACCCGCAGGTCGGCGTCGTTCACGAACGCCTCGTCGACCGAACGCGAACCGTGGCCCGCGGTGGCCTCCACCAGCCGGCACACGTCGGCGATCACCCCGGCCGGGCAGCCGAGGCCGCCGAGGACCTCAGCGGCCAGATCGGCTGACAGTCGCTCGTTGTCGCGGGCGCGCGAGTCGTACACGGCATCGTGGAAGTGCACCGCGAGCAGGCAGACCGCCGGATCGACCCCGGCGGCCTGCGCACGATCGGCGGCGATCAGCAGGTGGAAGGCCGCGGTGGTCTCCGCCACGTGACGCAGCGTGTGGTAGTGACGGCCGGGTTCCCGGTAGCGCCGGACGAGATCGACGAAGGCCGCCACCCGCTCTCCCGCCTCGGCACTGGCCCCGACGGTCAGTAACGCTCCGTCGAAGGCTCTGGCCAGGGGCGAGCGCGGAGCGCGGCCTGGTTCGCCCGGATCGGCCCACCCGGCCATCGCCGTGCCGACACCGAACTCGGCTTCCATCCGTGCCTCCCGGTGCCTKGTGTCCCGGTCGGGCCACTGCCTTTCCCATCTCGATCGTGAACGCCGAGTGCCGATTTCGCAGCCGATTGCGTGGATCCGCCGATCACACCTTTGGCTCATCGTTTGCTACATGACACGTTGCCGTAGTCGAACACGTGTGCGAAGGTGGGCGCGTGGCAGTTCAGATAACGATTGACGATCAGACATACACTCTGCGTGATGAGGTCGACCCCGAGGAACTCCGGCGGCGCGTCGCGCAGGCCCTGTTCCGCTGCGAAGTCGAGCAGCTACACCTCGTCGGCGGGAAGCGGGTGCTCGTCAACTGGCGCTCCGTCCGCTTCGTCCAGGTCAGTGTCGTCACTTTTGGTGACGACATGGCCGGTGACGCCACCGCCACCGACGCCGCCGCCGGAACCACCGGCGACACCATCCGCAGTACCGTCACCTGACGGCGGCGGGCCCCATCCACCACCACCAGGAGTACGGAGAGTGACCACTGCGCCGGCTGGAAGCTGCCGGCTCGCCTTGGGCGGGAGCGGAACCCCGTCGACGTCGTTGTGGCCGACCGCACCCGGTTCCCCGCCGGCGATCCCACCCGGCGCATGCCGCCGCCGATCACTCAGCACCGACAGCGTCGCCGGTTCCAGGACCCGCACCGAGCGCACGAGCCCCGCGCCCCCGGCATGCCGGCCGCGCCCACCGGTTCCGTCGGCCAGCTCGTAACGCTCCACCCGTAGCGGGTACTCCAGTTCGAGTGCCTCGATCGGGGTGTTGAGGGTGTTCGTCATCCCCACGTGCACTCCGGACGGGCCCGGCCCCCGGGCGGACGCACCCTGGCCGCCACCCAGGGTCTCGTAGTAGGTCCAGGTGGCTCCGCCGATCACCAGGTTGTTCATCGTCCCCTGCCCGGGGGCCGGCAGCACGGCGGCCTCGGAAAGCGCGACGGTCTCGGAGATCGCCGCGGGCAGTGCCTCCGACTCCGATGCCCCGGCCGCATCCGACGTCCCGGCCGAACCTGCATCCGCCCCTGTCGCCAGGCGCAGGGCCGCGAGCACGGTGTCGGCGATCCGCTGCGACGTCTCGACGTTGCCGGCCACGACGGCGGACGGCCGCCGCGCGTCCACCAGCGAGCCGGGCTCGGTCACCACGGTCAGCGGGGCGTAGGTGCCGTCGCCGGTCGGGACGTCCTCGGGCAACAGCACCCGCAGCGCGAAGCAGCAGGCCGAGCGGGTGACGGCGCGCGGGCAGTTGACGTTGCCGCGAACCGCCGGGGAGGTCCCGCTGAAGTCCACCGTCATGCTGTCGCCCGCGATGACGACCGCGACCCGCAGCGCGATGTCCCGGTCGTCGACTCCGTCGCCCTCCAGCTCGCTCTCCACCCGGTACACACCGTCGGGCAGGCTCGCGATCACCGCCCGGCTGCGCCGCTCGCCGTAGCGGAGCACCTCGGCGAACGACTCCAGCACCACCGACCCGCCGTGCCGGTGAGAGAGCTCGGTGAGCCGGGTCTGCGCCAGGCCGGCCGCCGCCGCCTGCGCGCGCAGGTCACCGCGCCGCAGATCAGGCGTCCGCGAGTTGGCACAGATGAGATCGAGCACGTCCGTCTGCCACTGACCGGCTCGGACGAGACGGATCGGCGGGATGATCAGACCTTCCGCGAAGATCTCGGTCGAGTCGGCGGGCATGGAGCCCGGGCGCATCCCGCCCATGTCCGAGTGGTGGGCACGGGTGGCGGCGTAGCCGACAACCTCGTCACCGAGCAGCAACGGGGATACCAGAGTCACATCCGGCAGATGGTTGCCGCCGGAGAACGGGTCGTTGAGCACCCACACGTCACCGGGCTCCGGCCCACGCTCGGCGACCACCCGCACGGACTCGTACATCGCGCCGAGATGGACGGGCACGTGAGCGGCCTGCGCGATCATCCGCCCGCGGGCGTCGAAGAGCGCCGCCGAGCAGTCCCGCCGCTCCTTGATGTTGGACGAGTAGGCACTGCGGACCAGCAGCGTCCCCATCTCCTGCGCGATGCCACCCACCGCACTCGACAACACCGCCAGGGTCACCGGATCCATGCCCCCAGCTTCCCACCCCGCGCCGCGGCCGAGCCGAGCCCACCGAGGAAGTCAACATCCGGAGCACAAGACCAGGTGACAGGATCCAGACCAACAAAGCGCCCCAATAAGACCATACGGACAGATCAGGCCAAACACCTAAGTTAGATCAATCCCCGCCAAACACCACAATGCACCGTCCACTTCGTATTGATTTCTCATTTATCTAGACCAACGGACGGATAAGTGGTTCAGTACGCGATTAGGACGAGGCCTGAGGGTCTCGGGCGCCCGCGGGCGCGACAAGATCCGTCAATCGTCTCCGGATAGCTGCGTCCAGGGAGCAACGCAATGAGTGAGTACGACTATTCGGTCGCCATTCTCGGCAGCGGCATCGCCGGCTCAACACTGGCCAACATCCTCGCCCGCCATGGTCACAGCGTGGTACTCATCGACAGCGGCACACACCCGAGATTCGCACTGGGGGAATCGACGATCGGAGAGACGACCTATCTGCTGAAACTCCTGGCCAAACGGTTCGACGTCCCGGAACTCGGCCACGTCAGCAGCTTCGAGGGAGTCCGTCGGCACGTCTCCTCCGCCTGCGGAGTGAAACGAAACTTCGGCTTCGTCTACCACCGGGAGGGGGAGATCCAGAACCCGGAGGAGGTGACGCAGTGTAGCGTTTCGGAGTTCCCGAACGGCCCCGAGATGCACATGCACCGCCAGGACATCGACTCCTACCTCTTCTACTCCGCGGTGCGGCACGGTGCGCATCCTCGGCAGCGGACCTTCGTCGACCGCGTGGAGATCACCGACAGCGCGGCGATCCTGCACACCAGGGCCGGGGAACAGCTGCGGGTCCGCTACGTCGTCGACGCGTCCGGGCGCAACTCCGTGCTCGCGAACCAGTACGGCCTGCGCGAAGATCCCTGCCGCTTCCGGAGCCACTCACGGACGCTGTTCACCCACATGGTCGGCGTCACCCCGTTCGATCACGTCACCCGGCCGAGCGGCCAGCCGACGCCCTGGTATCAGGGCACGCTGCACCACCTGTTCGACGGTGGCTGGCTGTGGGTGATCCCGTTCGACAACCACGAAGGCGCCACCAACCCGTTGTGCAGCGTCGGGCTCAACCTCGACACACGCCGGTTCCCGAAGCAGCCCGGAGTCGGCGCGACCGAGGAGTGGCAGGCCTTCCTCGACCGCTTCCCCAGCGTCGCCCGCCAGTTCGAGCACGCGCGGCCGACCTGGGAGTGGGTCTCCACCGGGCGCACCCAGTACTCCAGCACCCGCACCGTCGGCGATCGCTGGGCCATGATGAGCCACGCCGCCGGTGCCATCGACGCCCTGTTCTCCCGCGGCATGGCGAACACGATGCAGGTGATCTACTCGTTCGCGCCGCTGCTCATGGAGGCTCTCGCCGACGACGACCTCTCGGCCGAGCGCTTCGCCTCCGTCGACCAGCTCAACCAGACCATCCTCGACGTGAACGACCAGCTGGTAGCCGGCTCCTACACCTCCTTCCGCGACTTCGATCTGTGGCGGGCCTGGTCGAAGGTCTGGTTCATGGGCTGGAACCTCGGGATCGCCCGCATCGTCGGCACCTACTTCGCCTACGAGGAGAGCGGCGACCCGGCGCTGTTCGACCGGCTGTTCGACGCACCCTTCCCCGGCACCTTCTGCCCCGACCTGCCGGAGTTCCAGGACCTGTTCCGCCGGCTCGGCCTGGTCATGGAGGACGTCGAGCAGAACCGGACGACACCGGGGGCGGCGGTGGAGCAGCTTGCCACACTGCTCGGCTCGGCGGACTTCCTGCCGAGTCCGCTGCGGCTCGGGGACGTCCTGCGCCGGTGGCATGACGGCTCGTTCGAAGCACAGCGCCGGATGTACGAGTGGGGCCGGACGACCTCACCGGAGCCGATGCGCCGGTGGTACGGCTACGACCTCGAGGCGTTGCTGGCCCGCAGCGGTGGCGCTCCGGCACCGGCGGCGCTCTGAGGACTGCTACTGACGGCGACCAGATCTGGCCCAGGGTGCGGCCGGTGCCAAGCGCCGCTCCCGCCCTGGGCCCGTCCGGCACGCTGCCGGACAGCGCCCTCTGCCGCTCCTGCCCACCGCCTGGGCAGGAGCTTTTCTCTGTTAACCGGGAACCAATCCCCGCTGCCGCACCGGGCCGGCCGCGCCAGCGTGAACAGTGGACGTATTCCGCGCCATTCCGCGCCGCTGCGCTCCGACAGGAACGTCGGGATCGACACCTGTTCTGCGCCAGAGCGCAGATTCGAAGCGCGGGCCGCCGGCGTTTCCCGCCTGCACCCATGACACCGATCCCGGGGACAGGCGTGCCCGGCACCCGTGAATCCACCCACAGCGCTCGGAAGATCTGACACAGCTCCACCGAATCTGGCAGACCGGTCCCGAGATCCATTCCAGGCCGCCACGGAGTTCCGCTCTGGATTCTCCCAGCCACGCCGCACCGCACGGGCCGGGCCGGATTGGTTCGGGGCTATTGCCGCTCCGGCCGGGCCTTTGGTCCCACAACATGAGCACAATGGCAGACCCTGGCGGGCATCGCGACTCGGCACACCGGGAGAATGCCAGCGACACAGCTTCCCGGGCCACCACCAGGAGTGCGGGATCAGGGGGCGCCGATGACATCAGCTTTACGTCACCGGCATGGTGGCATAATTCGACGGTCACCCACGACGGGCACCGGCGCTCGGGCCGCCTCGTCACGGGTACCACGTCCGAGCGCAACCGAAGGAGCCAGATGGCCGAGCTTGCGGGTGGATCCCGCAACTCCCCTGCGGCCCACCCATGGCGCGGCCCCGAACGTTGCGCGGTTCCCACCTCCCCTGCAGGTCCCAGACTCCCCGTACGTCCACCATGCCCGGGCTCCGGGCGGCCGAAGCGTTGTCGCCTCACCCATCGGGCCCCCGCCGCCCGTCGGCCTGCCGGCGGTCTCCCAGGCGGGTCCGACGATGGCACGAGCACACTCGGCCACAACGAAAGGGTGATCTCCAGATGGCAACTCCCGCGGTCGGCCAACCGGCTCCCGACTTCACTCTTCCCGGCCTGATGCTCAACGGCCCAGAAGCGCTCCGGTCGGACTTCACCCTCTCCCAGGAGAAGGGCCATCCGGTCGTCCTCGCGTTCTACCCCGGCGACAACACCCCGGTCTGCACGAAGCAGCTGTGCTCCTATACTGCGGGCATCGAGGTGTTCCGCGGTCTCGGGGCACCGGTCTGGGGAATCAGCCCACAGGGGCTTGACAGCCACGAGGAATTCGCCCGGTCGCACTCGCTGGGGTTCCCGCTCCTGGCCGACACCGAGCGCACGGTCGTCAAACAGTACGGCATCGCCCTGCCCGGGCTGGGCCTGCGGCGTTCGGTGTTCGTTGTCGACGGGGACGGCGTGCTGCGTTGGAAAGAGGTCGGATTGATCGGCATAACCTATTCAAACGTCGACACGATCGCTGCCGCGCTCGCCAAGCTCTGACCGGCCCGGACCGCACACCAGATGTTCCCCCGGACAGTCACCACCTGACCGGGCGGCTGCGATGTCTGGCAGTTCTGGTGCCGGCGGTTCCGGTGTCTCGATGTCATCTCCTTCCGGCTCTCGTCAGCCGCCGGGCCTGTCACCGCGACAGGCCCGGCTCCGGACAGCCGGCACCGCTTCAACCACCCCACACCACTCCTGACCTGCGGTTATGGAATTGAAGGCAGCAAACCTACAGCGCTCTCAATATGCAGGCTCGCGATACCTCACCCACCTGGTCGACCAACCAGTGTGCAATGCACGCCATAACTGCACGGGCCGGATGCACCTGAATTCTGGTGGAATGGTGCCGGCAGGTACCTGCGAGTTGGCATTGCCGGGAGAGAGGGCGTCTACGGCATGGCGCTCGAAGACCCGGAGAGTGCTCCCATTTTCAAGTGGGGCGAAATGCGAAGAAGGCTCGGGACCTGGTGGTTCGCACGAGAGGACCGGCTCGCCGAAGACGACCATCCCGCAGACGACGGAGGCAGTGACGAACCTGCCAAGGACGAAACCAAAGATCAAGTGGGAGGCGACATGAACAGCGTGGACATCGCGCTGAAGGAATGCCTGGAGATCGAGGGTGCCACCGGAGTCGCACTCGTCGACTTCACCAGTGGAATGACCCTCGGCAAGCTCAGCAACATCCATAACTTCGACCTGGAGATTGCGGCCGCGGGCAACACCGAGGTCATCCGCTCGAAGATCCGCACGATGGAGAATCTGGGCCTGCAGGACACCATCGAGGACATCCTCATCACCCTCGGCAGGCAGTACCACCTGATCAGGCTGCTCAGCAGCCACACCGGGCGCGGGCTGTTCATCTATCTGGTGCTCGACAAGAGCCGGGCCAACCTTGCGATGGCTCGCCACCGCCTACGCTCCATCGAGTCGCGTCTCGACATGTGACGTCGTCCCACTCGACGACCGGCTGCCGCCGAGGCCACCCCACCGAGGGCATGGCCTCGGCGGCAGTCGGCTTTTCGGGGGCCGCACAACGCGACCACCTTCTCGGACCACGCACTAGACCACTCCCGTAGTCCGTCACGGTCGGCCTACCGCCGCGCCGCCACGGCCACAGCCGGGGCCGAGGAGGCACGAACCCGAGACCGGAGCCGGGCATGGACCCGAAACCGGGGCCGGGGCCACAACGGCGCCACAGCCCCACGGCACCGCTCTTGCCGGCTGCATACACGCCGACGGCCAGCTGCCGCCCGCCGGACCGGCCCCGACGGGCACCCCCGTCCGGTCATCGACGCCGAAACGCCTGGCTAGCTGGACAACGGGGCTCCGCCGTCGAGCATGACCGCGGCAGGTCCGACCCACGCCCCTCCTGAGCGGGCACTTCAGACCGGTGGTCGCGGCTGCCGGCACGCCCGGCGCTCGTTACCGGATGGCACGGTGGCCCCACCACCCGATGGCCCGGCACCATTGGGCGCGACGAGATTCCGTCGATCTTGTTACGGTCGTTCCAGTCGACGTGCCTCGCGGGGACCCCATACCGACCGGACGCACCGCCGCTTTCCACCGGTCCACGCGCAGGCAGGTCGAAGGTCCAGGAATCACGACCGGCCGCACGACGGCCCTGGCCGCAGTCCGACGGGCCCAGGGTCCTGGCTGGAATACGAACGTGACACCTGCTCCGGTGGCCGGATGTCACGTCTCGCCCCGGCACGCGGCAGTTGCTGGACAACAGAACCGACGAAGGACGATCTCGCACCAGCCGGTTAAGTAGATCTCAATGAAGAATTTTCCTGGGAATTAGATTAGGTGCCTACCTAGACTGACAGGAGCGGTAAGGCATCGCCGATGATCCTTTTCCATCCCGCATCCGTCGGGCACTGTCGCGGCAGGTCAGAGCCGACAACGGAAAAGGATCACTCCACCCACCAGGCGAACATAGATCACCACCGGAAGGGTGAAAATGAGCATTCCGCGGCGTCAGGCGATCAAGATCGGTGCCTATCTGCTGAAGCAGAAGATCGCACGTCGGGACAAGTTCCCGATCACTTTGGAGCTGGAGCCGCTTTTCGCGTGCAACCTCTCCTGCGAGGGCTGCGGAAAGATCCAGCACCCGGCGGACGTCCTCCGGCAGCGGATGCCGGTGGACCAGGCGCTGGCCGCCGCCGACGAGTGCGGCGCGCCCGTCGTCTGCCTGGCGGGCGGTGAGCCACTCATGCACCCGCAGATCGAGCAGATCGTGGAAGGCCTGGTCAAGCGCAAGAAGTTCATCTACCTCTGCACGAATGCGCTGCTGCTGCCCCGCAAGATCGACAAGCTGAAGCCGTCGCCGTACCTGTCTCTTGCGGTGCACATCGACGGGCTTGAGGAGCGCCACGACGAGTCTGTCGCGAAGCAGGGCGTGTTCGCACAGGCCGTGGACGCCATCAAGGAGGCGCAGCGCCGCGGCTTCCGGGTGACGACCAACACGACGTTCTTCAACACGGACACCCCGCAGACCGTTATCGAGGTCCTGGACTTCCTGAACAACGACCTCAATGTCGACGGGATGATGCTCTCGCCCGCGTACGCGTACGAGAAGGCCCCCGAGCAGGACAAGTTCCTCGGAATCAAGGAGACCCAGGAGCTCTTCCGCAAGGCCTTCGCCGAGGGCCGACGCAACCGCTGGCGGATCAACCACTCGCCGATGTTCCTGGACTTCCTCGAAGGCAAGGTGGACTTCCCCTGCACCGCCTGGGGGATTCCGTCCTACTCGCTGTATGGCTGGCAGAAGCCCTGTTATCTGATGGGCGACGGCTACGCCAAGACCTACCAGGAACTGCTGGACACCACCGACTGGGAGTCGTATGGCCGCGGCCGCGACCCGCGTTGCGCGAACTGCATGGCGCACTGCGGTTACGAGCCGACGGCGATCGCGGCGACGCTGAGCTCGTTGCGGGAGTCGATTCGCGCGACCCGCTGAGCCACCCGCCCGGCAGGGGTGGCGGTCGACCTCGGTGATGGCGGCCCGGCTCCCTGCTCAGTGGCCGACGACCGCCTCACCGTGGTCCCGCCTGCCGGGCTGCCACGGCGTCTCAGACCCCGCGCGGGTGCTGCTTCTTCAGCCGCTCGATCAGCGCGATCGTGACCTGCTCCGACCGCGCCATCGCTCCCCAGCCCTCGATGAAGAGGCCGTCGTAGCTGAGCCCCACCCAGCGGCCCGTCAGCCGGTCTCCGTGCGGATGCAGCGACATGAACAGCGTTCCCTTCGACCGCACCGGACCGTCCATCGCCGTGTACCAGCCCATGACGATCTCGTTGTCGAAGACGCGGAGCTCCCCCGACCACAGGTAGCCGCCCTCCTCCAGCGCCAGGCCGCGCGAGATCGCCGCGATGGTGAGGTGGTCGCCGGCCTGGTCGACGTTGACCTCCTGCGAGGAGTGGATCTCCTCACCGTCCCGGAAGGTCTGCCAGGACGTCCACCAACGGCCGGCGAGGTCACCGCGGACCTGGCCCGGTATACCGGCCAACGCGGCCCGCGACGCGGCGGGCACCGGTGCGTTCTCCATCGTCGCCGACGCGACGGCCGCAGACCCGACGGCTACGGGCGCGACCATCGCGGGCGCGACCGCTGCCGCGCCGCCTCCGACGATGAGCTGTCGACGATTCGTGATGTCCACCTCCTGCGGAACCTCCCTCCACGTGACGCCAGCCTGGCCTCCCTTGTCCTCGAGCCACGCGTGGCGCCGTAGCTCGACGAGCGTGCCGCCGGCGTTCAGCTCCGCGTCGATAGCGGTGATGAGCGACTGCGACGGAACACCCAACAGGCCACGTTCGGCCTTCGAGAGATAGCTCGGTTGGTACCGCACCCGGTTGGCGAGCTGGGCCTGGCTGAGCCCGGCGGCCTTCCTGTACTGGACGATGGCGCCCAGCAGACTGGCGAGACAGGGTTGCATGTCCCGTACATCGTCCACCCGGGACCCCCGGTTCTGGCCCGTGGTCGGCCGCGTCCAACCGGTCTGACTGTTTTCACACCCCTGCATTCGAAACACCACTCCCCCGGTCCACGGACGTTCGTGCGCTGATCTCCCATTCTGATGGTGCCATGCGACCCGGTTCTGCCCGATGACCCTTATTCGGCGTGCCGGTGGCTCTGTGTCGCTTCTTCCCCATGACTGCAGTATGACGACTCTCACACCCTCCCCTTGTGGTCCGTCTTCAGGGACCGTCGGTGCAAGCGGAAGGAGGATGCGATCCAGCAGTCACCGCACCTTGACCGGAGCATCGACATGGCGAAGAGCAACCGGCACGCCGAGGACATCAGCGGAAACTCCCCGTATTCCTCTAGCGAAATTAGACTTTTCCTGGGCGGGGCGAGGCGAACATGACCACGCCGAGCCCACTTCACCCTCCGTCGGAGGAAAGCTGGCGGCACGCCCAGGCGGTTATGGGGAGGAAGTGGCTGGCGCCGACCGCCTACGCGGTCGTGTTCGTGGACACCTCAGGCTCTCCCACGTCCGTCGTGGGCACCTTTCCCGGGCCGATGTCGGCGGAGATGTACGGGCGAATCGTGGGAGTCGACTTCCGGGTCGTCCGGGTGCATCCCTCAAGCCCGCCCCCGTGAGCCTTCGGGGCATGCGGCGCAGCGGACGCGGTGAGCCCGGGTGGCACCCGGCCGGCGCCGCGCCATCGGCGCCGGCCGGGCCCAGGGGCACCCCGCCGGGCCCAGGGGCACCCCGCCGGGCCCAGGGGCACCCCGCCCGAGTCCGGGGCTACCCCGCCGAGCCCGAGGGCGAAGCCGAGCCCACGACCGAAGGCGGGCTCGACCCCAAGCCTCAGGGGCACCGGCCGGGTCGCAGAAACGTCAGGCGAACCTAGGTAGAACTTCGTGCTCGAACAGCCGCAGGCTCGACCAGGCGGCCTCCGGTGGCATCCCACCGCACATCGGGTGGAACTGAACGAACGGGAACGGCGAATCTTTCTGCTCGGCGACAAGTTGATCCGGGGTCAGCACCCGGTACTGCCCCTCAACCCGCAGCTGCTCCACGCCCGATTTCGTGTGAAAGGGCGACGCGATGCCCTGCTGCGCCTGCCAGGCACCGTAGGAGTTCGTCTCGTGCAGGAAGAACGGCGCCATCCGTCGCCAGCCGTCCTCGGCGTCCTCGGCGAGCGCCACCACCTTGTTCGCGCTGATCGGGCACGGTCCTGGATCCGGCCGCCCGAGCTTCTGCACCTCGTCGCGGTAGAACTCCCAGACCTCCGGAACCGCCGGGATGAATCCGTCGGCAATGCGTGCCGCCCGCCGCGCCGCCGCCTCGCTGTTCCCACCGAGTATCAGCCCCGGGCCACCCGGCCGATGCGGCGCGGGAGTGATATGAACGGTGCGACCACGGTATTCGAACGGCTCCCCGCCGAAAGCCGCCTTCAACGTCCGCACCGTCTCGGTCACACGCTTTCCGCGCTCGTTCATCGGGACGTCGTACATCTCGAATTCCTCGCGGACGTACCCGGCCCCGACCACCAGGTCCACACGGCCTCTGCTGATGTTGTCGAGAACAATCATGTCCTCGGCCAGCCGCAGCGGGTCATAGAACGGGGCCACCAGGGCCGCGATCATGAAGCGAACATTCTTCGTCCGGGCCGCCATCGCCGCCAGCATCGGGATCGGGCTGGGCAGATAGCCATCGGACGAGCCGTGATGTTCCGAGACCGCGATCGTCACGCAACCGAGCTGATCAGCCCACTCGGCCATGTCGAGGGCCGCCGCGTAGCGATCGGCCATGGATGTCCCGGCTAGCTCGGGATTACGGAAGTCGAATCGTAAGGCAAACAGCACGGCCGGAGACTAGCAGGAATCAGGTGACCGAATCAGGAGAAATCCCGACGCCTGCTCTCGGCCAACCCGATCTGCCCTGCTCAGCGGCACTGCACGCGCCTCAGTGAGCCACCCGGAGGTGCTCGTGGTGGATCGGCCCGCTCAACGCACGCAGCTGGCCTCCCGATCCACCCTGGCGGGTGGCGATGATCTCCGCGGCTATGGAGATCGCGGTCTCCTCCGGAGTACGGCCACCGATATCGAGGCCGATCGGCGCGTGCAGCCGGCGGAGATCCGCGTCGGAGAAACCGATCTCCCGCAGTCGTCGAACCCGGTCCTCGTGGGTCCGCCGGGATCCCATCACCCCGAGGTAGGCGAGCGGCTTGTTGAGCGCCACCTCCAGCAGCGGCACGTCGAACTTCGGATCATGCGTGAGAACGCACACCACCGTGCGCGCGTCCACCGGGGTCGCCGCGAGATATCGGTGCGGCCAGTCGACGACCACCTCGTCGGCATCGGGAAAACGCCTGCTCGTCGCGAAGGTCGCGCGCGCGTCACAGACGGTCACCCGGAAACCGAGGAAGGCCCCGATCCGGGCCAGCGCCGCGGCGAAATCGATCGCGCCGAACACGATCATTCGCGGTTTCGGCGCGAATGACGACACGAACACGGCGGCGTCATCGCCGCGCCGCTCCCCGTGCGGGCCGTACCGCAGGATGCCCGTACCGCCCTGGTCCAACAGGCCCCGGGCGTCGTCCCGCACCGCCTCGTCGAACCGCTCGCCACCGAGCGTGCCCTCGACCGATTCCGGCCGCACGATCAGATGCGCGCCGACCAGAGCACCAGGCGGCCCGCTCACCAGCGTCGCGACCGCCACCGGACGGCCCGCGCGCACGTCGGCGAGCACATCACCCAGCTCGGGAAACGATCGCCGGTTCACCGGCTCCACGAAGACGTCGATGATCCCACCGCAGGTGAGGCCGACCGAGAAGGCATCGTCGTCACTGACCCCGTAGCGCTGCAGAACGGGCACGGACGTCGCACGGCACTGCTCGGCAAGCTCGTACACGGCGCCTTCGACACATCCACCGGACACGCTGCCGACCGCGGCACCGTCCGGGCCCACCGCCATCGTCGCGCCCGGCTGGCGAGGCGCGGACCGCCAGGTGCCGACAACGGTCGCGAGCCCGGACGTCTCCCCAGCCTCCCACCAGGTCAGGAGATCAGTGAGCACGTCGCGCATCGAGATCGCCTCAGCTCGTCGTCGTGGAGTCCCAGGGACCAGACCCGCCGCCCCATAGGTGTGCCCGGCTCATCGACCGTATTCCGCACCGCGACAAAATGCCCGAATTCGCGCGAGACATCCCGCGGCAATCACGCAACGTGACGTTCGGGCCCAGGAGCGGGCCCAGGAACGGGTCCGGGCGCGAGCCCGGGTGCGGGCCCAGGCAGGCGCCGGAGGATGCGGCAAGCGTGGCCGGCCACGGCACACTAGTCTGCCGACATGGCTGATCATGACGCCGACCTCCCAGCTCAGCCGAGAACCACCCACCTGGTCGCGGCCGTGCTCGCGGCGGGCAGCGGCAGTCGGATGGGCACGCCGAAGGCCACAATCACGGTCGGCGGCGTTCGCCTCCTGGACCGGGCGATCAGCGCCGCCAGCGAGGCGGGGTGCGACCGAATCATCGCGGTGGTCCGCTCCGGAACCACCGCACCGAACGCCGAACTGGTCGTGAATCCCGCCCCCGAGCAGGGTCTGCGCAGCTCACTCGTGTTAGCGCTGGAGCAGGCGGACGCCCCCGGCCACCCTCCCGCGGACGCGGTCGCCGTGCTCCTCGTCGACACGCCGGGCATCGGTGGTCCCGCAGTCCGCGCGGCCCTCGCCGCCTGGAAACCCGGCCGGGTCACCGTGGCCAGGTACGGGCAGCGCCGCGGCCACCCGATCGTCATGGCACCCGCCCTATGGCGCGCCGCCATCGCCCTCGCCGGCCCGGACGAGGGCGCCCGCCGCTTCCTCGCGGCCCACCCCGAACTCCTCGACGAGGTGCGGGCTCCCGGCGACCCAGCCGACCTCGACACCCCCGACGACCTACGACGCTGGACGTCGCCCTGAACCCGGACCGGGTCAGCCAGGCAGGCGTCTGTTACCGCCGCTCACGCTCGTTACGGCCGCTCACCCTCGTTACGGCCGCTCACCCTCGGCGGCGAGGCGGGTAAGCACATCGGCGTGGCACGCTTCGTCCAGCGGGCACCAGCAGGCCAGCGGGTGGCCGGCGAGTTCCGGGAGGTGCTCCAGCACCCACGTTCGAGAGACCGTCCCGACCCGCTTGCCGGCGGGCATCTCGTCCGGCCCCTCTCCGCCGATCCATGCGGTGTAACGGCGGATGGCATCTGCCCTGCCGCGCAGACGATGATCGAACGGATTGCCCCACCGGGTGGTCCGGTCAACCTTCACCGCGTTGTCGGGCATGCGCCATCCCGATGCGCGGGAAAGCCGGACCCGCGCCGGCACAGTGCTCGTGGGTGTGCTGGCCATGCCGCCTCCTGGTCGTCCGCTCGGCACCAGGCCCCCGTGCCCTGCTTGGCATGCACGTTCTACCCGAACTACCACTCGCGGAAGCACAGGACAGCGCACAGAGCGACGTCAGAGGGTGAAGGAGAAGTACCTGGTCAGAAGCCCGTCCGACACGAACGGGCCCGACCAGCAAGGGCGGAGGCTCGGGGATTTGAACCCCGGATGGGCTGTAGACCCAAACCGCATTAGCAGTGCGGCGCCATAGACCGGACTAGGCGAAGCCTCCTTGAAGGTGCGTCCCAAGCATAGCGCCCCGCACAGCGGACCAGACCACGACCCTCCCGTGCGGAGCGCAACACTCCCCCGRTGGCACCACGCCGGCTCCCGATCAGGACACCCTCAGGTATCTGACGGCGACGAACATGACGGGAGCGAGGCGGACGGTCACGGGCCGTCGCCGGTGCTGACGCCGGCCACCGCGCCTGCGGTCAGGGCTGCCAGGACGACGGACTCCACCTCGGCGCGCCGTTCGCCRCTTAGCACCGCGGCCGGTCGCGTGCCGGCCGGCCCCTCGACCGGATCCTCGACGTAGAAGGCATCGACCACGTCCAGGCCCAGGGTCGCGACGATCGCGGTGCGGACGTCCAGGCCCGTCTCGGCCAGCGCCCTGGCGATGCGGTGCAGCACGCCGGCACGGTCGGGCGCCCGGACCTCGACCACCGGCACCGAGCCGGAATCGTCGAAGATCACCTGGGGTGGCGCAGGGGTGCTGCGCCGCCGACTCGATGCATAGTCCTGTTCGCGGCCGGCGAGCCGTGCGGTCAGGTCGAGGCTGCCCGTGATCGCCCCACGCAGGTCCGCCTGGAGCCGTTGGAGGTCGGGCCGCTCGCCGTGCGGCGCGGCGACGGCGGCCTGCAGCAGGGACCGTCCGGCGGAGCTTCGCGCCGAGGCACGTCGGACGTCCAGCCGGTTGAGCGCGAGCACGCCCGCGGTGGTGGCGAGCAGCCCCACCCGGTCGTCGGCCGTCACGACGACGATCTCGAACATGCCCTCGTCGGGCAGCGGGTTGACCTGCACGGTGAGATCGCCGGGCAGCGCGAGCAGCGCGATCTGGCGGTCGGACAGGGCGGGCGGGCAGGGCGGCTCGCGGCCGTCGAGCACGGCCGTGGCGCGTTGGACGAGCTCGGAGACGAGCCGGGCCTTCCAGGCGTTCCAGGCGGTCGGCCCGGTCGCCTGGGCGTCGGCCTCGGTGAGCCGGTGCAGCAGGGTGAGCACTCGGACGCTGCCGGCGGAGGCGGCCACCGACTCGATCGTGGCGGTGTCGTCGATGTCCCGCCTCGTCGCGGCCTCGACCAGCAGGAGATGGTGCCGGATCATCGCGAGCAGGATCTCGGTGTCCTCGGGCGGGAGCCCCAGCCGGGGCGCCAGCTCTCGCACGACGTCGATGCCGGCGTCGGTGTGGTCTCCTGGGTATCCCTTGCCGATATCGTGCAGCAGCGCGCCGAGCAGGAGCAGGTCGGGCCGGTCGACGTCCCGGGTGTGCGCGGCGGCGCGGGCGGCGGCCTCGAGCAGATGCCGGTCGACGGTGTAGCGGTGGTACGGGTTGCGCTGTGGCCTGCTGCGCACCGCGGCCCACTCGGGGATCAGCCGCTCGAGCAGCCCCACCTGGTCGAGGGACTCCATCACCCGGATCGCGGGGTCACCGGTCGCCAGCAGGCTGACCAGGTCGTCGCGCGCGGCCTCGGGCCAGGGCGCGGGCATCGCGGGCGCCTCCTGGGCGAGCCGGTCGATGGCGTAGCGGCCGAACGGGATGCCGGTGCGCGCCGCGGCGGCGGCCGCACGCAGGACGAGTCCGGGGTCGTTCGCCGGATCGGCGTCCCGGGCCAGCTGGATCTCCCCGTCCTGCTCGACCACGCCTTCGTCCAGCGGCCGGCGGACCGGGCGGCGCAGCCCGGCGCCGATCCTGGAGCTGGAGCGCTGCGCGGCCGCGACCCGATACCAGGTGGTGTCCCAGGTCCAGGAGATGACCCGGCCCGCGTCGGCGACCGCGCGGGAGACGGCGACGGAGTCCGGGTAGCCCAGGGCCGTGGCCACCGCCTCGCCGTCCTGCAGGAGAAGCCGGTCCTGCCCGCGGCCCTGACCGATCCGGCGCACCTCACCGCGGACGTCCAGCAGCACCTCGTAGGCCTGCTGGACGCGCGCCGGGGGCTCCTCGGCCACCCAGGCGGCGGCGAGTGCCTTCAGCGCCTGCACATCGCGCATGCCGCCCCGGGAGTCCTTCAGGTCCGGCTCGAGGAGGAAGGCGACCTCTCCCGTCCGGCGAGCCCGCTCGTTGACCGACAGGGCGAGCTCCGGCAGCCGACGTGACGCCCGCGACCGCCAACGGGCCCGGACCGTGTCGACGAGCTTCGCCGCGAGGCCGGTGTCACCGCGGATGAGACGTGCGTCGAGCAGGCCCAGGGCCACCTTGAGGTCGGTGTCGGCGACGGTGACGGCTTCGTCGACGGTGCGGACGCTGTGGTCCAGGCCGACCCCGGCGTCCCACAGCGGGTACCAGATCGCGTCGGCGACCGCGGACACGTCCTTGCGGCGACCGTCGTGGACGAGCACGAGGTCGAGGTCGCTGCCGAAGGCCGGCTCGCGGCGCCCGTAGCCGCCCACGGCCAGCAGCGCGATACCGGCACCTGGTTCTCCGAACAGGTCGGCGAGCGCGGCGTCGGCGAGTTCGGCCAGGGCCGCACGCAGCGCGGATCCGGTCAAACCGGGAAATTCGTCCGCACGGCCCCGCAGAGCCTGGAGTCTCGCGTCCACCGGTCGCCCCCGTCCTACTGGTCCACAGCCCCCACTCTGGCACTCTCGCGCACTTTCCTTCCCGCTGTCCGGTGATATGCGACCGAAAGCTCTTCTGGTCGTCACGGCACCGAAACGGAAAGGGGGCGCACCGTAACAGGTGCGCCCCCAGGATGTTTCGTACGGCTTACAGAGCGTCCGAGCCCCGCTCGCCCGTCCGCACACGGACAACCGCGTCGACGGGAACGACCCACACTTTCCCGTCACCGATCTTGCCGGTCTGGGCAGACGTGGTGATCGCGGCGACGAGCTCGTCCACCGCCTCGTCGTCGACAACGACCTCGATCTTGATTTTCGGGACGAAGTCCACCTTGTACTCGGCGCCCCGGTAGACCTCGGTGTGCCCCTTCTGGCGGCCGTATCCCTGAACCTCGGAGATCGTGAGACCGTGCACGCCGAGACCTTCCAGCGCCGTCTTCACGTCGTCGACCTTGAACGGCTTGATGACCGCGGTGACGAGCTTCATGCCTGGGCCTCCTCGGGGACACGGGCGGCGGCGACGGAGGTGAACCCGCTGCCGCTGCTGAGCGAGGTCTGGCGGTAGGCGGTCTCACCGTGCAGCGCCTCGTCGAGGCCCTGCTCCTCTTCCTCCTCGGAGACCTTGAGGCCGATCGTGTACTTGATCGCCAGAGCGATCAGCAGGGTCACGACCGCGGAGTAGCCCAGCGTCGCGCCGATGGCGATCAGCTGCTCGAGCACGACCTTCCAGGGGCCGCCGTAGAACACGCCGTCCTTGCCCGCCGGGTTGGTGTCGACGGTCGCGAAGAAACCGGTGAGCAGTGCACCGAGGACACCACCGACGAGGTGGACCGCGCCGACGTCGAGCGAGTCGTCGATGCCGACCTTGCCCTTGATCGAGGTGGCCAGTGCGCAGACCGCACCCGCGATCAGACCGATGGCGATCGATCCCATCGGCGAGACAAAACCACAGGCCGGCGTGATGGCGACCAGACCGGCGACCGCACCGGAGGCGGCGCCGAGCGTGGTGGCCTTGCCGTCCCGCAGGTACTCGATGGCGATCCAGCCGAGGATGGCCGTGGCGGCGCCGATCTGAGTGTTGAGCAGGGCGAACGCCGCGACCTTGTTCGCACCCAGCGCGGAGCCGGCGTTGAAGCCGAACCAGCCGACCCACAGGATGCCGGTGCCGAGCAGGACGAACGGCACATTGTGCGGGCGGAAGTCGCCGCCGGGCCAGCCACGCCGGTTGCCCAGCACCACGGCGAGCACGATCGCGGCGATACCGGCGTTCGCGTGGACGACCGTGCCACCGGCGAAGTCAAGCGCRCCCCGCTCGAACAGCCAGCCGGTGCTCGCCCAGACCCAGTGCGCGATCGGCGAGTAGACGAGGATCGACCACAGCGTGATGAAGACCGCGAAGGCGCTGAACTTCATCCGGTCCGCGATCGCCCCGGTGATCAGCGCCGGGGTGATGACCGCGAACATCATCTGGAAGGCGACGAACGCGACGTAGGGGTACGCGCCGTCGCTGGCGGTCAGGTCCTGAAGCGCGAAAAAGTCGAGGCCACCCCAGAATCCGTTGCCCGCGCCGAATGCGAGGCTGAATCCGATGACCGACCACACCAGGGTGATCATGCCCATGGTGAAGAAATTCTGCATCAGCATGCCCAGCACATTCTTCGCGCGGACCATGCCGCCGTAGAAAAATGCCAGGCCGGGCGTCATGAAGAGCACGATCGCGGCGCTGATCAGCACCCACGCGGTGTCGCCCGAGTTCAGTTCTGCCATGTCACTCCTGTCATTCCCCCCGCGCGCACCGCGCGGACTGCGCTACCCGGACTCCGGCCACGCTGCGCTCGTCCCGGTCCCTCCGGCCGAAGAGTCGATAAGATCTGTTCCGTTCTAGTGTCTAATCTGTTTCCGACGTGTGAAATCGCTGAATTGGGCGACCCGTGCGCCCCGACCTTGGGCACCAGGTGGGCGTTCCGAGACCCTCCGTGTCGGTCGGCGCGCTTCCGTGACTCTACAACTGCACAGAGTTACGGTGCCGCGTCGTGACCAGTGTTCCGACGGAGGGCTGGCATAGCGCCGGCAGCCCGTCCCACGAGGCCAACAGTATCCCCCGATCGGGTATGAATTCGCCCGCTTCGTCCGCCGCGGATGACAGAGGAGGTATTGAAGGGCCGAGCTCATCGAGCACGAAAGACGAGAAATGGCGCCGCGAGCCGCCACCGCGGCCTCGGGAGAGCGGTCCGCGAGGCCGGCGCCCGGCCCTCGTCGCGCTGGTTGGCGTGCTGACTGCAGGCCCCGCGCTGACAGCTGGTCCAGGCCTCGGAGTCGGCCTCGGTATCGCCCGCGCCGAGCCAGGCGCCAGCCCTCGCGCCGGCTCCGACTCCGCCTCTCGCGCCGGCTCCGACTCACGCGCCGGCTCTGGCTCCGGCTCCGGCGACCGGCCGCGGGAAGGCCACGCAGAGGACCTCGGTAGCGTCACCGCGCAGATCGCGACCACCCGGGCCCGTATCGACGAGCTCGGGCACCAGCTCTCCGTGGCAGCCGAGCAGTACAACGCGGAACGCATCCGGCTCGCCGAGGCGGAACGCACCGCGACAACCGCCCGTCAGCGCCTCAGCGCGGCGGACGCAGCCGTCCGAACGGCGTCGGACCGCCACCGTGGGCTGGCGACCTCGGCCTACCGCTCAGGCGGTTTCGAACAGCTTTCCATCCTGCTTACCGGAGATCCACGGACCGCGCTCGACCGCGCCGGCGCCGTCAACGCACTGTCGCGGCGGCAGCGGGCCGCCGAGTCCGACCTGCGCCTGGCCCGTCACGACCAGACCGAGGCGAAGCAGGCCGCCGACGAGGCCCTCGCCGGTCGTCAGCACGTCGTCGACTCACTCTCCGAGCAACGGCGCGGAATCGAAGCCTCCGCCGCCGAACAGCACCAGCTGTTGGACGACCTGATCGGCCGACAGGCCCAGCTGGAACGAGAGGCCCGCGAACGGGAAGCAGCCGCGCTACGTGCCCGTCAGGCCGCCGAAGCCGCGGCAGCCGCGGAAGCGGCCCGCCAGGCCGCGCTGGAACGTGAACGCCTGACCCGGGAAGCCGGGCTCGTCGCGACGGCCGGCTCAGCCTTCGCCGCCGCACCCGTCGCGCCGGCGCCACCGCCCCCCACCGGCGGCAGCGGCGGGGCCGCCCGCGCGGTCCAGGAAGCACACGCACAGCTGGGGAAACCGTACGTCTGGGGTGCCGAGGGACCGGACAGCTTCGACTGCTCCGGGCTGGCCCAGTGGGTCTGGGGCAAGGCAGGCGTCGCCATCCCCCACTACACCGGCGACCAGTGGACATCCGGTCGGCGGGTCTCCCGCGCGGAGCTGATTCCCGGCGATCTCGTCTTCTTCGGCGCGGATCTTTATCACGTCGGCATCTACATCGGTGATGGAAAGATGATCCACGCCCCGCGCACCGGAGAGGTCGTGCGGATCGAGAACGTGTGGTGGTCGTCCTTCCAGGGCGGTGTACGTCCCGGAGCCTGACCGCGCTGTACGGGGCACCTCATCCGCGGGGCGCTCTGGAACGAGCAGCGACCGTCGGAGCCCGCAGCGGTGGGCTGTGGCGGTGGGCTGTGGCGGCCGGACGAGACCGAGCCCAGCCCTGGCAGCGGCGAGCCCAGCCCTGGCAGGTCAGGCCGTGGCGCCGGCTCCCACCACGGCCGGAGCGCCTGCCGGCCAGAACATGCCAGGCCACACCCGGCCAACCACCACCTATGGGCTATCAGCTTGCCGGGCCGCCTGGTCCGCCAAACGTCTGGCGCACGCAGCGGCGCCCGACCTCTCCCCGGAAAGACATCGGACCGGACCCACCGGGCCCGGTCCTCAGATACCAGCAGTGAAGTTGTTCGAGATGAGCCGAGCGACGCTTGCCGACAGGCGCACCGCTGTGGCGGGCGCCACCGCTGGCTCGCCGGAGTGCCAGTGAGCCTTCTCCGTCACACAGCCCGCGGACACGGATGCCGCGGAGGCCGAGCCGACGACGGAAAAGGCTCAGTGATCGACGTAGACCAGGGACGCCATGCCCCGGCTGATCTCCGATTCGTCGGCGTCGCCGTCCGGCTTCGCGATGTAAAGCCTGTCACCACGAGCGTTCAGCGAGATCTTCGCGCCTGGCACGACCGATGCGTCGCGCAGGGTGCGCATCGCGTTCTCGTCGGTCTGGAGGCGTTCGGAGATCCAGCTCACCGTCACGGCCTTGGGGCCACTGACATTCCGCTCAGCGGAGGTGAGCAGGCTCACCGGGGCCGCGACGGGCGGCTCGGCGGTCTCCAACGGGGCCGGGATCTCGTTGCCGAAGGGGCAACGCTTCGGATCACCCAGAAGAACCGTCAGCCGGGCCTCGACCTCGTCCGAGATCACGTGCTCCCAGCGACATGCCTCGTTGTGAACCAGCGCCCAGTCCAGGCCAATGATCTTGGTCAGGAGTAGCTCGGCGAGACGATGCTTACGCATCACCGCCGTGGCCCTGACCAGGCCCTTCTCCGTGAACTGCACCGTCCGGTCATCAGCCAGGGCCACCAGGCCCTCGCTCGCCAGCCGCGCAGTCGACTCACTGGCCGCCGGAGCACTCACATGCAGCCGTTCGACCAGGCGGGCACGCAGCGGGGTGATGCCCTCCTCCCGTAGCTCGTACAGGGTCCGGAGGTACATCTCGGTACTGTCAATCAGTCCAGTCACCGGTCTCCTTCGTCCGCAACCAGAGTACGCTTCAACGCCCCTCAGGAGGAGCCACATTCCTCTGCGTCCTGGTGTCGGATTGTGGTATGGCCAAGCCGCCCCGGAAGCCGCTCCGTCGTCACCACGCCGAACCGCTCCCTACCCACCGAGGGTACCCGACCGGGTACCCAAAGTGGGGATTGGGCCTTGTCGGAGGACAGGCGTCGCCAGCTCGGCACGCCCGCACCTCGACCCAGCCCGGAGCATGCACAAACACGACATTAAGGACCGGCTTCCAGGAACACGGCGGCACCGCCGGGCAGGAGCCCAGACGGCCGCGAGCATGATCTCGCCTGCGGTCACGCAGCCACCACGGCACCCACACCGTCAGSGCGGCACGACGCGGGCAGGTACCTACACTCAAGGGTATGAGCACCACGCAGATCGCGCCGGAGACGTCCGACACCCGCACCAACGAGGGAGATGACCACTCCCACTACGCGCGCCGCGAGGAGATCGTCCGAGCCTCCATCGAGGGTGGCCGCGTAACAGCCCTGTGCGGCTACAAGTTCGAGCCGGTCCGCGACCCGCAGCGCTACCCGGTCTGCCCCCGCTGCAAGGAACTCGTCGAGATGGCCGAGCAGTTCGGCTGATCCCCGGCCCCCGAAAAGACGTCTGATCACGCAGCGCGCACGCTCAGCCAGCCCGCAGGACCATCGAGCGCGTGGCCGCCCAACGGACGTCAACCACCCCGGCGCGGTGGCGAGTAGACTTGCCGATGGTTTTCGAAGATCCCGAGAAGCATCGGGTAGGTTCGCGCCACTCGCCGCAGTACGCGACAGGTCCGGCGTGAGGCAGCGGCCGAATCCTTGTATTATTGCGGCGCAATGCCTCTGTAGCTCAGTGGATAGAGCGACCGCCTCCTAAGCGGTAGGCCGCAGGTCCGATTCCTGCCAGGGGCACACGATCGGCTTCCGCCTGTTCGGTGGCCTTCGGCCGCCTTCCCGGGCTCCCGCGCCATGCTGGCCCAGGGGGCCACCCCCTGGAACCCCCAGCTCAGGGGGCTTCGCCCCCCGAGCCCCCGGCCGCTGCGCTTCGCGCTCGCGGCGGCGGCGGCCCAACACACCCGGGTGCCGAGCAGAGCTGGGGCTCCGATGGCGTGGCGGGCGTCGGGGTTCTGGCCGTGCGCGTTGTGGATGCGATGTTGGTTACGCGCCAGAGGGGTCCTTGCGGTCGGCGTCACCTGCGCCGCGAGTATTTCGATGCCTTGTAGGCGCCGAGTGCTGCCTTACTGGAGCGGTAGCGCCCATCCGGGCCGATGATCGCCTCTAGCCTTCCCCGAGTTGCCGCCTGCTTGAGGGCGGCAAGGCTGAACTCGTCGTCAACCAGAGCCTCAAGGGGGACATACTTCGCAGGCCCGGCGATGTTCGGGATCAGTCGGTGCAGATTGTCGATGACCGACCTGGCAATAATCTCGGCCAGCGAGCCAAGATCGTCATGGTCGGCGCGGTCGAGAGCCTTGAGGTAGCGGGCTCGCTGCGCCTTGAGGATGATCGCCGGAGGCCAGCCCAACCGAACCAAGATCAGGTTGAGCGCGAGTCGTCCGGTGCGCCCGTTGCCGTCAAGGAACGGGTGGATCTGTTCAAAGCGGACATGGATGCCTGCCAGCATCTCAGGAACCTGCTCGATCGCGTGCTCATCCTTGACGATGCCGGGCCCGATCGCGTTGACCCGGTCGACCCAGCCTTTGATCTCCATGGGCACGAGCGTGTGTGCCGGGGATGTCATCCCACCCGCGAACGGCTGAATGTCGTGACTTCGGAAGTTTCCTGGGCTCTCCGACTCGTGCGCGTGTGGGTGCGGAGCGACATCCCACACCTTGCCAAGCGCAACCGCGTGGACGTTGCACACCTCGGTAAGCGTGATCAAGTCGTCGTGTTGCCACCGTGGGGCACAGTCCCGGACGCAGTGACCTGCTGGCCTTGGGTGTCCATCGAAGAGCGCGTCTGGTCATGCTCGCGACAGCACCAGGGCCGGCCAAGGTCCGTTGGGATGTCCACTGCGTGGGTCTCAGTTCTGGTCTCGTTCGTGGTCGTTCAGCGCCGGTTGCGACGATGCCACCGACCGCGCTGGCGCCCCTGCCAGACCGTCAGGGACGTCGGTGAACAGGTCACCATGGCACTCCTAGGCGGTAGGCCGCGGGTCCGATTCCTGCCAGGGGCACAAACAGGCTCTGGCCTGCGCTGGGCCCGACTAACAGTGATCATGAGGGTCGAGTACAGCGCTGATAGGCGTGTTGACTTTCCGCGCATGGCCGATCTTCGCGGGGGTCTGGACCCCTCTGGGGACTGTTGCTTACGAGCTGGAACCGCTCGATGGAAGCGGCGCGGCGCGCGCCCAAGACCCGCAAGCTCCACCTCGACGCCGCCACCGCGCTGATCAACTACCTGGCCGACTCCGCCGACCCACTCGACCCAGCAGCTCAGATCACGAAGCCCCAGATCGAGGAGTTCCCGATCTGGTTCGGCACCGTCCCGACCCCGCGACGCCCCGAGGGCCGCGGGGGCGCCTACGTGAACCAGACCTCCCGTGCCCGGCAGTAGTGGTTCCAGTGGCTCCACGACGAAGAGGAGATCACGCACTCACCGCCGGAGCGGGACGCGACCATCCGCTGGCTGCTCGATTCCCGCGGGCGGCGTACCGGGATTGCGAAGCTCCGTGTCGACGGTGTCGACCTCACGCGGAAGGTGCTGCACATGCTCGGCAAGGGGCACCGCCCGCGGCCGACCCCGATCGGCAGCAACACCGCGCCGGCCCCTGGCAGCCTGACCGGGCCGCGGCGTCGTCCACCGCGAGCTACCTGAAGAGGGGCGGGATACGGATCTTCCCGATGTCGATCTTCCATCCTCGGTGGCCAGACGGTCCGGGGGGACCTGGGGGTCCGGCAGGACCGACCGGCCCAGCGGGTCCAGCGGGCCCGACCGGCCCAGGCGGCCCAGCCGGCCCGACCGGCCCAGGCGGCCCAGCGGGCCCAACCGGCCCGACCGGTCCAGCGGGTCCAGCAGGTCCAGCGGGACCGACCGGCCCAGCCGGTCCGGCAGGACCGGGCGGTCCGGCAGGACCGGGCGGTCCTGCCGGGCCTGTGTCGGAGCGCAGTAGAACCGAGGTGGTTGACGGCTTCGAGGTCACCGTGGCCCCGAACACCGGGGTCGCGCTCACGGTCGCCACGTTTTCGACCTTCCGCGCGTCGACGTCGGCCTGTGTGGTCACGTAGTTCGCCGTGCAGATCGTCATCGCGGTGACGGCCAGTGTCGTCACCGGGCAGTCCACGGCCGACAGGCCGGGCATCGGGTCGTTCACCACGAGGCCGGTGAGTGCGCCCGGGCCACGGTTGGTGACGATGTAGAGGTATGTGAGCCGCTCACCCGCGGCGGTGAAGGACGTGGTGTTGGCGGTCTTCACCAGCGACAGGACCGGAACCGACAACGTCGCGATCGCCGGCTCGGAGACGACCGGCGGACCCGTCGGCGGCGTGCCCGCCGCCCAAGCGCTGTTGCTGAACGTGCCCCTGTCGGCGTCGGCCTGCGTCGTGACATAGCGGGCGGTGCAGGTCGTCGACTGGGCCGGAGCGAGGCTCGTCGCGGCGCAGCGCACCGGCGGCACACCTGCCAGAGCGTCGTACACGAACACGTTGGTCAGCGGCTGGCCGCTGGTGTTCGTCGCGGCGTAGGTGAGGTCGATCGGCTCGCCCGGGCCGGTGAACGACGTCTGGACCGTGGATTTTGTCAGCGAGATCGTTGCCCGCGGCAGCAGTGTCGCGGAGGTTTCCGCCGGCGTCGAGATCACCGGTGGCCCGGACGGGGGCTGTCCGGTCACTATCGCTTCGCTGTACACCACGCCCCGGGCGACGTCCTGATCCTTGATGGTGTAGTCGGCGGTGCAGGACATCGACGCGCCGGGCGGCAGCGAACCGTTCGGGCAGGATACCAACCCGGACTGCAGCGCCTCGGAGAGCCGGATGTTCTCCAGGGGGACGTCGCCGGTGTTCGTCACCAGGTAGGTGTAGTGCAGGAGCTGCTGTGCGATGGGGACGGTGGTCGGCTCCACCTGCGCCGTGAGGGCGATGCCGGGATGGGGCTGCTGCGCGGGCCGGCCCGGCGTCGTCGTGATTGCCGGGGCGGAGAGCACCGGCGGCGCGCCGGGCGGCGTTCCGTAGGCGAACGCGTCGTTGCGGACCTGGCCGACGTTCGCGGCGGCGTCGGTGGTGAGGTAGGAGGCGGTGCAGGTCATCGCGGCGCCGGGAGCGAGTGTTGTCGCCGGGCAGGCGACCGGGGACAGGCCTGGCAGGCCGTCCACGACGCGGACGCCGGACAGGCCGACCGGGCCGATGTTCGTCACCAGGTAGGAGTAGTCCAGCCGCTGGCCCGCGCCGACGAACTCGGCCGGCGCGGCGGACTTGGCCAGGGAGATCGCGCCAGTGGTGGGGGGGATGGGCCCGGCACCCTCGGGCTGCAGGATGGTGACCCTCGGCGGCGTTGTGATCAGCTCGCCCGTCGGCGCGGTGCCGACAAGGCGGGCCACGTTCGCGATGAAGCCGGCGTCGATGTCAGCCTGGGTCGCGACGGTCCTGACCGTGCAGCCGAAGGTGCCGCCGAAGGGGATGGGAGGCACCCTTCTGCCGCAGACAACGCCGGCGGCCGGGGCAGCCTGTGACGATTCCAGCGTGACGTCGGTCAGGGTGACGTTTCCGTTCTGGCCTATCCGGTAGTTGAAGTCGACCGGATCACCGGCCTTGCTGAAAGCAGGGGACGAGTCCCCGAACAACTGGAGACTCGGTTGCTGGACGGCGTACGCGTAGACGGTCGTGGCGGCCGACGTCCACCTGCCGGTGGCGAGCCGGCCGGTCACGACGGCACTGATGTAGACCGATCCTCGGTCCACATCCGTCTGGGTGGTGTTTGTCAGGCTGTCGCAGTTCATGGACTCGCCGGGGGCGAGCACCTGCGCCGGGCAGGAGATCTGGGTGCCTGGCGGTGTCGCCGACAGGATGGAGATCTCGCCCAGCGGCGCGGCACCGGTGTTGGTGACGGCGAAGGTGATGGTCAGGCGAAACGGGATAGACCCGAAGCCAGCACCGAAGGTGGGCGGAACCGACGGGCCCACGATGCTGATCGATCCGGTCGGGGGCGTGGAGCTGGTGGAGCTGTGTGACGGCGCCGAGGTCACCGGAGGGCCGGACGGCGGCGTGCCGTTCGCGACGGCGGTGTTCTCGACCCGCCCGCGGTCGACGTCCGCCTGAGTCGTCACGTAGGTCGCACCGCAGGTGGTGGTTCCGCCCGGGGCCAGTTCGTTGGCCGCACAGGTCGCCGGCGACACGCCGGCGAGCGCGTCGTGCACGACGACGTTCGTCAGCGGCGCGTCTGCGCTGTTCGTCACCAGGTAGGCGAAGTCGAGCGTCTGACCGACGCCGGAGAACGAGCTCTGCGCCACGGATGTCGCCACCGTGATCGCGGGAGCCAGCGCCGCCGTGGCAGTGCGCGGGGACTCGCCAGCGCCGGGCCGCGGGTCGACCGATGCGGACGGACCACCAGCAGCGGACGTTGTGACGGCCATGGCCGGGGCCACGGTGGCTGTCAGCACGATCAGCGCGACCACGGCCGGCACGTGCCAGGCCAGCGGGCCCACTGATCCGGCCGACGCGAGCAGACCTGCCCGGCGTCGCGGTAGACGTCTCGGCATGCTCGCTCCTCGGCCTGGGCCGCCCGCCGATGCCACACCGCGACGGGCCAGGCAGCAGACGTCGATCGACCAGCGCAACGCGGTCGTGCGTCCCAGCTGGTGACGGGACGCCCGGCGATGATTACACAGAGTGATCGAGCGTCACGGAACTCGCGCGCGGCGAGTCGTCACCGTCGGTGAGGTGCCAGCATGTCGGTGGCAGCGGGCCCTCCGGCCGCGATGGAGCGCGGCAGGCATCCGCAGCCTGCCGTTGGACGCGATCTCGAGCGGGCGGCCCTGTGCCCGCCGGCCAGGCGGGTGGGCGGGCGGCCCTGTGCCCGCCGGCCAGGCGGGTGGGCGGGCGGCCCTGTGCCCGCCGGCCAGGCGGGTGGGCGGGCGGCCCTGTACCCGCCGGCCAGGCGGGTGGGCGGGCGGCCAGGTGGGCGGGCGGGCCGAAGGTCAGGCTTCCGCGCGCACGACCGCCCGGCCGGTCACCGACCGCGGGTCGATCCGGATCCAGAACGGCCGCTCGACGACGTCCGCCCAGGGCTCCAGCCCCAGGAGCTCCAGTGCCGCGGTCTGAGCGCCCTCGACGACAGGACTCGCCACACCGGTGACCAGGACGCTCCATCCCGCCCTGGTCTCCGGGTCGAACCAGTCGGCCTGGAAGGAGACCGAGTCATGGTTCACCGCCGCCGACAGCTTGGAGCCGACGGCCGACCGGAAGACCACACTGTCGCCATCCATCGCGTGATTGACGGTCAACAGGACGACCTGGCCGTCCGACACGAAGGCCACCCGGCCCACCGGCACCGTCCCCAACAGCCGGATGCACGCATCGAACGGCAGCACGGCGAGGCCGGCGTGATCAAGCGCGAACTCCTCGGAGTCGATCAGCTCCTGCAGCGACAACGGGCCCACGGCAACTCCTCGACCTGACCGGCGGAAACCGACCCGCCGACCACACCGTCGGCGACCACCGCACACCCCGACCAAATTTTCGAGATCTCACGCTGGCGCACGAACCGTACCGCCCCCAGCGCCGATCGCGACCATGAGGTGCCGCGACAGTCCGTGACCGCCCGAAACAGCCGTGGCCACGCGCGGCCGGGCGGACGCCTGCGTCAAGCCTGTCCGGGGCGTCCTGCCCGCATCGGCACAGCCAGGATGTCAGTCGCCCGGGTGTCTGGATTCCCTGACGAACCCGGCGACACCGCCACGACTGGCAGGCGGACGATCGCCTGAGTGGGCTCCGCTCGGGGTGGGGCGCCCTCGGAGTCGTCGTCGCGGAGGATCTCCTCCGTACGGCGCTGCTCGATCTGGAGTCGCTTGCCGGCATAGAAGCAGGCTTCCAACTCGTCGAGCACGACCGTGGACACGCCGCGGCCACCGTGGCGGCGTTGCCACGGAAGCCAGCTGCGAGTGTTGCCCACGTGGCGAAGCGATCGACCGCACTGAGGAGAACCAGGACGCAGACGAGCCCGGGGATGGTCATGAACCAAACGAGCGCCACAGCCTGACGAAGACCCGGACGACCGGCCGGTTCCCGATGTTCCAGACGCCTGCACCCGTCACCGCCACCGCGTCAGGGGTGGTCGCCGGCCGTTCAGGGTTGGTCTTCGCAGCGGCGGAAGCCTTCCGGGGTGTAGCAGGGAAGGTGCCCCTGCTCCCGCATCACGCTTTGACCGATGTCACGGGTGAGATAGGTAAGGAAGCTCGCGGTGAGGGAACCCGCGCGCGGCGGCCCATAGGTGTAGGCGAATTCCACTGCGGCGAACGGATAGCTCATTTTGCCGAGGGACTCGATCGACGGTGAATGCCCGTCGAGGCTCACGGTATGCAGGCCCGGTACCGCCAGGGCGGCCCTCAGCTCGCTGTAGCCGATGGCTCCTGGCAGACTCGCGACCCCGGCGAGCACCTCCCCGGTGCTGCGCCGCTCACACCGGATCACCTTGCCCCCGTCCTGCGGGTAGATCTGGCGCGCGCAGTCGTACGAGGTGAACGCCGGCTCCCCTTCGGCTCCGAGTACAACGCGCCGGAACAGGTCACGGGTTCCGGAGTCGGCGTCCCGGCTCACCAGGGAGATCGGAAGATCAGGCCCGTCGAGCTGGCTCCAGTTGAGAAAATCCCCGCGGAATATTCTGCGGACCTGGTCCGTGGTGAGATTCTTCACCGGCAGGTCGTTGTTCACCACGACGGCGAAGGCGGAGACACCGACCCGGGTCGACAGGAGTTCCGCGTTCGCCTGCGGTCCGGCGCCGTCGTAGATTGTGATCATCTCCGGCGCGCCCTTCGCCGGGGAACCCGCCGCGGCCAGCTTCGTCAGGCCCTCGTTGCTGCCGCGCGTGTCCACCGTGACCGTTGCACCCGCGCAGTCCGCCTCATACCTTGCGGCCACCTCCCGCATGACCGGCGCGAAGGCCGTCGAACCGTTGACGGTCAGGTTTCCCGCGGCACAGCCGATCGGCTGTGGGGTGCCATCACCCACCACGATGATGCTGGCCAGCACGGTCACGCAGACCGTGAGCAGAACGGTGATCAGGCGGGACGGCTGGCTGAACAACGGTGGCTTGTCGTCGACCGTCGTGCTTCGGTTGGGCGCCACCGCGCCGTCCCGGATCCCGCCGCTGACCCGGACCGCGGAACCGACCCCACCGCCGGTGAGAAGTACCAGGAGCTTGTAGTGCTGGCCACGGTTGAGCGGCACCCTGGGCAGGTAGATGGTGTTACCGCTGTTACGCATGCCACGGGACGCGGTGAAGTGCTCCATGAGGTGCTCGGCGTCGGGCTGGGTGACGGTGACCGCGACCCCCCGGACGACGCGGCCCGCGAAGACGGCGGTGAGGCCGTGGAGGTCACGACTGGTGTAGTCGGTGTCGGCGACGCTTTCCGCACCGTCGTTCTCGATCCGGAGCAGTACGAGGGTGGCATCCGCCATGTCGGGAAGGTCGTTGAAAAGGCCCAGGCGAATATCGGCCTGGCCCTGCCCACTCCGGTCATCACCGCCGACGGGCATGTCCATCTGCACTCGGTATCCGATGCGCCGCCGGCGTGGCACCCGACGCTCGTACCACACGACCGCGAACGACGCAGCAATACCGAGCAGTGCGGTGAGTATCGCTACCAGGTTCTCGGTACTCAACCATTCCACGCGTCAGTTCACCCCCGCACGCCCCTTATGACCCCTCGCACCGACCTGATTACCGTATGACCCGCGGGGACCAGGGAGAAGATCGCGGCCCAGTCGGCCACCGAAAGTTCGCCGTGAATTCATCGGAACGCTCGAAATCCCGCCCCTGACCTGTTCGTCCGGGCTGGCTCTGGTACCGCTTCGCAAAGCAGGAGGATGCGGCGGAACAAGGCGGAACAAGGCACATCATTTGGCGCCAGCAGGTTTCCCGGCAACCCGACGGAGCCGGGTTGCCGGGGGCGGGAATGCGCGTGGGGAGCCCATCCCTTCGCGATCTCGACCTGCCGGTGGAGCCGACGCGCGCGCCGGACGACGCCGGGCTGGGCCGATCTGGGCTGGGCCGATCTGGGCTGGGCTCCGTCCGGTCAGACCCGGAAGGGACCGGTGACCTCGAAGGTGATGCCGGCTGTGGACGAGTTCGTCGTGCCGCGCTGCGAGGAGAAGTAGAGCCGGTCGCCGGCCGGCGTGAAGGCCGGCCCGGTGATCTCCGAACCACTGTGGCCGTCGACCCGCAGAAGCGGCGCCACGATTCCGTCCGGGGTGATGATGTTGATCTCCATGTTGCCGCCGTCCTCGGCCACGAAGAGATCCCCGGCACGCGAGCCTGTGATGTTGTCAACGCCGGTCAGCGGCGGGTTCGCGCCGGCCTGAGCGGCATCGTAGAGAATGGACAGCGACTGGGCGGACGCGTTGTAGGCCCAGACCCGGTTGTCGCCCTTCGTGGTGAAGTAGCAGATGTCGTTCGCGTACCAGCAGCCCTCTCCACCGTTGAAATGCGCCGCGGCCGAGACCTGGTTTCGCGTCGCCTGCAGGAGCCCCGCCGGGGTGGGTACCCGAGCCCACCCGACGGGTCCGGTCGCGCCGGTGGTGGCCGTGAGCACCTCCAGCGTTCCCGACGACAGGTCGCCCCAGGTCGTCGGCCGGAAGCGGTAGAAGCATCCGTCGGTCTCGTCCTCGGTCAGGTAGACCACCTGCCGAACGGGGTCGCAGGCGGCGGCCTCGTGCTTGAAGCGCCCCATCGCCGGACGGCTTACCGCTGACGTTCCGCCCTGCGGGAAGGTTTCGAACACCCGTCCGAGCCAGATCTCCTCGCAGGACAGCCAGGTTCCCCACGGCGTCGGGCCACCTGCGCAGTTCGCGTTGGAAAAGGACAGGATGGACCCAGCCGAAACGATGGTTCCGTTCGCGTCGAAACGCAGGGCCGAGGCCCCTCCTATCACCGGAAGCTCCGAATTGGAGACGTAGACCCAGCCGCCGCCGTCCCGGGGGAAGCAGGCGCCTCCGTCCGGTGCCCCGTGCCAGAGATACGAGGTGCCCGACACGGCCTGACCGGACCTCGCCACGATTCGGCTGGTGAAGCCGCTCGGCAATGCCACTCCGTTCGCATCGGCGGCACCGAGCGGCCCGTACGGGCTTGTTCCGGGCTGGGCTGAGGCAGCAAGAGCCGCGTCCCAGGCCGCTCCGGCGAATACGGCGGTCCCCGCCCCCGCCACGGAAAGACGGAAAAGTGTCCGACGGTTCATACGAGCCTTTTCCGCCTCACGGTGCATGGTCGGGGGTTCTGCAGATGCAGGTCGACGATCGAAAAGGCTCACCCTGCACTCCTTCCGGTCAAACAGGCTGTGTTTCAACGAACACGAAACCTACTTTGCGGCCGGATCCGGCACCACGACGCTCAGATGAACGTTCCGGGTCGACCACGCGCCGCCGACATGCGCGCCTCGCGGCGCGCGAAGGTACCACGCGAACGTGGCGCTGGAGGTACGGAACACCCGACGGCGCATCCCTCGGCGGCCCCTGGCGGGCGCCGCAGCGACCTCCACCCACCGGAAACCAGGCCGGGCAGATTTCGCCGCCTGATTACCGGAAAACCCAAGATAACAACACCGTTAACACCATCGAAACGCATCGTTCTCACTCCGGAGAGACCTTTGTCGGGCAGGGCGTCAGCCTGCGGTCAAGGATCGCGGRCATCGGTCGGAGCACCACCACCACATCGAAACGGGCGTCTGCACTGATCCATGACGGCCGGTGGCAGGACCGAGACAGCTACAGCCACGGCTTCCATCTCCCGGGAGGACACAGGTTCGGTGATCACCGACGATCTGGCTGCCGTGGTCCTCGACTCCCTGCCGTCCCGCATCGCCGTTCTCGGGCCGGACGGAACGGTCGTGCGCCTCAACGACGCGTGGCGGCGCAGCGCCGCCGCGGGGCTCGCGGTCGTCCCGGTCCGCCCCGGTACCAGCTGGCTCGCCGCCTGTGACACCGCCGGCCAGGACGCGGCTCCGCTGCGCCAGCTCGCTCTCCTGACCCGGCGGATGCTCAACTCACGCCGCGAGCAGGTGCACCTCGAGCTCCCCGTCTCCTCGCCCCGCGGCGAGCGTTGGGTGGATGTCCGGATCAGAGGGCTGAGCCGTGGGGACGGACTGGTTGTGGTGGTCGACGACGTGACCGAACGCCACGGCCAGGCCGTCGCGCTTCGACAACGTGCCCTGCATGATCCGGTGACCGGGCTTCCCAACCGCCTGGCGCTCCGTGATCTGATCGACGATGCCCTGGAAGCGAACGCGGCGGTCGAACCGGGCTATGCCGCGCCGCCCGGCCGGACCAGTCCCAGCGAACGACGAACACCATCCCCACGGGCGAGTAGCGCGAGCCAGCCTCCGACGCCGGGCCCCGTTCGGGCTATGCCAGCGCGAGTGACGACGACACGAGCGCCGGCGACCGGGCGGCCTGTCACTCCGGGGACCGAGGTCCCCGGAGTGGCCATCCTGTTCCTGGATCTGGACCGATTTCGCCTGGTCAACGAGAGGTACGGCTACGCGGTCGGCGACAGCACTCTCTGCGCGGTGACGCGGCGGTTTCAGGCCGTGCTCGGTTCCGATGCGCTGCTCGGCCACTGGGGCGGCGACGAGTTCGTCATCGTCATGTCGAAGACGACCAGCTCAGCGGCAACCCTTCTGGCGGACCAGGTCGGTTCCTCCCTCGCTGAGCCCTTGCTCGTCGACGGACAGCAGATCCAGATCACGGTGAGCGTTGGGCTGGCCTTCGTGGGACGACTCCGATCGGGCCATGACGTCGCCGCGTCGCCCAAGCCGCTCGGTTCGGCCGCGGCCATGGGCCCGGCAGGTTCAGGAACGCCGTCGTCCGACGCGGAGGCGCTGGTGAGAGCGGCTGGCGACGAAGTTGTGCGGGCGAGAGGCCGGCGTTTCGCGCAGTCGAACGATCCTCAACCGAATCAACTCTCCTGACTAGGTAACACAGAGAGAGCAGTCGCTCTCCACCGGTATCGTGCCGGCCATGTGGATCACCTGCACCGTGGCGCTGCCAGCCGAGAACGGGCATCCGCGGGCGGCCGACGGCCAGGCTCCCGCGCAGTCGGCCGACGTCCGGACCGTTCTCATCCGTGCCGCCCCCGAGACACCGATGCGCGTGATCGCCGACGCGTTGGCGGCGTCGCGGCCGGGTGGCAGCGACAACCCGGGCTCCGGGCGGCACCCTCCCAGCAACCGCGGGCGCCCTCCCAGCGGACGCGGGTCTCCCCTTGGCGGCCGGGAGCGCCATCCAGCCACGTCGCAGCACCGACGGGTACCCGCACCATCCGTCCAGATCGACGGCGTCGAGATCGACGCGGCGCTGCGGCTCGGCGCATCCCCACTGCGCGACGGATCGCTGGTGGGCCTCGGGACACCACTCGGCCAGCGCAGAGAAGCCCTGGGCCTGGTCGAGCTCCGGGTCACCGGCGGCCCGGGCTCGGGAGCCGTATACCAGCTCGCCGCCGGCGAGTACGGTGTCGGCGCGGATCCTCTCGGTGGCATCGTTCTTCCCGAGCAGACAGCACCGCCACAGGCGCTGACCCTGCGGATCGAGGTCGACGGTTCCTGCGTCGTCACACCCACGGTTCAGTCCGAGGTGTGGATCGACGGTTGCCGGCGCACCGGCCCCGTCACCTTCTCCGCGCTACGGCACGCGAGTGACCTGGCCGGGCTGGCGATGCAGGTCGGAGGCAGGTCTCTGCTGCTCACCGCGCCCAGTCCGCCAGACGCACTGCTTCGGCCGGAGCATGCCGGATCAGGTCTCGAGATCAGCCGGGAGCCACGTCTGGTGCGTTGGGCCGGCGACAGCCGCTACCGCCTGCCCGTACTGCCCACGGCGCCGCCGGCCGCGCCGCCCCCGGTACTGGCAGCGCTCCTGCCGGCGGTCGCCGCCGGTGGCATGGCAGTTGTCCTGCACGCCGCCCACCTCCTGCTGTTCGCGGCGCTGGCGCCGTTGTCCCTGTTGGGATCCCATCTGGCGGGCAAACGCCGCAACAGACGCGACCATCGTCGCGCGCTCGCCGAGTACCAGCACTCCAGAGCCGACGTCGAACGGGATGYCGCAGCCGCGCTGCAGCACGAGTCCGCCGTCCGGCGCGCGTCCCACCCCGACGCCGCTGCGGTGATGCTGCGTGCGGTGGGGCCTCGGCGCGGCCTGTGGGAGCGTCGCCCGGAAGATCCCGACTTCCTGCACCTTCGTGTGGGCACGGGAGACGTGCCGAGCCGAGTCCGGCTGGAGGACCCGGCGGCGCCGGACCACCGCCGGACAACCCGATGGATGTTGCGGGCCGTGCCGGTCACGGTCCCGCTGCCCGATATCGGCGTCCTCGGCGTCGTCGGCGCGAGCGGTTTCGCCCGAAGGCTCGGCTTCTGGCTCGTTTCGCAGGCCGCGGCGCTTCACAGCCCGCGAGATCTGGCGATCCACCTTGCCGTCGACCCCGCCGCGGCGCCGAGCTGGGAGTGGACGCGGTGGCTGCCGCACTGCCGCCCAGCCGGCGGTCCGCCGGGCTCCGTGCACGTCGGCGCCGATGGGCCGGGCCGGGCGCGTCTGGTCGATGAGCTGGTGGCGCTGACCGAAGCACGGCTGCGCCTGGCCGATCGCGGCGCCGGCAGCCGGACCGGGGGCGCTCCCGCGATCCTGGCTGTCATCGAAGGCGCGGCTACGCTGCGCGCCGCGCTGATCCCGGTACTGCGGTCCGGGCCTGGCGTCGGCATACACGTGGTCTGCCTCGAACACGACCCACGGCTCCTCCCGCCCGAGTGCGTGGCAGTCGTGGACGAAGGCCCGGCCGGGGTTCGGTTGCGACAGCAGGGGCACCCGGACATCGACCGCATCCAGCCGGATCTCGTCGGTGGCGCGGAAACGCCCTCCACAGCCGACCGGCCCCGCGGAGCTCCCAGGGAATCGATCTCCACAAGGCTCTCGGCGACCACAACCGCCGCTTCCGAGTCCACCACCGCGGCTGGGCGATGGTGCGAGCGGTTGGCCCGTGCGTTGGCGCCACTACGTGATCCCGGGCCCCAGGCATCGGGCGGGACGCGGCTGCCGACGGACATCCGGCTGCTGGATCTTCTGGAGCTGGATCCACCGAGCTCACGGGTGCTCGCCCCACGCTGGATCACGGCTGGCGGCGCGGCGACGTTTCCGATTGGCGTGTGCCCGACCGGAGCAGTCAACCTCGACCTGAGCCGCGACGGACCACACGCCCTCGTCGCCGGGACCACGGGGGCGGGAAAGTCCGAGCTTCTCCAGTCCCTGGTCGCCTCGCTGGCCATCCACAACCGCCCCGACGAGATGACCTTCGTCCTGATCGACTACAAGGGTGGCAGTGCCTTCGGTGACTGCGCCCGGCTGCCGCACGCCGTCGGCCTCGTCACCGATCTCGATCCGCACCTGGTCCAGCGCGCGCTGGACTCCCTCGGCGCTGAGCTGCGGCGGCGGGAGTCGCTGTTCGCAGCCGCTGGTTGCAAGGACATCGGCGAGTACCGACGCGCCGTGCGTACCCGGCGCGCCCGGCCCGCCGGGTCGACCGGGTCCGACGTACCAGGCGGGATGCAGCCGGATCCGTTGCCGCGGCTCGTCGTCGTCGTGGACGAGTTCGCCGCGCTCGTCCGTGAGCTCCCGGACTTCGTCACCGGCCTGGTGGGGCTTGCGGGCCGAGGGCGCTCGCTGGGCATGCACCTGGTGCTCGCCACCCAGCGCCCCGCCGGCGTCGTCTCGCCGGAGATCCTGGCCAACACGACCAGTCGTTAATAGGACCACCACCTGCGTCCGCCAGGCAGACGCCACCGATGCCCTCGGCCGGACCTGGAGTCCGAGCCGGGGTTCGCCGTCCCCGTTCGACGCGCTGCGGCAGATCGACGAGCATGGCCGGGAGTTCTGGTCCGCGCGGGAGTTGGCTCCACCGTTCGGGTACTCGAAGTACGAGCGGTTCGCGGTTGCGGCCGAGCGGGGCAGGGTGGCCTGCGAGAACGCGGGGCACGACCCGGAAGATCACTTTCGAGGAGCCTCGAAGGTCAACTTCAGCGGCCGGCGGTCGGTGGAAGTCTCCGACGTCCACCTCACCCGCTTCGGTGCCTACCTCGTGGCTATGAACGGCGACCCGCGCAAGCTGGAGATCGCCGCGGCGCGCACCTCGTCTGTGATGCGTTTCTCCTGCTTCGATTTGACCTCGTGCGTAGCATGCGAGTAGTGAGCCCTGCGGAGGACCCCTCGACGAACTCCGGCAGCCGGCGGCGTGCCGCTGTTCTGGCGGTGCTCCGTGCCGCGCGGGCCAGCGGATTTGTGATCAATCGGATGAAGCTCGCCAAGATGCTCTACCTAGCCGATTTGCGGGCGGTCCAGGCCGGCGAGGTCCCCGTCAGCGGTGTGGAGTGGAAGTGGTTGCACCACGGCCCGTTCAGTAACGCCCTGCTGGACCTTGAGGATCAGCTTGTGGCGGACGGGGTCGTCAGCAGTGAGCCGAGATCGTATGCGTTCGGCCGCGAGGTCCGTCTGAGGCTGGTGAACGACACTGGTCTGCATCTACCTGAGGACGAAGAGCGATATCTGATCGACATCGTCGCGGAGATGGGGAACCTCGCAGCTTCGTCGCTCAAGCAGCTCAGCTACCAGACACCGCCGATGGTCGAAGCGCTCAAGGGCGGTCATCGGGGCGTGGTTCTCGACCTGGACATCGTGCGGCCAGTCCCCCGGGTGCGGCGCACGCTCGCACGACTCCGTGAGGTCCTGCGGGAGCAGCCGGAAGAGTTCGACGATGATGATGTGGAAGAGGAGATGGCGCGCGAGCTGGAGGAGCTCGCCCCGCTCCGCGGCGCGGCGAACAGGCTGATGATCGGAGATCCGTGAGCTCTGGGTGGCGTCCCATCGTCATCGGCGGCATCTACTGGATCAACGACGACAAGATCAGCATGCCGCCCGAGACCAATCGCTTGAACCACCCACGACGGATGGTCCTGGTGGTCTCCGGACCGTCGAACGGCGATCCCGCCTGGCCTCTCGTCCAGATCATGCCCCTGTCCTCTCAGAGCACCCGGAAAACCCGCTGGTGCGTGAAGATCAACGCAGGTCAGGGGAACGTCGAGCGGAAGTGTTGGGTGCGTATTCCCTTGTCACAGCCCATCCTTAAGGCGGACCTCCAAGATCAGGTGGGGGTTCTACCCGAAGCTCTGCTCCTCCACGTCCAGGCGAACATGGCGGCCTACCACGGCCTCGAAGACGAAGACGAAGAGGACGACCCGAAGGGCTGAGCGCCTGCGAGGCGGTCATGCCGCAGCCTGGACCACGCCTGGGTGGCACCTCGGGCAGGGGGCGCCAGCGGGCCGGCCGGTGTCGGTCCTGTAGGCCGTGTTCGCCTTCATGACCGCGGGTGAGTGGCCGGCGTCTCCGCCGCAGGAGCCGCACCAGGCGGGAACACCCCTGCTAGCCGTTTGGGGTGCGGGTGTGCCCATCCACCCACCTGGTGCGGTTCCGGTGCCCCACGGGTCGCTCAGCGGCTCAGCTGGGGCCACGCTGGCGGGCTGCCCGTCCTCGGTGATGACGACCGTGCCCGTGTTGTCGAGGCGCTTGYCGCCGTCGGTGGCCTCCGCCGCCCAGGTGCGCAGCTCGTCGAAGCCGCGGGCACGCCGCGCGGCCTTGCTCTCCCACCGGCCGCCGACCTGCGGCGGGATCACCGAGGCCAGGAACCGGGTCGGGGCCGCCTCGACCGCCGTCCGCAGGTACGCCACCGGGTCCGACACTGCGCGTGGGGTGCCGTCCTTCGCGTGGAGCACCATCGCCACGCCCTTCTCAGCGAGCTCGCGATCGATGCTCTGCCCGGTCACCTCGCGGACCAGGCCGATGAGCGCCTGGACCAGGTCGATACTGGCATCGACAGCGGGAGTCTGCCCCTCGTTCTCCTCGGTGCTCGGGGTAGACCCGGCCGGGCTGGTGCCGGCTGTGGGCATCGGCTGGTGCGGGGCCGGCGGGCCCGTATCTGCCGTGGCGCTGGTGCCGGGCGGGGTGGGTTCTGCCCTGGGGTTGGGGTTTTCCACAATTGGATCAGTCTCGTGCGCACGCGCGAGATCATCATCAGAAGTTCTCTGATCTTCTTCACTGGTCTTCTTGCTCTGGTCTTCTAGTACTTGTCCACCCGGTTGCCGCGTTGCGGCCGACGGCGGTGCGGTTGACCGCATTGCGGAAACCGGTAGCGCGGTGGGCGTGCTCGGTTCGCTACCGTCTGCGGATCCTGCTGTGCTGCTGGCCGGGGTGGCGTGGAAGATCCACGGGGCGGGTGTCCACCGCCCACGCTCCCGCCTGGCCCGCGGCCTCTCCAGGTGCCCGGTGGCTTCGAGCGCTTGGCATGCGGCGGCAATCGCGCGGCGCCCCTCCGGGAACTCCCGCTCCAGGTGCTCGGCGTTCACGAGGTAGCTCTCCGCGTGCGAGAGCGCGTAGTGAAGGATCTTGTAGGCCAGCGCGGGGAGTTGCACCGCGCGGAGCGTCGCGTTGGGGATCCGGCCGAAGTCGCGGGACAGGTCACCGCGGTGAAGCACAGTCCGGACCGTGTCCGGCTTCTCGTCCCCGTCGGGGGGTTCTGGCGCGCCGGACGCGCCATGTTGGGCATCATGGCCCACGGGTCATCTCCTGCTGGTTCAGGGGGTGATCAAGGGCCCGTCGGGTGTTGGTAGCACCGGGCGGGCCCGTTTCGTTGGCCGACGGAAGTGCTCTGCCGGCGATTGGTGGTCGAGCGAGTCAGCCCCGGTCGGCGGCCCACGCGCGGATCTCGTCCGCCTTCCAGAGGCGAGCGTGGTGCAGCCGGTAGACGGCGGTTGGCAGGTCTGCCAGCGCCAAGAGCTCGTGCGGCTGCTTTCCGAGGTGCGCTGCGACGTCGGCGGCAGCCCAGAGCTCCGGCAGCTTCTCGACGTCTGCGTCACGGACAGCGTCCGGCCGATGGATGGTGATCCAGTTCTCGACGTCCTCGGGGCGCCAGAACGGCACTGCGCCGCGTAGGCCGCGGGTGATCGGCCGCGGAAACGTGTCGGTCTTGGTGAGCTGACGGGCCCGTTCGCGAGAGGTCCCGATCCGGTTGGCGATGTCGCTCGTGGTCCAGAGCTGCGGCTCATCCGGGCGGGTCACACCTCCAATCCTGGCACGGCACAACCACGGACGGTTGCCCAAGCGTCTAGCGCAAACGCATTTGCGCTTGTGCCACTCTATGCGCTAACGTCGCCCCTGTCACAAACGCACCGAGGCCACGAAGGGAGGGACATGGAGCACGAAACCAGCCCGGATCCGCTTCTCACGACAGGTGAGGCGATCCGCGAGCTCGCCGACCGGGGTCTACGGATCCACCAGCGGACGTTGATCCGCTGGGCGAGATCGGGCGGGGTTCCGGCGGAGACGCTGCCGTCGGGTCGCCTGCGCTACCGGCTCAGCGACGTGGCCGCCATAGCAACCAGCCAGCCCACTGTCTGAACGAAGGCGGCCCCGGTCGGAGTTCGCACCTCCGGCCCGGGGCCTGGACCTGAAACCCCTGCGAACACAGGAGCATCAAGCCATGAGTGACATCCTCGCCTACGTCCCCGGCTACCGTCCCGCGACCGCCGAGATCCGCCCTGGCGTCGACGAGGCCGCCGGAATCACCGACTCGAGCGACGCGGTCATGTACGCCGACCCCACCGGCCCTTGGCCCGGCATTGGCCTGTCGGCTGGCGCGACGTTCGGAGACTTGGCGCGGGCGGCTGCGGCGATGCCCGCCGACGCGCTGATCACCAACTGGTCACCGCTGCGCGACACCATCGAGATCTTCGGCGCCGTCCCGAGCTCGGTGGCACTGGCCCGCGCGCAGGTGATGGCCGAGTACGGCTCCGAGGAGTGCGACCCCTGGTTCGCGGCGGCCACCGAGCCGCCGGCCAGCCGCACCCCGGCTGCCGCCTGACCGGCCCCACACGCAAGGCGCCCCCGCCCGAGAGTTGCGACCTCCGGGCGGGGGCTGACGAAACCACCTGACAGCACCAGGAAGGCTCCGCTGTGCCCCAGCATCCCACCCTCACCCGGCTCCGCTCCCGGGCCGCCGGCATCACACGCCGGCTCGTCACCCGCGCTGCGGTCCGGATCCTCACCGCGGTGAACCCCGCCCCCGCGGCCGCCACCACCGAGAAGGCCCCCGCGGGCCCCGCCGTGGTGCCGTCAATCGCCGAGATCGAGGCGTGGGCGCCCGTGCACCTCGCCGCTGCCAAGGCCGACCGGATCGGCGCCCAGGCGAAGCGGAAGGCCGCCAAGACCCTCAAGGGCCTGCCCGCCGGGGTCTACGGCCGCGTGACCATCGCCTACAAGCCGTCCACCCGGAGCATGGCGGACCTGACCGCGATCCGGGCCACCTACGCCCGGTACGRCCTCGGTGAGGTCCCGATGGTCTCGGTCGCCCCGTCGATRATTGTCACCGTCACGGAGGCCAGCAGCACGGACAGCGCCCCGGCCACCGACGCCCAGGCGGACAGCGCCGGGAAGCTGGCGGTGGCAGCGTGAAGGCGCTGATCCCGGCCTCCGAGCTGGAGCCGACCGCCGGGGACATGGCCCGCGCACGCGCGCACTTCGCCGACTGCGGTGAGTACAGCGCGCTGCGGTCCGAGCTGGCGGCCGTGACGGTGCACTCCGAGAACCTCGCCCAGGCCCTGGCCATCGGTAACCGGTGGATGGCCGCCGCCTACGTGCGCACGCTGGTGGCGCACAGGCGGGTGTACGACGCGCTGTGCGCCGAGCTGGACATCGAGCACGGCGCCACCCTGGCGGCGACCACCGCCCAGACGGGTGGTGCCTGGTGAGCGCCGAGGACTGCTACCCGGAGCTGCCGGCGGACTGCCGGCCAACCGAGGCTGACCTGGCCAGGGTCCGCACGGAGTACAGCCGCTACCTCGACGACCCGAACGGGCAGCTCTACGCGGCAGCCACGGGCGCGCTGTACTCCGCCCTGCGGCAGGCCATCGGCGGCACGCAGGAGTGCGCTGCCGCCGTCCGCTACGCCCTGGCGGTCCGCCTGGTCGCCACCGGCGGTGCCCTGTGAGCGCCCCCGCCAACCCGGCCCGGGGCCGGCTCCCGAAGGAGTGCCCGCCGCCGGCCAACCGGGACAGCCCCGGCAACGGCGCGCTGTCCCGGAACGACCCCGACGAGCACGCCGGCCGCGGCCAGAACAGCGGCAACGGCAGCGGCCAGCAGGGAGACCGGCGATGAACGCCTGGACGGAACGGCGACTCGCGGAACGGGCCGCTGAGCGGGAACAGGCCCGCCTCGACCGGGCAGCGGCGGCGGAGCTGGCCCGGGAGGACCAGGCCGCCGCCGCCGACCTGGCGATGCGTGCACAGGCGGAGGCTGACCAGCGTGCGGCCTCCCGCCGGGCGGAGAAGGACGCACGGAAGGCGAAGCGGGCCGCGTGGCGGCGGGAGCACGCCGTCGAGCTGTGGGTGTATCCCCTCGCGGTCGTCTCCGCGGTCATGGCGGTGCCGAGCATGGCCGCCTGGGGCTGGCACACCTACGGCAACCCGACCGGGCTTGTACTCCCCCTGCTTTCGGAGCTGGGTGTGTGGGCGTTCGCCGCCGCGGTGCACGTGTCCCGCCGCCGGCACCCGGACCGGCCGGTGGTCACCCTCCAAACCGGCATGATCGTGTTCGGCGCGGTTGCCTTCGGGCTGAACTTCGCGCACGGCGCCGAACGGTCGATCGTCACCGGCCTCGTGATGGGCATCGTGTCGGTCGCCGGCCCGGCCGCCCACCAGCTGGCCGTCGCCTCCCCACCCCGGAGCCGGGCGGAGCGAGCCGCCGCCCGCATCGACAAGCAGGCGCAGCGCCGTGTCGACCGGGCCCGCCGCACCGCCGTACGCACCGCAGCGGTGGAGCTCGACGAAGCCGGCAACGCACGGTTGATCTTCGTTGCGGGGGTGTACCAGCAGGCCGGCCGGAAGCTCACCAGAGCGGCCGTACCGGGCCGGCCGGTCGCCCCGGCCGAGGCCGACTGGGACGGCTGGCTGGCCACTCTCGACCCCAACGCCGGCCCCGTCGAACCGGCCTTCTCGGACGGGGGGTCACCCGACTTTGCCGCCGACCCGACTACCGAGCCCGACCAGCAGGAATACGACGGCGAGTCGGCCCCGGGAACGGGTGGAGTCGGTGTCCTCGACAGGCCCGAGTCGGGTGATTCCGGGACGCCCGGAAAGGGCCGTCGGATCGACCCGGACGCCCGCCGGAAGCTGACCCCAGATGAGGCGCTCGCCGCGGCCCGCAGGCTCGCGAGGCGGACCGGTAAGCCCCTCACGGCCGCGCAGCTGCGCGGTGCCCTGCGGGTTGGTCAGGACACTGCGCGCGAATTGCGGGACCAGGTGAACCGCGAAGTCTTCGGGGGCGGAGCGTGACGGCCGCCCGTACAGGTCGGCAGCAGCCGGCGGACACCTCCGCACCCGCCCCGGCTGCAGCGGCCGGGGGTGAGGAGCCACAGTCGACCCCGCCACCGACCCCAGGCCGGAAGGGTCCGGCGGAGCAGAACGGGCGGGTGCAGCGGGTGCAGCTCGGGCCGCTGGCAGTGCTGGCCGGTGAGGCCGCGACCAGCGCGGGTGCCGGCCTGTACATGGCAGTGGGGCTGCCGGGGCTCCTGGCCGCCGGTGCGGCTGGGACGGGAGCGGCGGCGTATCGGATGACGCGGCCTGGCCGTGGGACGTCCCGCGCGGGCGGGCCCAGCCTGGCCGCCGCCGGCCGGTCCCGCGCGGCCCGCACGTCCCGGGCGTCGGCGCTGCCGACCCTGCCTGGCGGTGGGGCGGCGCGGCGCCGCGCGGGCCGTACTGGTGCGGGGGTGGGTCTGCCGAAGCTGGGCGGGTCGCCGGCGGGCAGGCGCCGTGCCGGGTCGGGTGGGGGTCGCGCTGGTGCGGTGCCGGGGATGGGGCGGCGGGTCGCCGGCTTGGGCCGGGTCAGGCTGCCCCATCGGCCTGGTGCCACCACGAGCGCGCCAGGTGCGCGCCGGGCGGGTCGGCTGGCGGCACGCGCGGGCCGTGGGATCGGGCGTGTCATCCGTAGGGCGGCCCGGCCGGGTCTGCGGCGGCGCTGGATCCGACGGGCGGTGGCCACGCTGCTGGCCGCCGCCGCGTTGGGGGTGCGGGCCGGGTGGCGCCGGCTTCGCCGCCCCGACCGGGACGACATCGACGGTGACGGCGGAGTCGCCGACACCGTGGCCGACCCGGCCAACGACAACGAGAACGAGGGCCAGGGCGACGGCGACGTCCCGGAGCTGGTCGTGGTGCCCGGCGACCCCCCGCCGCCCGCCGCTGACCTGGCGGCACGACGGATCCCGACAACCACAGGAGGAACAGGGATGTTCACCCCCGCCGCGCTGATCGAGGAGGCGCTCGCGAAAGCCGCCGCCTACGACCCGGAGGACATGTGGCAGTTCGTCGACGACCTCGGCGCCCTGCCGGAGATGGTCATGAACTTCGGGAAGATCTTCACCACGCTCGGAGAGAAGGTCGAGAACGACCTGCCCGCGGCTACCACCGTCGCCGAGCTGCTCTACGCGATCGCCCGCGTCACCGCCGCTGTCACGGTCGCAGCTGAGGAGGCGGAGCCGGGCGCGCGGCGCATCCTCGAAACCGACCTCGCTCGCCGTGACGCCCCGCGCGGTGACGAGCGGAAGTGGAACGTCTGAGATGGGGATGCGGGACGCACTGCCGGGCCGTGACGAGTGGGAGCACGGCCCGGTGATGGGCACGATCAACGCCGCGGGTGCGGCGTTCACCGCCGCCGCGGTCGGCCACGCCGCCGACCTCGACCCCATCTGGGGTGCGGTCGGCGGTGCCGCGGGTGCCCTGGGCGCGGTCGTTGCCGGGCGCCGCGCGGACCTGTCCGGTAGCGCGGTCAGCTACCGGGCCTGCTGCTGGGCGGCGGCCGGTGGCTGGGTCACCCGGGCGTTGGCGACGACCCCGTGGGACATGACCGGTGTGGGGATGCTCGCCGCCGGTGCGCTGGGCGCCGGGGTGCTGGCCCCGGCCCTGTCCCGGCACCAGCGGGGCGAAGCCGAGCGGGCCGCCCGCCGGCTGATCATCGGCGCCCGGCAGGCACGGGCCGCAGAATGGGAGGAGCGGGTCGACCGGGTGTGCCGCCAGCGCGGCACCCACGTCCTGGGGATCCAGGCGTGGGCGCCAGTCACCCGGGCCGACGGGACCGTCATCACCGAACCCGGCTACACCGTCGAGATCCGGCTCCCCAAGGGCGGTGCGACCGCGGCGACGATCGCCGCTGCGGCGGCGGGGCTGGCCTCGGACGCCGACCTGCCCACCGGCTGCGGTGTCGAGGTCCGCCCCGGGGTCCGCCGTAGCCGGGTGCTCCTCGACGTCGGCCTGGTCAACATGCTCGACATCGAGATCCCCTACCCCGAGGACTACCCGCTGGGCTCCTGCCTGCGCCCCTACTCGCTGGGCAAGAAGCCGAACGGCAAGCCGGCGGCGATCCACACCCGGGAGCGGTCCGGCCTGTTCACCGGGTCGAAGGGCTCCGGGAAGTCGAACCTGCTGAACGTGCTGACCAGCCGGAACGTGGAGATGGTCGACAACCTCGTCTGGATGATCGACCTATCCGGGGGGCGGCTCGTCCTGCCCTGGATGCGCGCCTACCTCGAAGGCCGCGCCACCCGCCCGCCGCTGGACTGGGTCGCCGGAGACGCCGACGAGGCGCTGCGGATGTGCCAGGCCGCGCACCGCATCGGCACCGGCCGCGGGAAGGAGTACGCCGGCCTCATGCACCACGCGGACTCCGACATGCTGCCGCTGTCCGCGCAGGTCCCCCAGATCACGATCATCGTCGATGAGTCGAAGTCCATCACCGGGCAGCAGGTCACCAGCTCCGACCGGACCAAGCTCACGAAAGCGATGCTCGACGTCCTGGAGGAGTGCCGGGCGATGGGCGTCAACGTCCACCGGTCCAACCTGCGGTCCACCGGCGACGCCCTCGGCGGCATCGACGTCCGGGTACAGTCCGACATTCTGATCATGATGAAGCCGAAAACCGAAGAGATCGCCAAGCTCTTCGACAACGCCGCCGGACTCAAGGCCGAGGACGCCCCGCACAAGGGCAACGGCCTGTGCTCCCAGGACTCCGAACGGCCCTACCCCTTCATGACGTTTCGGACCACCCCGCAGGCGATCGACCGATGCGCCGTCGCGGTCTCCGACCGCCGCCCCGGCCTCGACACCCCCTCCGCCCGCCTCGCCGGCCCCGACTACACCACCCGCTGGGACCGCATCGGCTGGCTGCAGGCCATCGCCACCACCCCCGCCACCGTCGCCGCGGCCACCGGGACCGGGGGCACGCCCCCAACGTCCGCGGCCGGGACGAACACTGGAGACGGGGGCCACGAAAGCCTGAACGAGGCCCTGGCCGGCATGACCGGCATCGCCGACCAGCTACGCACCGAACGCCTCGCCAGCGACACAGGCCAGGACAACGGCGACCAGGACACCGCGCAAGCCTGGGCGGAGATCGTCGCCGGCTGGGACCAGACCGCCCCCGAACCCACCCCGCCAGCCCGCCGACCAGCCCGGACCACCGCGGAGATCCGCACCCGGATGCTGGAAATCCTCTCCGCCGCCGGCCCCGCCGGGCTGGGCGCCTCCGAGGTGTGGGAGAAGCTCGTGGCCGAAGGATGCGAACGCACCCGCCAAGCCGTCTCGGACTGGCTCCGCGCCGCCGTCGCCGCCGGACAGGTCATCCAACCGGTCGACCGGGGCCCCTACATCCACTCCGACCACACACCCCGCGACGGCGACGGACAGTGACGCAAGGCCGATGACGCAAGGCATGACGCAAGCCGATGACGCAAGGAGCTTGCAACCCCTCTGACAGGCCCTGCGGCACCCTCCAGGCCCGTCATCCCCCGCTTGCGTCATCGGCTTGCGTCATCGACCCTCACGCCCCTCGACGGTCACGACCCGTGGCCGAGGAGAGCACCGACCCCGCGTCGTCCGGTCCGGCTGGCTCTGGCCCGGACGACCATCGACGGGCCGCTGCAGGACCGACCTGACGCGACGCCCACCACTTTGGTGGGGAAGGTCACGTAGCTACTTTGGGTGAGCAAAAGCCGGAAGGCTTGCAGCCTCGCCGTCCGTACCAATCCGTACCAATGAGTACCGATGCGTACCACCAGTGGCCGCCAGTCGCCGCCAGTGGCACCCAGTGGCCGCCAGTCGCACCCCGCCGGAGTTCACCGGAGGTCACCGGAGTCCAAATAGATGGGTGCTACTCCTAACCATGGGCGTACACCGGGAATACCGGCAGTGAAGCCAGTCGAGATGCGCGTCACTGAACGTGGCTGGGCTTTGAAGGTGAACCGTGACCCCGTCATAGCCTTGGAACTTGCGCCCGTCGTCCGGACGCGTAGTGTCTGACACATCGAAAGGAGCCCCTCCGTGCAACAAGTCTGCACCTGCACGCACTGCCAGTGGGTCAACTCCGAACATTCGGCGCGCGCGAATCGCGCACGCTGGGCTCGACTCGACCCGGATGCCCGCAGAGCCGCGACCGCGAAGGCAACGGCAGCGTCAGCCCTCGCCGCCGCGCGACGCCGAGCCGAAAAGGCGCAGGAGAAAGGGGCGGCCTGACAAGGAAAGGACCCCACAAACGACGAAAGGCCGCTGTTAGCCGCAGCGACCGATCGCCGAATCGCCAAAAGGCAATTCATGATTCCCCTGCGAAGGAAATCAAGAACGATGATACGTGAATCGCATAATGGCGTCCACGTGACGTCGCACCTGCGTGACGGTGTCGCGCTGCCCGCACCCCCGCCGACCGCGCCGAGCCTGCCGCCGCTGCCAGATCGGGAACGCGACCCGGCCGGCTACCTCGACGGCATGAGGGCCCGCGTGACCGCGTCCAGGCTGGCCCAGGGCCTCCCCCCGCGGATCACATCGCCGCTCGCGCTCGACAGGATCGCCGCGCTGATGCGCCTGCCGGCAGCCGCAAGCGAGGACGCTCCCGCAGCCTGAGCGACACCCCGGCAGCGTCCCCGCCCGCCGGCACCATCGTGACTGGCGGGCGAGGACAGCACCGGCGCAGCGAAGCGCCTAAGAATCCACGACACGCCGAATTCCCGAACCTGACATAGCGCGCCTACCTGGTCGAACCAGGTAGGATGATGTTAAGCGCCTACGTCGGGGCCGGGAGCCCCTCGGGTTGTCCTCTTACTCGTCTCGTGAAATCCCCGAGAGCGAATTGACAACGTCTGACTTTTGTTCGCGCTGCCAGGAAATCATTTCCCAGCGCCAGCGTAACGCTGTCCGAGCCCGCTGGGCGCGCCTCTCCCCCGAGGAACGTCGCGCCGCCGTTGAACCTGCTGCCGCCGCCCGGCGCAAGAAAGGCCAGCCCACCGAATCCGATGCCACCCCGACCATGGGGAGCGAGCCCGTCGATGCGTGACATGAAAGACGGGGCTGGTGTGGCGACCAGCCCCGTCAAAGAATCGCGCCCCCACGGCAACAATCCTGCGACCATCATAACTCGGCACTCCGACGAAATCGCACGACTCCGCGCGCATCTCCGCGTCTTGGCCGCTGGTGCCGGCCGGCCGCTGCGGACCCGGGACGACGAGCTCCGCCGCCAGGACACCCGGGAGCGCACTGCCCTCGGCCGCCCCGGCCGGATGGGTGGCTGAGGTGGGGTACGAGCTGCSGCGGTGGCTCCGTGAGGCGATGGGGCCCGAGGTGCCGCCGGGGCTCTCGCGGCTCGTGGCCTACGAAATCGCCGACGACGCCAGCGACGAAACACGGCTGAGCTTTGCGGATCTTGCGGATCTGTGTCGCTGGACGGGTGCCAAGGACACCAAGGCGGTCCGTGACGCGCTGCTGCGCCTCGGCAAGGCCGGGTGGGAGTTCCGGGTGCCGATGGGGACAGGCAGCGACGGGCGTGTCGTGTACGCAGCGAAGCGTCACGCGCTGGATTTCCTGGTGCCTCGGGGGCGCCGTGTCGAGGGGTCCGATGGTCTTGGCTCAGACCTCATAGGGCCGAGCGAGTTCGGCCCTATGAGGTCGTCAAAGGGCCGAACTCACTCGTCAAAGGGCCGAACCCAGTCACCAAAGGGCCGAACCCAGTCGGCCCCCTCTCCTCAGGTCTCCTCAGGTCCCCTCAATCTCTCTCGGCCGGGTCTCTCGGTCGTGGCTGCGGACGAGGCGCACACGAGGCGCCTGACGGATGCAGAGCAGGCGCTCCGTGCTGCTGGCATGACAGACGAGAGAGAGATCATCGAGTGCACCAAATGGATCACCGAGCTCCACCGCGTCCGCAGCCAAAGGTGGTGGCGCAGCCTCCCCTCCCAGGACGTCCAGGAGCACATCGCCGCCTGGCGCGCCCAGCGCACGCCCGCCGCCCCGTCCGTGCCGCCCTGGTGCGGGGAGTGCGGTGACGGGGAGCCCGCCGCCCGCACCAATCTCCGGTTCCGCCGCGCTGAAGGCGCGCCGTGCCCCCGCTGCCACCCCGATGCCCTGCAGGAGTCCGCGTGACAGCCGCCGACGACCCGATGCTCACCGCCCCGCCCCACGACCTCCGAGCCGAGGCTGCGGCCCTGGGCGGCTGCCTCATGTCGACGGACGCGACCGCCGACGTCATCGAGATCCTGTCCCCGGGCGACTTCTACCGGCCGGCGCACGCGACGGTGTACGAGGCGATCACGAGTCTGTTCGCCCGCGGCGAGCCCACCGACGCCATCAGTGTCGCCGCCGAGCTGGGCCGGCAGAACCTGCTGGAGCATGTAGGCGGGCCCGCCTACATGCACACGCTGATCTCCAGCGTCCCGACCGCGGCGAACGCGGGGTACTACGCGCGGATCGTCGCGGACACGGCGATCCTGCGCCGGCTCGCCGAGGCAGGCTCGACCATCCGGCAGATCGGGCTCACCCCCAGCCCGGAAGGCGCCGCCGAGGCAATCGACCGCGCCGAAGCGAAGCTTTACGCCGCCACAGCCACCGCCCGGCAGGCAGGCGGCCCCGAGGCCCCCGCTGACAGCCTCCACCGCACCCTGGACCTTCTCGAACGCCTGGCGGCCTCGGACGGCCCGGTCCCCGGCCTTCAAACCGGGTTCGCCGAGCTCGATGAGATGTTGTGCGGGCTACGCGGTGGCCAGTTCATCATCGTTGCGGCCCGCCCGGCCGTCGGAAAGTCGACCCTCGGCCTGGACATCATCCGCCACGCCACACTCCGCCTCGGCAAGTCCGCGATCTTGTTCAGCCTGGAAATGAGCGCGGACGAAATCGACCTGCGGACGATCTCCGCCGAGGGCCGCATCCCGCTCCAGGCCCTGCGGTCGGGCCAACTCGGTGAGGCGGACTGGGCCGCGGTCAGCCGGGTCAGCGGCCCCCTCGCCGCATCACGGCGCTACGTCGACACGTCGACGGACACGCTCATGGGCATCCGATCGGCCTCCCGCAGGTTCCAGCGGCGGCACGGCCTCGACCTGGCGGTGATCGATTACGCGCAGCTTGTCCGCCACGGCGGCCGCGTCGAGAACCGGCAGCAGGAGGTCAGCGAGATCTCCCGGTCCTTGAAGCGCCTCGCGGGCGAGCTGGATGTGCCGCTGGTCGTCTTGTCGCAGCTCAATCGGGCGTCCGAGCAGCGGGCCGACAAGCGCCCGCAGCTCTCTGACCTGCGGGAGTCGGGCAGCCTCGAACAGGACGCCGACATTGTGATCTTGATTCATCGCCCGGAGCTCACCGAGGACAACTCTCCCCGAGCTGGCGAGGCCGACCTGATCGTCGCCAAGAACAGGAACGGCCCTACGGGCACCGTCACCGTCGCCTTCCAGGGCCGCTACTCCCGGTTCTCCGAGATGGCCGCCTGATGGACGCTGCCGGCCTTCGCGCTGAATCGCTCACCCGGGTCCAGGCCGCCATCGCCGCGGCTCGCACGCAGACCGCCGCCCACCGCCAGGCAGACCGCCACAAGCGGGCCCGCCGGACCGCCGGCCTCGAAGCACGCCACGCCCGCAAGCTCGCACGCACCACCCGGGAGACACCGTGACCACCCCCCGCGCGACCGGCCGCTGCCGCACCTGTGCCGCCGACGTCCCGATCCGCCGGGACGCATTGCTTCGCGTCCACGGTGCTGCAGGGCTCCGGTGCCCCGGCTCCGGCACCCCGCCCTGGACCCCGCCCCGGGAGACCACCTGCCGCCTGTGCACCCGGCCGGCCGACCCCGGCCTGAGCCCGTTTGCCGGCTGGTGCTCGCCGAGGCACCGCGACGCCGGCCGCGCCGCCCTCCGCCACCGCGCAGCCGAACGTTCGCGGGCCAGCTGGCGAGCCATCACCGGCCGCACCGCCGCAGCCCAGGACGGCCCCCGATGACCGTCATCCCCACCGAGGACGGCCGGCCTCGGTGCCGTTGCTGCCACCGTCTCCTGCGCGCCCCCACGTCCCGGGCCCTGCTCGTGGGCCCTCAGTGCCTCGCCCGGCTCCCTGCAGGGGACCGGCACCGCCTCGTGCTCGCCGCGGTTCGCGCCGCGCGGCACGTGCCGCTGCAACCGCCGCTGACCTCCGCCGCGTGACCGCCTCGCGCCCGGTCCGGGGACCGCCTCGGGTCGGGCCTCGACCGCCAGCCCACCCCCACCCAAGGAGAAAAGATCATGATTCCCGCTATCGGCTGGTCCGCCGCTTACTCGGCGACTCCCGATTCCCCTGCCGTCTACTCCCGCGACGTGATCGCCTGGGACTCCGCCGGCCGCGCCTTGGTCGTCGACGAACGGAAGGGCACGCTCGTCCCCGCGAGCGACCCGGGCGACGACGGCCTGACCTTCCGCCGGCTCGAAGAGCGGGGCAGGCCCGGCCGGATCGTCCCCGGAGACGGCTGGACAGCCCAGCTCACCTGGGACCACGGCGGCATGACCGTCGAGCGCGTGCTCGCGTGGGAGATCGACGCGAACGGCAACGGCGGGCGCCCGCTCTTCGCCTCTCCCGTCGGCCCGATGCCGCTGCAGAGCTTCGTCGGCGTGGAAGGCGTGGAGTACGAACACGCGACGGACGCCACCGCCTCGACGCGGGCCTGATCACACCAGCTCACCGCGGCCCGCGCGGCATCGACTACCGCGCGGGCCGCACCACCCCGCCCGCTCTCCAGCTCACCCCCGACTCCCTCGCCTCCACAGCCACCGGCTTCGCCGCTTCGCCCGGTGCCGAGGCGAAGGCCCCCTGTACGGCAGCGCTGGGTAGATGTCGTAGTCCGGCTCGGGATCCGCGGGCATCCCCGCGCATGCGAGCCCGTCGGGCGGCTCCCACCCCGGCGGCGCCGGCGGATCACCGCGGATCACCACGTCGTCATCGTCCTGCCGTTCGCCCCCCGTCATGTCCGGATCTTCCCCCTGGAGACCCCTATGCCAGCAACCACCGACCGGCCCTGGAAGGAGCGCGCCCGCCTCACTGCCCCCACGGCGAGGTTCCTGCCTCCGCCCGCGCCCACAGACTCCCGGGCCTTCCCGCCGGCTCGGAGCGGACCGGTGGCCATCGCCCCGTGGTCCGGGCTCCACTCCCCGGACGCATTCGCCTGCCCCTCCTGCAGCGCCGTGGCCGTCCCTGACGCACACGGCGYCCTGACCGTCACGCACACCCCGGCCTGCCCCACACGGAGGACCCCATGAGCACGACCCGCCCGGACCTCGACCCCCGCGAGCTCCACCGCGAAGCCCAGCACTACGAGTTCGTCTCCAAGGTCACCGACGTCTTCAAGCACTCCGGCTTCACGGTCTTCCGGCAGTCGCCCAGTAACCGGCGCCCCGTCCGCATCCTCACCGGGCCTCCGACCTTCCTCGCGGTCGCAGGCCCCCGGATCGCGGCCGTCTGGTGCCCGCCCAGCTTCAACAGCCGCCGCCACACCGCACCCCGCACCGACGACCTCCCCGCCAACATCGAGATCTACATCGTCGCCCCCGGGGAGCTCACCACCCTCCCCGGCCGGATCCTCGCCCAGATCACCGACCGCCCCCACACCCAGGACCAGCCGTGAACCCAGAGTCAGAGGGGCGAACGTTCGTCGGGGGCCTCGTGTGCGTGTTGGCGCCCGCCGAACGTTCGGCGGGCTGGCCGGGGCCGCCGGTCGGGGAGGAGGCGCAGCGGCTACGGTCCGGTCTGGGAGCCGAGCTGCGCCAGCTCCGCGAAGCCGCTGGCCTCTCTACCAGGTTGCTCGCTGCGCGGACCGGTGTCTCCCGCCGGATGGTCAGGGACCTGGAGGGGGGTGCCCGCCGGCCCCGGGTGGAGACGCTGCGCCGGCTCGCCGGGGCGCTTGCGCCGAACAGCGCCGAACGGGTGTTCGGCAAGCTGGTCGATCTGGCTGGGGAGAGCGTGCGACCGGACACGGCCAGGTCGCTGCGGCAGCGTCGGCGGGCAGCCCGCCGCGCACAGCGGCTGGCAGGTGGTCGCCGTGCCGTCTGACCGGCTGGCGGACAGCCTGCCTGCTGTGGCCGAGGTGGATGGGGCCGGCCTCGGTGTCGACCTGGACGCCGTCCGCGCGCGGGTTGACCTCTACGTCCGCCACCGAAACGAGGTGTTCGCCCGCGCCGCGCTGGTGCTCGACCCGGCCGTGTTGCGCACCTTGGACCGCGGGCTCCGCAGGCTCCCGGCCGCTGGAGCGGTCGCGTTCCTCTCCGTGCTGGACGGTGCGACCCCGCGGACTCTCACCGCTGTCCGAGCCAGGCTCGCCGCGGCCGTGGATCCCCGATGGGCACCGTCGCTGGCCCTGGTTGACGCGCTCCAGCGGGCCCACCAGGCCGCGGACGGTGCGTTCGTTCCTGGGGCGGCTGTGGCTCCGGTCCTGGGTGCGGCTGTGGTGGGTGTGCGTGCGCTCCGGCCTCGGGATGGCGGGCTCGCCGAGTCGCCCGCGCTGCGCCAGGGCCTTGACGTGCTCGCTGCGGCAGAGCGCAGGCGCGTGGCTGGCCTCTCTGGCGTGGCCATGATCGGCCAGGCGGAGAGGGCACCGGAGACGCTGAGTATGAGCGTCGCCGAATACGCGGCACGTACTGGCTGGTCGGACCGCACCATCCGCCGCCGGCTCACCGTGGGAACGCTCCCCGGCCGCCAGCAGGCGGGCGGGAACTGGATCGTCTTCGTACCCCGGGAGCCTGATGGCCCGCACCAGCCCGACCCTGGCGGACAGTAACGCCGCCAGCGACGACATCGTCCGGGCGCTCGTCGACCTGGACACCGCACCCGACCTGGAGACCGCCGAGGACAGCAGAGGGCTTCTCGGCCGGCTCCTGGACGCCCGCGCAGCCCGCACCCGTGATCGGCTCGCCACTGAGGCGAACGCCGAGCGTCTCCGCGAGCTGGCCGACCTCCGCGCCGAGATCACCGCGCACACCGGCGACGCCGCTGACCTTCACCTCCGCCTGACCGCCGCCGTCGACGCGGTGTCCGAGCTCGTGGCCGCGGCCGACGCCCGGCGGGCCCGCTTCGCCAGCTGGCGGACCGCTCTCAGTCGGGCCGTCCCCGAGGGCTGGGACTGCGGCCCTGACGACGGCGGGTTCGGGTGGCACCAGCACGATCCGGGGCGGATCGCTGTCGGCCGCGGCGCCTTCGTCGGGCAGCCCGACGTGAACGTGCTCCTGGGCCTCGTCCTGCACCAGGTCGCAGCGCGTCGCACCCCGCCCGGTGAGGCGCTCACCCCCGCCGAGATCACCCCCCGCGCCCACGCCGAACTGATCGCGGACCCCGCCGCGGTCCTGCGGCGTGAGCTGGGCCCGCCTCGGGAGGGCCGATGACCGAAGAGGAGCCCTGGACCACGCCCGCGTTCGCGATGTTCGCCCGCGCCCGCGAGCTCCAGGAGGAGGCTCTGCGGGAGTCGATGTCCCGCAGAGCCTCGGCCGCATCCCAGCGGTCGGGGCACCAGGCTATGACCCCCGTCCCTCAGCGCGACGATCAGTGGCTGGCCAGCGCCCCGCCTGAGGAGGTCGCCCGCGCGTACGGGGCCGGTGAGCTCTCGCAGCTCCTCGGCGACACCACCCCCACTGCGCCCGTCCCCGGTGCCCAGTGGTCCGACACCGACCTGGCCACCGCGAGCCCCAGCCAGGTCAGCGAAGCCCTCGCGCGCGGCGACCTCCGGTCCCTGCTCGAAGGCGAGGACGGGCAGCCAGGCGGTGGTGAAGCCGCTTGAGCACGATCCCGGGTTTCACGCCCAAGGCCACCCCACGTGCCGTCCACGGCTCCGGAGATTTCGGCCACCGGCCCTCACCGCGCGGAACGGGCCTCGCCGGGCTGGTGGCCGAGCGGCGCCAGGCCGCGGCTGACCCGCTGCGGGCGAAGGTCTACGCCGACCCGAAGATCCGGAACCCGGAAGGGTTCCTGGTCTGGCTGGGCCGGCGTAAGGGCGGGCTGAACAGCCACCGGGGCCGGTCGTCCCGGCCGGGCCCGGGTACCCGCAAGCTCGCCCTGGCCGGCGGCGGTCAGACCCCGGACGCTCACCAGCCGGCGGAGAGCAGCCCGGCGGCCCGGCTGGTCGACGCCCCGACGATGCGCCTGTCCCGCGCCGACCTGGCACGCGCCGCGGGTGAGACCGGCACCCGCCGCCCCGCCGGCCGCACCGAGACGGCGACCAGGCCCCCGTCCCGCCCGGCCGCCCCGCGCCAGGCCCCGGCCGTCCACCGCGCACCCGCCCGCGAGGCGGAGACCGTCCGTCTTCACCGGCCGGCCCGGGACACCCCGACTGTGGCTGTCCGCCGGCCCACCCCGCCAGCTCCGGCCGCCTCGCGCCCGCAGCCGGCCGAAGCCCGGGTCGCCGTGCAGAAGCCGCCCCGGCCCGCCGGGGCGGAGGCACCGAAGCCGATCGACCTGCCGCCGCACCTGGCGAAGCTGCGCGTCGGCAACGTCAAGATCTCCGGCCCCGAGTCCCTCGGCCGCCGTTGGAAGCTGGGCCGCCGCCGCGGCTGGTCCTCGATCGCGAAGGGTCTCTGATGCCAGGATTCGGCCTCGGCACGTTCGGCTTGGGCCCGTTCGGGATCGGCGCAGGCGTGGGCGAGCCGGAGGAGCCTCCGCTCGTCCACGATCCCGCCTTGATCGGCACCCCGAGCAGCGGGACGCCGGTCGACCTCCTCGCGTTCGTCGCGTTCGACCGGCCCCGCCTGTCGATTCCGATCATGACCGGGGCCGACTCCACGTTCGAGGCTGACAACTCTTGGGAAGCTGGAACGGACACCTCGTACGAGGTCGCCGCCTCTGCGCAGGCCTACGCGGGCGAGAAGGTCGGCGTCGTCCAGCGCAACGCTGCGGGGTCCGGCAACCCGTCGATCTACTGGTGGTCTCCTCCCGGGTCGGTCGTGGCGAACCGCTGGTGGATGGCGCTGATCCACACCCGGCCCGGCTGGCAGGGCGCGCAGGCCCGCACCGTGCAGGGCACGGTCACGTTCATGACCGCGGGCGGTAGCTCGCTCGGCGCCGTCACCGGCACGGTGACCCAGCAGCTCGGCCGGTACATGCCGCTGTGCCTTGTCGGTCTCGCTCCGGCCGGGGTGTCCCGGCTAGTGTTCCGAGCCACCGTGCTCGGCGCGCCGCAGGGCGAGCAGCACCGGTTCGACACGGCAACGGTCGACTACCTCGGCACCAACATCAGCAGCAGGGTGAAGGGCTCGCCCAGCTGGCGCCGCGGGCGCAGCGACGAGCTCGGCCCCATCCAGGCCTCCACCCTCACCGCAACACTGCGCAACGCTGACGGCGCGCTCACCCCCGACAGCCTCACCGCACCAGCGCCGTACCTCGGCAACATCGACTCGAACCGACGGTTCGTGCTTCTGCGCCGTGTCGACGGGGTCCTTCTGCCGGAATGGGCCGGCGTTACCGAATCCTGGGAACAGGAAGTCTGGGCGGCCGGCTGGAGTGAGGTCGAGCTTCAATGCGTCGATGACTCCAAGTACTTCGGTGGCGAGGTTCTGCCCCCACTGCCCGCAGAGATCATGCTCGACAAGCCCGGCGCCTACTTCCGGCTGAACGAGCCCAAGGATTCCAAGTCGGTCGGCTCCCTCGCCGGAGACGGCAGTTTCGCCGTAGTCCTCACCTCGAAGTACGGCAGCGGCGCATCCGAACTCGGCGCGGACAACGCGCTCCCCGTTCTTGACAGTGGTAAGACCGCCGACGACGGGCAGACATGGCTGTCGCTCAACCCGTCCGAGGCAAGGCAGTTCGCCGGGAACGTGCTCGACCTGTCCGGAGTACCCGCTGCGCTTCCCAGCAACGCCAGCGGATGGACCGCCGAGATCTGGGCGCAGATGCCCACCGGCGCGATCAGTGAGACCCGGATCCTCTTCCGCACCGCCCGCTTCACCGGCGGCCAGGACCTCCTGTCCGGCTTCCAGCTGGAGATGTACACCGACGGCGTGATCCGCCTGGTCATGCCGAACAACCCGCCGGTCGCAGCTGTCGGCAGCTACGCCTTCGGCCGCACTTTCCCGATCTTCATCGCCTACGATCCGACGGTCGGCACCTGGGGGCGCGTAACCCTGCGGATCGCGGAAAGCTGGCAGGCAGTATCCACGACCCTCACCGGCAACCCGTTCAGCCCGGGAACACCGGACCGCGCCTACCTCGGCGGCTATTACGAAACCTACAAGCGGCAGATGAAGTACGCCTGGCGTACCCCGGTCGCGCACGCGGCGTTCTGGCCCCGAGTCCTCACCTCCTCCCGCACCGACGCGCACGCGGTTGTCGGCCAATACGGCAACTTCACCGGCGAGAGCGAGGGGAACCGGATCGGTGGCATCGCTTCCCTGGTCGAATGGCCGTCCTGCTGGACCCGGGTAGACCGAGGGCTCAGCGCCATGATGAGCCGTTCCTGGGCGGAAGGATCGGCGCTGTCCTTGGTCCAGGGGATCGCCGCGCAGACCGGCGCGATCGTCTACTTCGACGCTGCGGGGAAGCTGGTCATGCGGAACCGGCACCACCGGGTCAACCGCGACCCAGCCGCGACGTTCCGCGCGGCCGATGGGACCCCGGTGGCCGCGAAGCAGTTTCGTCCCCGCAAAGACGATCAGTATGTCGAAAACATGATCACCGTGAAGCGTCCGCAAAGCGCTACGGTCACCCTCCGGGACGAGCCATCGATCGCGCTGCACGGCAAGCGCGCCGCAGGCGACCTGGAACTGGCCGTGAGCTCCGAGCAGGAGCCGGTGGCACACGGCCAGTGGCGGCTCGCCACCCGGGCCACGAACCGCGCGCGTGTCGCCACGCTCGTCCTCCAGCCCGGTGCCCGGCCGGCACTCTGGCCGCTGCTGCTCACCCTGGAGATCGGAGACCGGATCTCCGTCGAGGGCCTACCCGACCTGGCGCCGTCGACCACGATGGACTGCCTGGTGGAATCCATCTCCTCTTCCTCGGCCGGCTCGCCGCGGAACGTCGAGGTTGAACTCGGCCTGTCGCCCTGGCGGGCCGACCTGCACCAGATGGCGGAGCTCCATGAGGCGAACGAGCCGTTCTCCGACGCCAGTCTCAGCATGCTCGGCGACCCCAACTGCCGCCTCGGCCTGTACTGACCGCACACACCCACCCATCGCATTCAGCCACCAGCGAAAGGAACCCATGCTCTCCGATGTGACCGAACTGGCCCCGTCCGACCTCATCCCCCGCAGCGAGGTGCCGGCACGCTGGCCGGCGATCAGCACACGCCTGGTCCGTCGGCTGACCGATGAACGGAGGATCGCATGCTGGGTCGTCGGCCGGCGGGTGTACGTCAGCGCGGCTGACGTGGAGTCGTACCTAGCTTCGTGTCACCGGCCGGCGGCGTAGGAACGTCTAGCGCCAGGATCAAAAGATCTGCGACAGCTGCGGTGGGGTGGCGACGTACACCGCTGTCTCCCACTTCCGACCGTCGCTATCCGAGCCGATGACCCGGAGCCGGATCTCCTCGGATCGGTCCGCGAGTACGCGAACCCGCCAGTCCATCCGATCGCCCGTGCTGAGGGTGCCGTGGTCGAGTGCCAGGTGAGGGGCGGATGAGGTGGGGATGATGCCGTCCTGATCGGGAGCGAACTCGACGCCGTGTCCCTCGACGATGGAGACAGTTAGCCGGGCAAGTGGCCATGGGCTGGTGAGGCGCAGCCGAAGGTGGGAGTGCCAGCTTCCCTCTTCCTCCATCTCGATCTCGCCGACGAAGGCCGGGTGCCGTTCGTCCCGACGGCGCTCCTTGTCGCTGCGGGCCATCTGCCGGGCGTAGGCGGCGCTCGCGACTGCGACAAGCAACGAGATGATCGAGACGACGAATGCGGTGATCTCCACACGGAGAGCCTAGGGGCACCCCGGTATCGAGCAGTCCGTCACGGTCTCTCACGGATACAACAGAACAGGCATTCTGTTGTATCTTTCGATCATGTCTTTCGTGATCGACAACGGGGGTTCGGGAGCCGTCGAGGTGCTCCCCGCAGATGACACCCTGACCCTCGCCAAGGGCGGGAGCCGTGTGCCGTGGCCCCGGCTCGTCGCCCTCTGGCTCGACTCCGGGTTCAGCCCGCGGACTCGGGAGGCATACGGCCGCAGCGTCGCCGAGTGGACCCGAGCGTGCGAAGCGTGGGGTATTCACCCGCTCGACGCCCGCCGTCCTCACGTTGACCGGTGGGCGCGCGACCTCGAAGCCGACGGTCAGGCCTCCACCACCATCAGCCGCAAACTGTCGAGCGTCGCCAGCGTCTACAGCTATGCCCTCGACGAAGGGCAGATCGAAACCAACCCGGCGGCCCGAGCCCGCCGGCCGAAGACCACCGACCGGCACCAGGCGCCGGGCATGTCCCGCGAGGAGGCCCGCACGTTCCTCGCCGCGGCCGAGGCGGACGGACCGCGCACGGCCGCGCTCATGGGCCTGCTGCTCCGCAACGGCCTGCGAGTATCCGAGGCAATCGGCCTGGACGTCGCCGACATGGGCTTCGAGCGCGGCCACCGGGTGCTGCGCCTCGTCGGCAAAGGCGCGAAGGCCGCGACGGTAGTGCTCTCGCCTGCCACGGCCCACGAGATCGACCGCTACCTGGATGGCAGGGACGACGGGCCGATATTCGCCACCTCGACCGGCAAGCGGCTGGACCGAGCCGCGGTCTGGAAGCAGGTGCGGATGCTGGGGCGCCGGGCGGGACTGCCGCAAACCCGGCTGTCGCCGCATTCGCTGCGGGCAACCGCGGTGACGCTGCTGCTGGACTCCGGGGCCAGCCTGCGCGACGCCCAGGACTTCGCCAGGCACGCCGACCCGCGGACTACCCGTGGCTACGACCGGGCCCGCGGCAACCTCGACCGGCACGGCACCTACGCGCTGTCCGCGTTCCTCGGTGAGTGACGCCAGYTGGGCAATCTTCCCAGCGTCGGGAAGATCGCGGCGGACGCCCCGGGCTCACCGCCCCATCCCGCGCTTCCCCAGTTGGTGCAGGTGGGGCCAGGGTCCCATACGGCCGAGGCGCGGACCTAAGGAGCGCCTCCGGGGATGCTCGTCTCTGTGGGAGGAATCTTCCGCAGGAGACGAAGCAGAAGATCCGCGAGAAGGATGATCTCTGCGGCTTCCGTCGGATCGTCAAACGTCACCCGGCGGTGGCTCGACGGATTCTTGAACAGGCCGACCGCACCTTTGAACAGCTCCATCATGGCGACCGACTCGCCGCCCTCGGCGTCGTGCCGGCAAAGAGGGCCCGCTGTCGTAGGGTCTCCGTTCTTCGAAGGTCGAAACGCCGCCTGTATCAGCGCCGTTCCGATCTGGGAGTTGGGCAGCCCGGACCGCTCGCGGACCTGGACCTTGAAGCCCCCCGGCGTGTCCGGAGACTCGATCTTCTGAGGAGATGGAGTCATGACACGGCGGTCGAGCTACCCGGCTGAGCTGCGTGAACGCGCG